>DATBDG010000022.1:0-43183 GCA_036270055.1 Chthoniobacterales bacterium
CGTGAGCGCCGCAGCAAGCCATGGCCAGACGACGACGAGCCAGGTTTTCTTCCGCGATTTTTCGCTCACGCGTCAATCACGATCGCCGCCTGCGCCGGCCGCTTTCGGCCTTTTTCCGCGAAGGATAGACCGCATCCTTTAGGTCGCGCGCGCTGGCCGGATTTACCCGGAAGGAAGCACTCTTCACATCGTCCATCGTGCGGATATTGACCTTGTTCGGGACGACGTAATCCATCGAGATCAAGCCGGAGAGCGTATCGAGGAACTCGGCGCTTTCCATTTCATCCATCCGATCGGCCAACTGTGCGCCGGCCATCGGGGCGCCACTCAGACCGATCGTTTTTAGAATCGAGATTTCACCGCCGTTGAGACTGATTTCGCTCACGAGCCACTTTGGCCACAGGGCGCGAGATGTCGAGTCGCGGCGCTCATTTTCTAACGGCGGCCGAGGTTTCCTCCAGGAACTCCCGCGCTTCGCAGAGCGAAGCGTCTACACGCGCTGCTGCGCGTCCTCCTGCAGCCACTTCCAGAGCGCTTCGAGTTTTTGTTCGACCTCGGGTTTGATCTTTTCCAGATCCTCCGCCGTGAATCTTCCGGTCTCGGGTCGACGCTGCGCGAAGAGGTAATATTTGATCTTCGGCTCCGTGCCCGAACCGCGCACAGCCACTCGCGTTCGATCTGCCAATTCAAAAATCAGCATTTTCTCCTTTGGAATTTCGTCACCTTCGACATCGTGGATCGTGTCGGTCTCGAAATTGCGAATGAAACTTACCTTGCTCCCGAGCATTTCGTTAGGCGGGTTCTGGATGTAGGTAGCGAGCAACTTCTGAATCCGTGCCGCGCCTTCTGCGCCTTCGAAAGTGAGGGCGCCGTTTTTCTCCAGGTAATAACCCAGCTCGCGATAGATCTCATCCATCAGCTCGTCGATCGACAGACCGCGCGATTTCGCGTGGGCCGCGACTTCGCAGAACATGATCGCGGAGCCATTGCCATCCTTGTCGCGGATAAAATCGGCGCCGCTGTAGCCGTAGCTTTCCTCGCCGCCGAAGATGTAAAACGACGAATCAGCGAGCCGGAGTCGGCGCGTCTCCTTTTCGGAGAGATCGCGATAATCTTGGCCCGCCTCCAGCGGCACGGCGCGCTCATACTTGAGCAGCTTCGCACCGATGTATTTGAAACCGGTAAGCGTCTCGACACACCGCACGCCGTACTTCTCGGCGATTGCTTTCACCAGATCGGTCGTGACAAAAGTCTTGATGAGCACACCCCGTGACGCGTTCGCCGCGTTCAGCACGCCCTGATCAAATAACGTTTTCGTCCGATACCAGGCGAGCAGCGACGCGATCTGGTTGCCGGTGAGCAATTTCATTTCGCCGCTCGCGCTCCGCACCGCCACGCCCATCCGATCGCAATCGGGGTCGGTCGCGATCACGAGGTCGGCTTCTTTCTTTTGCGCAAGCTCGATCGCCAGCTTCAGGGCCTCGGCATTTTCCGGGTTGGGCGACTGCACGGTGGGGAAACGCCCGTCGAACTGATCCTGCTCCGCGACCACGTCGAACGTAAAACCGAGCCGCTTCAGCATTGGCTTGATGATGACGCCGCCGGTGCCGTGGATCGGCGTGTAAACAATGCGCAGGTCGCTTTGTGCGCGCACCAGCCTGGGATCGAGGACGAGGGTCTGGAGCCGCTCTATGTAGGCTTCATCGACCTCCCTGCCAAGGGTGGTGACGTCGCCGTGCGCTTCGTTAGGCGCGGGTGCTCCGGCAGTGTTCACTTTCGCGATGATACCGCTGGCGTGCGGCTCCACGACCTGGGCCCCATCGCCGAAGTAAACTTTGTAGCCGTTGTCGTGCGGCGGGTTGTGGCTCGCGGTAACAACCACACCGGCGTTCGCACGCAGATACCGGACAGCAAAGGACAGCTCCGGGGTAGAGCGCGGACCTTCGAAGATGCAGGCATCGCAGTTGTTGCGCGCCGCGACCTCGGCCGCCAGGCGGGTGAATTCGGAGGAGAAAAAACGCGTGTCGTGCGCGATCACGGTCTTCGGCCGGCCGCTGAGTCCTTCGCGCTGAAACCACTCACACAAATACTCCGCCAATCCCTGGGTGGCGCGCGTCACGCTGTCGCAGTTCATCGCGTTCGTGCCGACGCAGGGATACTGCGGTCGTCCGAGGTCGTTAGGCGTGCCCCGCTCTGCCTGGGTTACGATCTTGCCGATCGTGCGCCCGCGAATGCCACCGGTCCCGAAAGCGAGCGCCCGATAGAACCGATCGTTCAATTCCGTCCACTCGCCGGCCTCGCTTAGCTCCCCGATCGACTGCGAGGCGACCGGCGAAGTCGTGTTCTGGAGCGTGCGCCGGATGTTGGCTGCACTCGACTCGAGCAATTTCCCCTCCGTTACAGCGCGATCGATTGCGGTCAGCGTTTCCATTCCGCCATTTTTCCGGACGCGGCTCGCCTTTGCAAGCGGGCGGCGCCGAGTAAACGACAAGCCGTTCCCTTTATGCCGCGTGCAGCGTCAGCGCGCTCGTCGCCGCCGAGGCGCTTTATCGCGCCCGCCGGCGGGCTTGAGCGACGCGGGAGCAATCAGATTCTCGTAAGCCTGCCGCAGAATCGGAAGCAGCTGCGCAGCACTCACCGTTGCCAGCTGGACGAGCGTGCTTCCGCTTCGGCCCCAGGCGCCAGCCGCCGGACGAAAGTTCTCCGGAGCGGCGCGAATGACTTCGGCCTGTTGTTCCGGCAAAAGCCGGACCATTCCCCATCCGCTTTCGGGATAACCGAGAGTCGCGAAGATCTTGTTCCGGACGCGAAAATCGGGATGGGCCATGTGCGAGCGCTCCTCCGTCCCAGGCAGAGCAAGGGCGAGACGACGAAATTGCTCAGCAGTCATGAGATTGGCTTAACAAATTTCTTTTTCCTCCATGCGATACCTACCTCAGAATTGTGATCGCGTAGGTGACGAAGGCACAAATCACCGCCATGAGGACAAGAGCGAGGAGGAAAATAACATCGGCGAAGCGTTCGACTCGATGCATGCGTTGCGCGCTGCGGGTGCGCAATGCCCAGTAGGATGAAAAGCAGGCGACGAGAAAAAGGAGCGCGTCGAGCGCGAGCAGATCATCGGCCAGCGTATCCGTCTTGCGCAACGTGATGACGACCCGGAGAAGACCGATGACGGTCAGGCAAACGCCGACCATACCGGCCGAAACGGTGAAAATGTGAATGCTGATATCTTCTTCCAACCGCTTCTCCGAGTTTGGATCCGGCATGGGGGGAGTCTAGGCGGGCACGGAATGCGCAACAAGCGGGACTGGCTGGAGGGAGGACCGCCGTGTCGTCCGAATTTCTGAAAGAGAGGTCGCGGTCACCGCCGCGGACCACAACGGACGGTGAAGCGATTGTTAGGTGTTTCCCACAGGCGGAGGCGAACTAGACGATCGTCGAGCTCGCCGTCCATTCGAGGCCAGAGGGCGCGGACGATGTTTTCTCCGGTCGAGGGTTGTGCGCGGAATGCTTCTGTCTCCAGATCGAGATGCTTGTCCTGCCAGGGTGCGAGCGCCGTATCGATGCCATCGCGAAGCGCGAGAAAATTGTAGAGCGTGCCGCTGCGCGCGTCGTAGGATCCGCCGATCGTCGCTTCGGTCAGATAACGGTGGCCGTGCCCGCGCGGGTTGTTGCATTTCCCGTAGAGGTCGGCGTTCTCTGCCGCAGAAAGTGCCGGAGCGTGGAGGCGATGCGCAGCGCCAAAGGCGCGGCGCATGCCGAGGAAAAATGTTCCGCCGCTCCAATACTCGGCAAAGAAATCGTCGCGCTCGTGGAGGCGAACGCGCTGCAACGGGAGTCCGCTCGCCACCCTCTCGAAGAGATATTGCGCCAGGCTCTCCGTCGTCTTCGGCCGATTCGTTAGGGAGACAACGTCGTGATTGAGGTTCTTGTGGTCGAGTTCGGTGCGAAGGCCATCGAGCGCTTCGCTCAACGCTTTGTGCCGCGCGGCGCTCTCCGGCTCGTCGCCGCCAAAGGTGAAGCGGGCGCGGTAATAATGGCCGTGACCGTGCGGCGCGCTCGCGACCCCGAAGAGCTGCTCGTTTTCCGCCGGGCTCAGGTGCGGCGACATCGTCTGGCGGGCGGCGGAGAATTCCAGCCAATGATTTTCGTCCGTCGCGCCGTCGGCATAAAAGGTCGCGCTGCGCTCCGGCGATTCGACGAGATGACAGGCGACGAGCGCGGCTTCTAGATCGCTGAAAAGCGGCGCGACCTCGCTGAAGAGCTGGCGCGCGATGTTCTCCGCCGTCGGCGGCGTTTCACGAAAGGCGGGATGATCTTCGTTCAAAAACTTGTGATCGAACCGGGCGTGCAGGATTTCTTCCACCCGTCTTTTGATCTCGCTGATGTTGACCAGCATCCCGTTGGTCGGGTTGACCTCGCCTGTAAAAACAAAATAGGAGACGTAATTTCGACCCGTGCCGTAACGAGCGGCGGATTCGAGACCGAAGGCGGCGAGGTTTTCCGCTTCCGAAAAAGCGGGCGAGCGAAGCCGGCGTGAAGCGGAAAACTCCAGGCGCTTGCTGACCGTCAGCAGCATCGCGAAATCACTGGGCGAGGAGGGCGAGGAACTCCGCTCGGGTGCGCGGGTCTTCCTTAAACGAGCCGAGCAGGCAGGAACTGGTCATGACGGAGTTCTGCTTTTCGACGCCCCGCGCCATCATGCAGAGGTGCTTCGCCTCAATCACGACGCCAACACCCTGCGGTTGCAACGCGGTCATGAGCGCATCGGCGATTTGCATCGTGAGATCTTCCTGGATCTGGAGCCGCCGCGCGAACATGTCGACGATGCGCGCGACTTTCGAGAGACCGATGACTTTGCCGTCCGGGATGTAGGCGACGTGCGCTTTCCCGATGAACGGCAGCATGTGGTGCTCGCACATCGAGTAGAGCTCGATGTCCTTCACCAGCACGATCTCGCTCGCTTCGGAATGGAAGATCGCGTCATTCACGATGTCGTCGAGACTCTGCCGATACCCCGCGGTCAGGAACTCGATCGCCCGCGCCGCACGCGCAGGGGTTTTCAACAGGCCTTCGCGCTGCGGATCTTCGCCGACGGCTTCGATGATCTGCAGAAAGGATTGCTCGAGGCTGGCGATTCGAGCCGCGCCGCAACGCGGGATTTCGCGAATCCGCCGTTGCGCCGCCTGCAGTTCTGTCTCGCCGTTGGTCGTGTTCACTAGTCGAGCCAGCTGAGCGGATACTTTTCGTCGTCGAGTTTCACCGCCTGTTCGGTCAGCTCGAGCGTGTGCTCGGTGTCGAACATGACCGCCAACTCTTCCGTCCGCTCCGCGTCTTTGCTCGCCATAATCGTGCCCGGGTGCGGCCCATGCGGGATGCCACGCGGATGCAGCGTCATTGAGCCGGCCTCGATCCCTTTGCGCGAACCAAAATTTCCGCGCACATAGAAGAGAACCTCGTCGGCTTCGACGTTGTCGTGCACCCACGGGATTTTGACCGCGTCCGGACCGTAATCGAGCATGCGCGGCGCGAAGGTGCAGACCACGTAGCCGCGAATTTCGAAGGTCTGATGAATCGGCGGCGGTTGATGGACAAAGCCGGTGATCGGCTCAAAATCCTGCGCATTGAAGGTGAAGGGATAAACGAAACCATCCCACCCGACGACGTCGAAAGGATGATGGGCATGAACCACCCGCGTCCAGCGCGGGCCGTCCTTCACGAGCACGGCGACGTCTTCATTTTTGTCGATCACCAGCGTCTCGCTCGGCCCGTGGAAATCGCGCTCCGAATAGGGCGAGCCCATCCGGATTTGTCCGTCGTGATTCAAATAACGCCGCGGAATCCGCACCGGCCCGGTCGATTCGAGGATGAGATAATCTTCCTCCTCGATCTTGTCCGGCACGAGCCGATAGGTGATCCCGCGCGGAACAACAATGTAATCCTCCGCCCGATAACGCAGCTTGCCGAAGGGCGACTCGAGGGTGCCCGCGCCGTGGAAAACGAAGATGATCTCGTCCGCCCCGCCGTTGCGGTAATACTCGTATTCGCCGTATGTGTTGGCCGGCTTCTGCCGGTAGGCGATCATGTCCTGATTGAATAACATCGGGACGCGGCCGGTGTAGAGATCGCCCTTCCGCGGGACGTTCCCTGCTTTGAGATGATGATGGCGCAGCGGCGCGTCCGTCACCTTTTTTAGCTCCTCGCACTTGATCAATTCCACGCTCCGCACGCGGGTCGGCGGCCGCAGGTGATACATGATCGAGTAAGCCTCGTTGAACCCCTCGGTCGTAATGACGTGCTCGTAATAGATGCCCTCATTCTTGTAGCCGGGGCCGGCGCCGTTGCGGTGGAACCAGACGTGATGTTTCCGTGGAATCTCTCCCAGTTTTTGATAGTGCGGCATGGTCGTGTCTCCTCCTATAAGTTGCCCCGGCGATCCTGCTCTTTCTCGAGAGCTTCGAAGAGCGCCTTGAAATTTCCTTTCCCGAAACTCTTCGCACCTTTGCGCTGGATGATTTCGAAGAAAAGCGTCGGCCGATCCTCGACCGGCTTGGAAAAAATCTGGAGCAGATAGCCTTCGTCATCGCGATCGATCAGGATGCCGAGGCGCTGCAACGGCTCGAGGTCTTCATCGATTTTGCCGACGCGATCGAGCACGGTCTCATAATAGGTCGCCGGGATTTTGAGAAACTCGACCCCGCGATTCTGCAGCTCGCTCACGGTCGCGACGATGTTCTTGGTCGCGATCGCGACGTGCTGCACCCCTTCGCCATTGTAGAAATCGAGATACTCTTCGACCTGGGATTTCTTTTTTCCTTCGGCCGGCTCGTTGATCGGGAATTTCACGAAACCGTTGCCGTTGCTCATAACCTTGCTCATGAGCGCAGAGTATTCGGTCGAAATGTCCTTGTCGTCGAAGGAGAGGATGTTGCGGAAGCCCATCACGTCCTCGTAGAACTTGACCCATGGGTTCATCTGGTTCCAGCCGACGTTGCCGACGCAATGATCGACATATTGCAGCCCGGTGGACTCGGTCTCGTAGCTGGGATCCCATTTCTCGAAGCCGGGCATGAACGGCCCGCGGTAGTTCTTGCGTTCGATGAAAAGATGAACCGTCTCGCCGTAGGTGTGGATGCCGCTGATGACGACTTCGCCGTCGCCGTCGGTCAATTTCTTCGGCTCGAGGTAAGTTTTGCCGCCGCGTTTGGTCGTTTCCTGCCAGGCGGAGGTGGCGTCTGGGACACGGAGGGCGAGCACCTTCACCCCGTCGCCATGTTTGTAAATGTGGTCGGCGATCGGGCCCTCCGAGCGGAGCGGGGTGGTGAGGACGAAGGTAAGTTTGTTCTGTCGAATGGCGTAGCTGGCGCGTTCTTTCACGCCCGTTTCCGGACCGGAGTAGGCGAGGCTCTGAAAGCCGAACGTGGTCTTATAAAAATGCGCGGCCTGCTTTGCATTGCCGACGTAGAATTCAACGTAATCGGTTCCCTCGAGCGGCAGGAAATCGGTCTGCGCGGCGGAGCTGGTTTTTGGTGCTTCGAGTGTTGTTTCCATGGTGTTTTCCCGGTTCGCTGGCCTAACGACTAAACACGGCGCAGCCGGAAGCAAAATATAACGGCGGCTCGCGCCGCCCGCAATCCCGAGAATGCGCGAGGGACGCCAACGCCGCCGAGGGATCTCACGGCGGCACTTTGTCGTCCCTGGTCGTCCTGCGACGGCTCGGGATGACAAGGTTTTTGTGCAAACCCGCGCCAGTAACGCAAGCTTGAGTGGTGGGGCGAGACTCCGTCGAGCCTGAGGGGGAGGCCGGCTTAGAATAGATGGACGCGAATCCCGGCTCGAAAGCGTCTCGCTCCCACCAATGAGTCAAGGTGGAAGCTTGCGCTACCTCAAAAGGCGAACCCGAAGCTGAAATGGAACGCCCCGAAGGCTTCGTCTTCGCGCGGGCTCGGGTTTACTCCGTAATCCAGCCGGATCGGCCCGATCGGCAGGTTGTAGCGCAGGCCGGCGCCGATCCCGTAGCGCATGTCGTCGAGGCTGAGGGCGCGGGCGTCGGGCAGCAGGTTGCCGGCATCGACGAAAACCGCGCCCATCAATTCGCCATAAAGCGGAAAGGTGTATTCAACGTTAAAGATGGTGTAATACTCGCCCCCGATCGGATGGCCGAACCGATCGTGTGGCCCGAGGTCGCGTTCGTCGAAGCTCCGCACTGTCGTGCTCCCGCCGATGAAAAAGCGTTCGTCGATCGGGATCGCGCGCGCCGCGCTCGTGCCGGCGGTATCGAGCGGGTAAACGATCCCGGCGCGCGCGCCGAAGGCCAGCAGGCTGCGCTCGAACCATTTTTGCAATCCGGACTTCTCCAGATCCTCGCCCTCGAGTTGGGCTGGATCGGGCGCGAAGGAAAGGTAGTAGCTCACCCGGCCGGTGGCGCGGAGCAGATCGATCTCGCTCCCGATCGCGTTCGAGGCTAGGTCGACCGTATTGTCGAAAACAAGTCCGCGCGGCGCGACGAGCGGGTTTTTTCGCAGATCGAGCGTCTGGGTGAACCCGATGGAGCTGATGTAATAGGAGGTGTCGCCGAGCAAGTCGTTAGGGATGTCAGCACTCGTGACCTCGACATGGCGCCCGCCGTAGACGAGACCGACGGAATATTTGTCGGTAATCTTGCGGCTGAGCGTGACCCGGCCGCCGAGCTCGAATTTCGAGTAGCCATCGAAGTCATAGGTGATGGCGGAGAGCCGGACCTGTAATCCGAAGCCGGTGTTGAAGAGATACGGATCTTCAAAGGTGATGTCGCCCTTGTAGCCGCGTTGCGACCATTCCACGGAGGTCGTGATCGGCCGTCCATAACCGAAGAGATCGCGATTCGCGTAGGAGGCGCCGACGATCGCTCCGTCGAACGAGCCGTAGCCGATCGAAAAGCCAAACTCCTGCGGCTTGGCTTCCTCGACCGTGACATCGAGCCGGAGGAGGTTTCCATCGACTGGGGTGGGATTGACCTTGAGGATGTTGAAGAGGCCGGTTCGCATCATCTCGCGGAATTTTTTGTCGAGCGTCTCCGGGCTGTAGGGCCGGCCGCGCAGTTTCTTGAATCGATTGACGAGATACTGTGGGCGGAGCTGACGCGTCCCTTTCACCGTCACTCCATCGAAATGATAAACCGGGCCTGGGTCGATCGTCACCCGCACCGGCACCTTGCCGTGGATGGCGAGCGTGGGATCGCCGATCGCATCCACCTTCACCGCATAATAACCGCGCGTTTTGTAATAAGCCTGAAGACGCCGCGGAATATCGGCCAGCCGCCCCGCGGTATACGGTTTCCGGAGAAGATCAAGCATCTGCCCACGCAAGGTTTCGGGGTGGTAAATGGTCGGCCCGACCCAGTTGATGTTGCCGAAGAAATACTGCTGTCCTTCGTGGATCACGATCCGCGCCGTGACCAGATCCGGCCGCACGTATTCGTAGGTCGGCGGCTCGACCACGCAATCCACGTATCCTTCCGAAAGATAAAAACGCTGCACAAGATTCGCCCCTTCCTCGAGGTCGCCGGGGACGAAGGGTAGGAGTGCCTGCGCCTTGGAGACACGTTCCCGCGTCGGGCCGACCGCGTAATCGAAGAGCTTGTCCGATTTCACCTGTTGGTTGCCGATGAAAAGCAGCGTGCCGAGATGGACGAGCGGGCCTTCCGAAACCGTGAGCCGAAATCGATTCGCAGAGAGGAGCGTGTAGCTCACGTTAACCTTGGCGTAGCCGTGTTTTCGGTAGAAAAGCTCGAGGAAAAACGCGGCGTCGTCGGCCCGAGCCGCAGTGAGCCCGTTTTCCTCGATGAAAGTGATCTGCTCCTTGAGCTGGGAGCGCAGCTCCTTCTCGTCAAAGGCAGTGTTCCCGACGATCTCGAGGTTGGCCCGTTGCGCGATTTTTTCCTGCTCTTTCCCCTGCGCCTTTTTTTGCTTCTCTTTTTGCTCCTGCTCCGGAAGTTTGACCGCACCCTGGGCCCGCACGACCTGACTCGTTAGGCAAAAAAACAGGAGCAGGCCGACGACTCGTTTCATCAGCGAAATCGAATGAGGTACTTGACCAGCCCGCGAAACCCGCCCTGCACGCCGAGATCCCCGATGAGCACGAAGTGATCGCTCACTTTGTAGCGGGCGGTGGCGGTCTGCTCCCCGGTCCGCGGATCGACATTGCCAAAGTCAACATCGAGCCGGTTGAAAAACGAATCGTCCCGCTCCGGCGGCGCGCCTTTCTTGAAGATCTTGCGATAGAGCTGCTTGACCAAAAGGATGGCGGCGCGGCTGGCCAGGACATTACCGGTGGCCAGTTCCTCCCGAGTCGTGCCGGTGGCGAGGAGAGAGATGATTTCCTCCTGCGGGAGCGGCGGCTCACTGCTGAAAACCGCCTGCGGATTCTGCGCCGTCCCGTAGACGTAAACGTGGATCGTGTAATCGCGGATGAGCGAGGTGCCCTGCAATTCGATTCGTGGATTGAGCGGATCGTCCGGGTCGAAGTAGAGAAAGCCGAGGTTAATCGAAAGAGTGCTGAACGGGAGGGTGGCGTCGAAGCTGTCGAGCCGCACCTGACCCTGGAGCTGGGGGTGGAGGCCAGTGCCGGCCACTTTCATATCGATGATCGCCTTGCCGGTGGCGAGGTTGCCGCGAATCAGGAATGGCTCCTTGCTTTTGATCGTTAGGTCAAATTTCCAGTCGCGCAGCGGCGGATCGGGAAATGAAAGCGTCGGCGCGGCCGATGGCGGCTCGGGGTGCGGCGCCGGCCGGCCAGGGAGCGCAATCGGAATGATGTCGATGTTCTTGAAGAAACGGCTGTTCGTCGTCAGGACCTGGCCGCTGACCGTCGCGCTCTTGAGCGGGCCCTCGACTTTAATGTCGGCGTCGACGCGCGCGGTCAGGTTGTCATTCCGCGCGACGAGGACGCTGTTCGCTTTCAGATGCAGATCGAAATTTGGCTCGGTCAGCTTTGGCAGGGTGATCCTGCCCGAGATGGTGAATGGGCCACCGGCCAAATCGCCGCCGAAACGCTCGAAGGTGAGCGTGTCGTTGCGGAAGTTGAGCTGAGCCTTGAAATCATGCAGAGCGGGCAGCGTCGGATTTTCAAACCGCGCCGCCACGATGTTCATCTCGGCCGCGCCGCTCAAAACGGGATTGGCGATGGTGCCATCGACGTTGACGTTAAGGGCGAGGGTGCCGTCGAGCTGGCGCAGCGCGGGGACGAATTCGCGAATGAAATTGACCGAGCTGCGCGGCATCACCACCTTGGCGGTGATCGGCGTCTGCTCGTCGAGCTTCTTGTTCGCGACCATGTCCGAGACGTTCAACGGCATGCGGGCATCCATCTGGACCGGCTGAATTTTCGGCTGCTGGATTTTGCCGGCGACGTTCAGCTCGTTATTCTGGAGCCGCATCGCGACGTCGACCCTCGTCGGTTCGAGCTGCTTGACCGCGGCGGCTTCAATATTTTGGAGCTGCAAATTGAGATTCGCCTGCAACTGCTCGAGTGGGCCATGCGCGTCGAGCGTCACCGTCAGTTGCCCGGAGGCCGGCGGCTCGGCGCCAAAACTCTCGAACAACTTCGCGAGGTCGAGATTCTCCGAATCGAAATTCATCTGCACGTTTCCGCTGGGCGGAAAGAGCGGCTTCCCGGTCCCAAGATGGCTCCAGTAAAACGGGATCGCGGCGTAGGCGGTGGCCCACTTTGTTTTCCCCTGGTCGATCTCCAGGTTGCTGACCTCGATCCGCCCGTTCTTTGCCTGCACACTGGTTTGCAGATTGAGCTTGTCGCTCGCCAGGTAAACGATTGGCACATTCAGTTCCTGCGGCGTGTAATGCGCTTCCACATTGGCCTGGAGATTCTCGAGTTCGGCGTAACGCCCGCGCTCGAGTTTGAAACGGAGATTGCCGTTGTTCTTGAAAGTTGCGGCCTCGCCGTGTCCGTCCCAATCCACCACCAACGAACCCGCCAGCGGCGTCTTCTTCTTCGCTGTCGCCGGGATCGCCGACCCCGGCTCTCCCGGCGCGCCGCTTCTGAGCAACGGCTCGAAAGTCGAAAGATTCCCGAGATGCGCCGTCGCCGCGCCTCTGTAGGCAAACGGCTTTTTCAAACCCGCCTGCCCGTGCGCGCGAATGTAATCCTGATCGCTGAGCTCCGCGGTGAAATCGTTCAGATATAAAGCGTCCCCCGCGATCGAGGCCTGAAGGTTGAGCTGTCGCACGAGGAGTTCTTGCCGGGCAATATTTTTTCCAGAGAAATGGAGCGCGCCGCTGGTAATGCCGTTGCGGATGCGAACGTCGCCATCGCCCTGCAATTGGCCGGTGACCTTGTTCAACGCGCCGCTCTTCCAGAATTCCCCCATCTCCGGCGCGCGCAGGCTGAACTGGAGATCGGCCGGCTGATTGATCAACTTCTCGTCAGGCCCGGGAAGCTGGAAGCTGCCGCTCGCCCGCAGGAGGTTGTTCTGGTCCTGGACGATGAGCGGCGAAAGGGTCACCTTCGCGTCGTCGCTTTTCACCGTCCCGCGCACCTGGTCGACGGCGAAATCCCCATAGTGCACGTTCTGCATCTGCAGGTCGCTGCTCGAGCGCAGCCCTTCGAAAGCCGGCGCCTCTTCCTTATCGTTAGGCTGGGCCAGCTTCTTATCCGCCGTCAGGTTGACGGAAAGATTTTCAATCGCCGCGTCCTGGTAATGGACCTGCGCGCCGGTCGCATGTGCGTTCACCTGCACAGTATTTTTTTCCGTCTTGATGTTACCGCTGGCCTGGAGGCTACCGCTCGCCGGCGGGGTCATGAAACCAGTCAGCTTTTGCAGGTCCGGCGCGTCGACGGAAAACTGGAGGTTGCCCGGGGTGCGCCCGAACTCCTCGTTCGACTTCGGGAGCTCGGCCGAACCCCGCAGTTGGATATGATTATTTCCCTGGTCGATCCGCGCTTCGTGGATCGTCGCCCTGCCATTGTGCGCCTCGGCGTCGACCTTCACGCGATCGAGGGTAAAGCCGTGGGCATGCACGTTCTCCATCTCAGCCTTGAAGTTGCCCTCGAGGGTGGAGGGTTTGTCGAGGTTACCCTTGAGATCGGCATCGACGCTTTTCACCGCGCCCTCCAGTTGCCCCGGCGATTGCCCGAAATATTTCGCCAGTTTGCCTAACGAGATATCCTTCGCGTGCAGGTTTGTCGTCGCGTTTGTCCCTTTTCCGCTGGTTGAGATCTCGGCTTGGGTCTTGATCTTACCGCCGCCGAGTGTTCCCGCGAGTCCGAGGCTAAATTTCCCTTGGCCGATCTGGGAGGCGTCCACGTTCACCGTCTCAAAATGGGTGTTCTGGTCGAGAGTCAGGTTGTGAAGGTAGAGGTTCTTGTTTGCGTAAGTCGTCGTCGCCTCAATGTCCTTCCAGGTATCGACCCCGGGCACCTGGAGCGTGGCAATCTGCAACTTGCCTTCGCGATCGGGATAAAGCCCGATGTTCAGGTCCTTCACGACCATGTCCTGGGAGTGTTGCTTCATCGTTAGGTTGACGTTGCTCGCCTCCAGCCGGTCGGGGAAATACGCCGGGAGACTGAACTTCTGGTTCGGTGCCGGGGTTGGCGTCGGGAGCGCCTTCGACGAATCGATCACCGCCGTCACGCCGTGCAGCTCGACGTTCTTCAGCGCGTCGGACATTCCATGGAAAACGAGATCGGGAATGCTGTAATCGACCTTGATCGTGTCGGCCTCGAGCGACCGCACCGCCGTCGGACCCGTTGGGGTCGCGTGCACATTGCGGAGGGTAATTTGATCGAATGGATCGCCCTCGATCTGGAAATTGAGCTTTAGGTTTTGCCCCGCTGCGACCTTGACCGCGACCGCATGAACAAGGGCCCGCAGGATCGGTCCATGGAAAACCGCCAGCACCAGAAGGATCGCCCCGAGCCCAATGAGGAGCCACCGGATCCAACCTCTGCTGCGGTGCGGTTGGATTGAGCTCTCTCCATCGTCACCCACGAGTGTAATAGGTTAATTTCCCACCTTTTATTCGCAACCGCCCGCCATGGTGCGCTCACTTTCTGGACTAACAGCGCTCCCGCCTTAGCTTGCGCTCTTCCTTCGCCGCCAAACGAATGACGCCGGAAAAATTTTTCGATTACCTCGAGGGGAAATTGCCGCCGCCGGAGCGCGAACGTCTCGAGCGCGCCCTCATTGCCGACCCGGAATTGCAGCAGCAGTTCGTTGCCGCCCGCCAGATCCATCGCAATTTGCAGCGTCCGGCCGGAGAATCTTCCGCCATCACCCGGGCCGGCTCACGCGGGCGGCAACTCGCCGCCGCCTTCGCCGTCCTCGTGGCAATGAACGTCGCCTTGGGATTGTTCTACATTTTTCACACGGCCGGGCCGCCGCAAGAGATGCAAAAAGAGCGCGAAGCGGTTCTCCGCCAGCAGTTGCAAAGCTCACTTGAAAAATCGGCCGTAGCGGCTTTCACTCCGCCGACCCTCGGGATCGAACCGGTAAAGATGACCGTGCCCCGGGACAAGCAGGACGAGGTCGCGCAGAAGATCATCGCGGCGGCGACCGCGGTCGGCGGTTCGGGAACGGAAGGGCTGCCGGACGAGAACGGATTCAAGGTGCTGGTCCTGATTCCGGCTTCGACCGAAGTGCAATTCCGGCACACGCTCCATGCCCTCGGCGGCCCCGCTCCGGATTCGTCCGCAACGTCGGGCACCGCTTCGCCTAACGAGCCGGTCCATCTCGAGATTGTGCTCTCCGCCCCGCACTGAGCGGTTCGCGCGATGATCGCGGTCACCTTCGCCCTGCCGAGCGAGAGCAGCGATTTTCGGCGCCTGCTCGGTGCGCGCCACGAGGAAGTGGTCATTTTCCACACCGGCGTCGGTGGAAAACTGTGCCGCCAGCGCCTGGAGCCGTTTCTCGACTCCCAACCCTGTGACTTCCTGATCAGCAGCGGCTTCGCCGGCGGGGTCGATCCGTCGTTAGGCGCGGGCCACCTTTTTCTGGCGGAGAACTTTTCCGATCCCGATCTCCTCGCCCGCGCGCGCGCGGCGCTCATTTGCCGGGTCGGCAAACTGGCGACGGCGGATCGCATCGTGGAAAACCCGGCCGAGCGCGCACAATTCGCCCGCCAGCACGACGCCGACGCGGTCGACATGGAAACGGAATGGATCGCGCAGGCTTGCGCGGCGCGGAAAATCCCCATGCTTTCTCTGCGAGTCATCAGCGACACGACGGCCGCCCCCTTCCCTGCCCCGCCCGAAGTCTTGTTCGACCTCAGCCGGCAACGGACGAACGCCACTGTGCTCGCCCGCTACCTATTGACGCATCCCATCGCGATCGTCAGGCTGCTCCGCTTTTCCCGTCAGATCGCAACAGTTCGCAGGGAGCTGGGCCTCGCCCTAACGACCTTCCTGCTCACCGAATCGGAAACGAGTTAGCGGGTTTAACGAGCCTCGGCTTTGGCTGCGACGTAAACGGTGCTCTCGGAAGTCCCATCCAAAAGCAGATTCTCGAAGCGAACGATGTGGGCGCGAGCGGTGGCGAAGGCCGCGCTGAGCGCATCGAGAAATTCGTCGTCCGGCGCTTCATCGGACCAGAGCGCGAAGATGCCTGCCGGACGCAGGTGGTCGGCTAGGGCGCGCAGCCCATCCGGCTGATAAAATTGCGCATTGTCCGGATGAAGGAGATGGCGCGGCGAATGATCGATGTCGAGCAGGACGGCATGGAAGAGCCGGCCGGGTCGCTCCGGATCGAATCCCTCTGCAGACCGGGCGGCGGCGAAAAAGTCGGCACAGCGGATTTCGCAGCGCGGGTCGCCGCGGAGTCGCGCACCGAGAGGGACGAGTCCGCGCAGGTGCCACTCGATCACCGCCGGGAGGGCGTCGAGGATGAGCAGAGAGGCGACTTCACGGTGGCCAAGGGCCGCGACTGCCGTGTATCCGAGGCCGAGGCCGCCGACGACTACATCCCACGCCTCCCCTTGCAGGTCCGACAACCCGAGATCGGCCAGGGCCACTTCTACTTCGTGGAAGAGGCTCGACATGAGAAAGGCGTCGCCCAGCTTGACCTCGAAAATCTCCCTCCCGCCTAACGACAGGAGACGGCGTCGGCGCAGGCTCAATTCGCCGAGCGGCGTCTTGCGAAAATCCAGTTCCTCGAAATTCCGGCTCATGTCCAAGGGAAGGCCATGCCACTCCGCTCGCCTAACGAGCGCCCGGGCCCGCCGCCTAATTCGATCGCGCCCGCCACACGATCGCGGCGACGCTGTCGAGATCGACCGCCGCATCATAAAAATCGGCCTCCGTCAGTTGCGCGAGAAGGGCCATGCTGTCGGTCACTTTCTCCAGCTTGCCGGCAATCTTTTCCCCGGATTTCAGGCGCAATTCGACCGTCTTGCCGACCTGTCGCTCAAGGACGGATCGGACGGTGTCGGCCGCGTGGAGATCGATCTTGCCTTGGGCTAAGGCATTAGGACTAACGAGCGCGGCAATGGTCAGGAAAGCGAGCAGAAGTGGTTTCATCGGCGCCATTGAAGGCGGTCCGGTCGCTTCTGGCGAGCGGAATAGTGCCTGTCGCAGGCCGCCTGCCCCCAACAAAAAACCGGAGAGTGGCACGCTTCTCAATTCTGCGGTCTTTCCCGGCGGTTCTAAGGGTCAAAAAAACACGAGTATGGAGAAATTTGGCGGGAGAATGAAACTTTTTGCCTGCTCATCGACCTGCTGGCACATAAATTGTTTTTGACATTGAGACTCAATCTAACGCAGGATCATGAACAGAAAGACAAGTCATGCATCCAATTCCCGTCCTTGCCGCCCTCTTCCCCATCATCGGATTTATCACTGCCGTTTCCCTTACCCAGGTGCTCCGGCGCCGGAAAATGGCCCAGCTGCGCGCGATTTCTTCATCGGCACAATAAAGCCTTCCTGGTTTGGCTTGGCGGCCGTCCTCGCGAGGGGGCGGCCGTTATTCTTTTGGGGATGGACTTCGGCCGACGCGGCGGCTAACCGCCGATCGCCATCTGCGCGGTCGCGATCTCAAGCAACTCGGTCGTGATGCTGGCCTGGCGCATCTTGTTGTACTCGAGGGTGAGGTCTTTGATGAATTGATTCGCGTTGTCGGTCGCGTTCTTCATCGCCACCATCCGGGCGCTATGCTCGGAGGCGCGGGCATCGAGGACCATCTGGTAAACCTCATACTGCACGTAGTAGGGCAACATGAAATCCAGCACCGCCTGCGGACTCGGTTCGAAGGTGTATTCCAGCATCAGGTCCACCCCGGGCTCATTCTGCCCGCCCGCTCGCGTGTCGAAGACGAACCGGCTGATCGGGAGAAGGGTCTGCGCGACCGGTTTCTGGTTGATCGTATTGACGAATTGCGTGTAGAGGACCGTCACCTTGTCCACCTCGCGGCCGAGGAATTTCTCGACGCAGAATTTTGAAATGACCTTCGTTTCCAGAATGGTAGGCGCGTCCTTCAGCTCGAAGTCCGCCAGCAGCTCGCGCTTCGTCCGGGCGATGAACTGGCGCGCTTTGCGGCCGGCCGTGACGTAGACGGTCTTGGCCGAGTCGAAATTCGCGGCTTCCCGCATCAGGTTTGTGTTAAGCGCACCCGCCAACCCTTTGTCGGTGCTGATGACGAGGACGAGTTCTCTGTTTGTCGGCCGAATCTGCAGGAGCGGATGGAGGAGGGGGTCGGTCCGGCCTTTAAGCGAGACCAGCACCCGGTTCAACAACTCCGAGTAGGGCCGACCGGCGAGAGCGTGCTGCTGCGCCTTGCGCATCTTGGAGGCGGCCACCATCTGCATCGCCTTCGTGATCTGGGCGGTGTTGCGAATAGATTTGATCCGGCGCCGGATGTCCTGTGTGTTCGCCATTTCGTCAGGCTGCTATTGCCAGGTGGTCTTGAAATCGTTCAGCGCGGTCGCCAGCTCCGCTTCGAGGTCCTTGTCGATCGCTTTCCTCGTCCGGATTGAGGCCAGCACGCTTTCTTTGCGCGTTTGCAGGTAATCCTGCAGCTTCATCTGGAATTCCTTCACCCGGTCGACCGGTATCGGGTCGAGGTAGCCGTTCTGCATCGCCCAGAGGACGGCGACCTGTTCTTCGACCGGGATCGGGTTGTATTGAATTTGCTTGAAAAGCTCGACGATGCGCTGCCCGCGATCGAGCCGGGCTTTGGTCGCGGCATCGAGGTCGGAGCCAAACTGCGCGAAGGCCGCCAGCTCGCGGAACTGCGCGAGGTCGAGCTTGATCTTGCCCGCGACCTGTTTGATCGCCTTGATCTGCGCCGCCGAGCCAACGCGGCTGACGGAAAGACCAACCGAAATCGCGGGCCGGATGCCTTGGAAAAACAAATCGGTCTCGAGATAAATCTGACCGTCGGTGATCGAGATGACGTTCGTCGGGATGTAGGCCGAGACGTCGCCCGCCTGCGTTTCAATAATCGGCAAAGCGGTCAACGAACCGCCACCCGCTTCTTCCGTGACGCGCGCGCTTCGTTCCAAGAGGCGCGAGTGCAGATAAAAGACGTCGCCCGGGTAGGCTTCGCGGCCGGAGGGCCGCTTCAGGACGAGCGAGACCTGCCGATAAGCGACGGCGTGCTTCGAGAGATCATCGTAAATGATGAGCGCGTCCATTCCGTTATCCATGAACCATTCGCCCATTGCGGCGCCGGCAAACGGCGCCAGATACTGGTTCGTCGCGCTCTCCGAGGCGGGCGCGGAAATGATCGTGGTGTAGGGCATCGCGCCGTTTTTCTCGAGCACGGCGAGGGTGCGGGCGACGTTCGAGTTTTTCTGTCCGATCGCCACGTAGATGCAATAGAGCGGCCGATGATCTTTCAGTTGGCCGTCCGCGGCGGCCTTGTTCAAGCGCGCCTGGCTGATGATGGTGTCGACCGCGATGGTCGATTTGCCGGTCGCGCGGTCGCCGATAATCAGCTCCCGCTGGCCGCGGCCGATTGGGACCATGGCGTCGATCGCCATGATGCCGGTCTGGACCGGCTGGCTCACACTCCGGCGCTTGATGATGCCGGGCGCGATTTTTTCCACCGGATAAAATGTTTCCGTATTAATCGGCCCCTTGTCATCGACCGGTTGGCCAAGAGTGTTAACGACACGGCCGAGGAGCGCCTTGCCCACCGGAACCTGAAGCAGCCGCCCGGTGGTTTTCACTTCGTCGCCTTCCGCAACCTTTGTCGGATCGCCGAGGAGGATGACGCCGACCTCCGTTTCCTCGAGGTTAAGGGCGAGCCCGAAGTCGCCGCTCGGGAACTCGATCATCTCGTTCAACATCACCTCGCTCAGGCCCTCGACCCGGGCCACGCCGTCACCGGCTTCGCGCACCACGCCAACGTTGCTTTTGGTGGTTGAGGTTTTCAGCCCCGCGATCTGCGTTTCGATTTCTTCCAGAATGCTGCTCATGATAATTCGTTAGGTTAAAGTTTTTGCTGCAAACGCTCGAGCCGGTTGCGCACGCTGCTGTCCCAGACGTCGCTCCCCACCCGCACCCGCACGCCGCCGAGAAGAGCGGGGTTGACAATGAAGTCGGTCGTTAGGCCGGCGCCATATTTTCGCTCCAGTCCGGAGACGATTTGCCGGCCCGCTTCCGGGTCGAGTTCCGAAGCGGATTCGATCGTGGCGCGGCGTTTCTCCAGTTCCAGTCGTAGAAGCCTCTGGTAATTCTCGAGTAATCGGATGTAATGGCGCGGCTTGTTTTGAATGATCGACTGAACGAACGAATTGATCTTTTCCCGGCTGAGCGCGCCATCGAGGTAGCTCGCGCGGACCAGATTGCGCGAGAGTTGGCGGATTTCTTTGCTGATCTTCACGCTCCTCCTTCGATCGTTAGGATGCCACCTGCCGGCTGGCTTCTTCCTGGAGCCGGCGTTGATCTTCCGGGGTCAGGACTTTGCCCGTTACCTTCGCGGTCGTGTCGACCACGAGGCGTCCGAGCTCGCGCTTGAGCTGGCTCATGGTGCGTTCGTGCTCGAGCACGCTCGCTTCCCGCGCCTTGGCCAGGATTTGCTCGGCCGCCGCGATCGCTTCCTGCTGTTTGCGTTCCGCGATCACCCCGGCGCTGGCCCGGGCTTCGTCGATCATTTTCTGCGCCTCGGCGTTGCCCTTGGCCAGTATCTCCTGATAGCGCTGCTCCGCTTCCGCGAGCTGCTGCTTGATCTTCTCCGCGTTCAAAAGCCCCTCCGCGATCCGCTGGCGGCGCTCCTCCAGGACGGCCAGAATCGGCTTGTAGGCAAACCATCGCAAGAGCAGCGCGACGATGATGAAGCTGACGATCTGAGAGAGGAAGATCCAGAGATCGAAGCCGAACGACTCCCCGGTTTCCTTGACCAGATCGCCTAATCCGCCGGCGGCAGCGAGGAATGAAATGTTCATGCGATAAAATGGCGGCCTGAACCGGCGGCCCAGGCGCGCCGCGGAGTTATTTAACGAGGAACAGAGCGTAGAACACGATCGCTTCCGCGAAGGCGATGGCGAGAATCGCCTGCACCAGAATCGGGGTCGCTGCACCCGGATTGCGGCCGACCGCGGAAGACGCGCCCATGCCAATCAATCCCACGCCGATCGCCGCGCCGAGGGCCGCGAGGCCGACGTGAATGCTTCCGCTCATCTCTGCCAGTAATGGTAATATCATATCTTTTCTTTTTGGTTGGTTTGCTTCAGGCCGCCGTGGTCCAGCCGCAACGGTCGCTGAAAATTTGGCTAATGGTGCGCACCTTGGGCCGGTTCGTGTTGCGCGATCAAAAGGGTGAAAACGGCGGTCAACAACATGAAGACCAGCGCCTGCACCACGCCCACCAGGAGCTCCATAAAATAAAACGGGATCGGAATCAGCCAGGAAAGCGCCGGCACGAGATGGGCCATCGCCTCGAGCATGTTCTCACCGGCGTAAACGTTGCCATAGAGCCGGAAGCTGAGGGAAATCGGGCGGAAGAGAATCGAAACCACTTCGAGCCAGCCGACCATGAAAAAGACGATGATCATGAGGATTTTCAGAAAGCCGGTCGAATCCCCTTTCGGGCCGAAGAGGTGCATGATGAATCCACCCGGGCCAACCTCCTGCATGGCCCAGACAATCCAAAGGCCAAAGAAGACGATCGCCATCGCGAAGGTGAGATTGAGATCGGCATTGGCGCCGCGCAGCAACGGGCGATCAACATGGAACGCGTTGGTGACCGGATCGTGATGGCCCCAGCCGACGGTTCCCACACCTGGGATGAGGCCAAACCAGTTCAGGAACAAGATGAAGATGAAAATGGTGGCAAAAAACCAGAACGTTTTGCGCACCAGATGCGTTCCGATCACGCTCTCAAGAAAGTTGTAGAGCCCTTCCACCATCCATTCCCAAAAATTCTGGGCGCCGGTCGGGACGGGTTTGATTTTGCGCGTCGCGATCTGGGCGAAGACAATGATGCCGGCCGCGACGACCCAAGTCACGAGCATCGAATTGGTGACGGTAAAGGGGCCGATGGTGAAAAGGGGGGCGGCCTTCAAGGGGACGCCTTCATGCTTCTCCACCTGCTCGGGCTGCCCGGCCGCGGGCCCGATCTCCGCCCCGCTCACATCGGCGGCGAACCCGCCAAAGGCCAGCAGAGCGACGAGGCTCAGGAACAGTGGTAGAAAATAGCGATAGCGCATACGCGGGTTCGGAAAGCGGCGCTGCCGGGTGCCGGTGGGGCGCGACTTGTTCCCGACGGAACAGGCGTGCGCCTCAAGGCCGCTTACGTCGCGCATACAGAAGAGCATGTTGCTCGCGCTGACAAGAGACTTTCCGGAGTTTTTTTCGAGGTAAAATCCGGGCCAAAAACGGCCGCAGCCGCCTTACTTAGCCGGCACGCGTTCCGCCTCGAACTGCACTCCCACCGTCGGCTGCGGAGCGGCCGTGGCGCGCGCTTTGGCTTGCCGAACAATTTCCCTCGCTTCGCGGTAATGGCTTTCCAGCTTCGCGATGTGATCGCGTTGCTCGAAATGGGTCGCAACCGATTCGCTCGCCAGCACGCCCATCTCAGCGAACGAGTGCGGGGTGCTCGTGATCTTTTCCATCTGCGCCGCCAGGGCCGCGTAATCGCGTTCCTCCACCAGCGCTCCACAGCGGCCTTCCTCGACCGCCTCCGGGATACCGCCGTGCCGCGTTGCCAGCACCGGCATTCCGGTCGCCATCGCTTCCAGGATCGAGTTTGGAATTCCCTCCTGATTTTCGTCGCCCGGCATTTCGCTCGGGTGCAGGAAAATGTGGCAACTGTGATAGAGCGCGAGCAGATCCTCCTGCGAGAGGAAGCCGGTAAAATGGACGTGATCACCGATCCCAAGCTGCGCGGCGAGCGCTTCGAGCGCCGGCTGCAACGGCCCTTTGCCGGCGATCAACAGGTCCGCGCCGGGATGATCTCGGTGGAAAAGGGCGAAAGCGCGCAGGCAGGTCGTGAGTCCTTTCTTTGGAATCAGGCGGCAGGCCTGAAGAAATCTCCAGCGGCCTTCCGCCGGCGCCTCCCGGCGCAGGGTTGGGAACTGCGCGAGCGGGATTCCGGTGCGATTGATCCGGATTTTCTCCGCCGGACAACCGAGCTGGATGAGGCGGCGTTCGAGCGAGCGCGAGCGCGCCAGAACGAGCGGAACCGAAGCAAAGACCTTGCGCAATTTCGTCGCGTAATCGGGCGTCTCGGCCTTCAACATCACATCCGCGCCGTGAAAGGAGACGATGCATGGTTTGTCCCAGCACTGGATGAAGGGGAGCAAATGCACGCCGGTATGCCCAAAGTAAATGTGCATCACGTCCGCTCCACGCCGTTCGAGGAGATTGGCCAGCAATTGGTATTCGCCCCGGTAAACGATCGGCGGCTGGCGCTCGACAAATTTCAGCCAGCCGTGCCGGAAGGGATTCATCCGCGGCGGCGGGATCACTTCGATGTCGTCGAAGGG
Organism: Chthoniobacterales bacterium; assembly: GCA_036270055.1. Classification (GTDB taxonomy): domain Bacteria; phylum Verrucomicrobiota; class Verrucomicrobiia; order Chthoniobacterales; family UBA10450; genus Palsa-1392. The sequence continues at coordinate 22,917 of DATBDG010000022.1, forward strand.
AAAGCGATTGCTGTTCTGCATTTTCTTCGTCATGACGAAGGTCTGCACATCGCGGAAGGCCGTAACCTGCCGGTAAATGTGGAGCATCTCCGATTTGAGGAATGTTGTGCAGTAACTTGCTACGACCAATTTAGACATGATAAATGGGGAACCCCCGAAAGCAGTGGCGAAAAGTCGTGAACTCTTAGCGCATCGATTCGGGTTGTCTAACTGTTATTCGCGCATCCTCGGGTACTTGGCCTTCAGGAGCATTGTCGCGGCCTCCGGCATTCCCACCGGCCGCGTCTCATCCAGCCATCGATCGAGAGCACGCTTCAGGTTAGCGATCCCTTCCTGTTCTTTCGCTGACACCGCCATTACTTCTTTGTCGGGAAAGCGCTGCCGAAAATCGGCCAGGTTTTGTTCGGCCTCCGGCAGATCCATCTTGTTGGCTACCACTCGCCACGGCCGCTGCGAAAGGCGCGGATCGTAAAGATCGATCTCGCGCCGCAAATGCTGCAGATCTTCGCTCGGGTTGCGGCCCTCGCTCCCCGCCATGTCGAGCACAAAGAGAAGGAGGCGGCAGCGCGTGATGTGCCGCAGAAAGGCGTGCCCGAGACCGAGATTCCGGTGCGCACCTTCGATCAATCCCGGAATGTCGGCTACCGTCGCGCGCCGGTAATCGGCGAAGTCCACCACTCCAATCATCGGGTGCAAGGTCGTGAAAGGGTAAGCCGCCACCTTCGGATGCGCGGCCGAGATTTGGCGCAGCAACGTCGATTTGCCCGCGTTCGGATAACCAACCAGGGCCGCGTCCGCCATCGTTCGCAACTCGAGGAGGAACTCGCCTTCCTCCCCTTCCTCGCCTTCGGAGTATTGGCGCGGCGCGCGGTTGCGCGAGCTTTTGAAATGGACGTTCCCCTTCCCTCCTTTTCCGCCCTGACAAAGAATGAACTCGTCGTTAGGCGCGGTCAGGTCGGCAACCGGCTCGAGGGTCGCTGCCGGCGGCGCCGCGCCCGGAGCCGGTCCATCGACGAAAGCAGAGGCATCGCCCGGCGCAGTGATTCGATAAACGATCGTCCCCACCGGCACCTTCACAATCTTGTCCGGCGCGCCCCGGCCGTGCATCTGCTTGCCCATCCCGTGCCCGCCGTGTTTCGCCTTGATCAGCGGCTCGTAAAAAAGGCTCACGAGATTATCGGTATGCTCGTCCGCCCGCAGGATAATGTCGCCCCCCTTCCCGCCGTCACCGCCATCCGGACCTCCTTTCGGAACGAATTTTTCGCGCCGAAAACTGACGCAACCGCGCCCGCCATCACCCGCTTTCGCCACCACTTTGATCCGGTCCACGAACATCGCCTGACCATACACCTTTCATCTGAGACACGTCATCCCGAGCGGAGCCGAGGGATCCCGCCGCGTTATCGTTACGCTCTCGCCACGGGATCCCTCGATTGCGCTCGGGATGACGTAAGGAGCGATTCGTAAAGCTGCACCGTCTCTTTTGCGATTGCCGGCCAACCAAACTTTTCTTCTGCCCGCTTTCTTCCGGCGCGCCCGAATTTTTTTTGCAATTCCGGGTTCGCCATCAGCTCGTTTACCCGTGCCGCCAGATCGCGCTCAAACTTCTCGGGATTGATTGGCTCAAACGGGCTCTCCCTCATCTGCTCGACGGGCACGAGAAAGCCGGTCTCGCCATCCACCACCACTTCCTTGATCCCGCCGACTGCGCTCGCCACTACCGCCGTCTCGCACGCCATCGCCTCGAGATTAATGATCCCAAATGGCTCGTAAATCGACGGGCAACAAAAAACCGCCGCCTGCGCGTAAAGCTGACGCACGGTTTTTTTGTCCACCATCTCGTCGAGCCAGATGATGGCGGGACGTTTCGCCTGCGCCTCGCTGACCGCTGCTTTCATTTCCGCCGCGATCTCGGGCGTGTCCGGCGCGCCCGCGCAGAGCACGATTTGAAAACCCGAATCCATGAAGGGGATGGCGCGCGCCAGATGCACGATCCCCTTCTGCCGCGTGATCCGCCCGACGAAAAGCAGAAAGGGGCGCGCCGGATCGATCCCATAACGCAGCAGCGCATCAGTCTCCTCGCTCGGTCGATACTCCTCGAGGTCGATCCCGTTGTAGATCACATGCAGACGCTCCGGTTTGATTTGAAAAAGCCGTTCCACGTCCGCCTTCGTGCTCTGGGAGACCGCGATGACCGCGTCCGCCATTTCCAGTGCGGTCTTCTCCAGCCAGACGGTAAAATCGTAACCGCCGCCCAACTGTTCCAGTTTCCAAGGCCGCAACGGCTCGAGCGAGTGGACCGTGACGACGAGCGGCAGCCCGTAGTTCAGCTTCGCCAGGATCCCGCCGAAATGGCTGTACCAGGTGTGGCAATGCACCAGGTCGGCCGTGATCTCGAGGGTGTTGAAATCGACGCAGCGCTGGACCGCGCCGAAAACCGGGCGCAACGGCTTCGGGCAGGTGTAAGCGCTCGTCTCGAGCCCAAACCCGCGCACCGCCGGATTCGCGCCTAACGATTCCTGATCGCCGAAGCAGCGCACCTCCACGTCGATCAATTTCGCCAGCTCACGCGAAAGGTAATCGACGTGCACCCCGGCCCCGCCATAGATGTGGGGCGGGTATTCGTTCGTCAAAAAAAGCGCTTTCATCCCTTCTCTCATCCCGAGCCACGCAGACGACGAGGGCGTGCTGCGCCGGCCTCAGGATGACAGAAAAAAGAGAGCGCGCGAGCGGCTCCTATTTCGCCACGTTCATCAACAGCACCGGGACCTTCGCCATGTGGCGCACCTGGGTAATCGTGCTGCCATAAAGCAGGTCCTTGAAAAAGCGATGACCATGGGTCGTCATCGCGATCAGGTCGCACCCTTCCTCATCCGCCGTTTTCAAAATCCCGGTCGCGGGATCGCCGAGCGCGAGCTGCGTTTTCACCTCCACCCCCTGGGCGCGCAGATCACCCGCCGACTTCTCCAGATAGGCGCGGTCGTCCTTCATCTCCTCCGATTCGGCGAGTTGAAACCGGTTGTAATTCCGCGCCGCCCAGCCGTCGGATACGTGCAGGAGGAGCAACTCCGACCCATGCACTTTCGCCAGCTCCAGAATCGGGGAAAGCATCGCCTGATCGGTCGGGCTGTTATCAAGAGCGACCAGGATCTTTTTGAACATTGGCAAAAGCTTTAAGTTTTAAGTGTTAAGCTTTAAGCAGGACCTGCGCGGCGCGTCTCCTTCTACTTAAGACTTAAAACTTAAAGCTTAAAAACTAAATCCTTTGATGGCCCGTCCGCCTCCACCTGTTCTTGTCCTTGCGCTCGACATCGGCACCTCCTCCGTTCGGACCGCGCTTTTTGATGAATGCGCCCGGCTCATTTCCCGTTCGAGAGCGAGCCAAAAATATCGGGTGCGCCACTCCCTCGAACACGGCGCGGAGCTCGACCCGGCCGTGCTCCTGCGCGCGACCAGACACTGCCTTCGCCAAACGCGCTCCTGCCTAACGAAAGGATCTTCGCCGGTGATCGCCGGCTCCGGCTTTTGGCACAGCCTGCTCGGACTCGATCGCGCCGGCCATCCGCTCACCCCCATCTACACCTGGGCTGATGCCCGTGGCGCGAAGGACGCCGCCCGCCTCCGCACGCAACTGGACGAGCGGACCATCCAGCAGCGCACCGGCTGCATGCTCCGCGCCTCTTTCTGGCCGGCCCGGCTGAACTGGCTACGCCGCACTCAGCCGAAGCTTTTCCGCCGCGTCGCCCGCTGGGTCTCGCCCGCGGAATGGATTTTTGAGGAAATTTTTGAGCAGCGCGCTTGCAGTCATTCGATGGCCAGCGGCACCGGGCTCTACCATCTCGGGCGACGCGATTGGGATCCGGAAATGGTGCAGTTCTCTGGCCTGACGACGGAGCAGCTCGGCCCACTGCGGGACAGATTGGAGACGGACGGAAAAACCGTCTTTCCCGCCATCGGTGACGGAGCTGCCGGCAACCTCGGTTCGGGCGCGACGCGGCCCGGCTTCGTCGCGGTCAATCTCGGAACGAGCGCGGCGGTGCGGACGGTTCCGCCCCCGAACGCGCCGTTGCCTTTTGGTCTTTTCAAGTTCGTCGTCGACCAGGAGCGCGACCTGCTCGGCGGCGCGATCAGCAACGCCGGAAACCTGCGCGCCTGGTTTCTGCGCGAGCTGCGTTTGCCGGAGGAGGAGCGCGCCCTCGAGCGCCTCCTGCGGGAGAAAAGCCCGGGCGCCACGCGCCTGACGATGCTTCCTTTTTGGGTCGGCGAGCGCGCCCCGACCTGGCCGGAGAATCTCACCGGCACGGTCGTCGGGCTGAGTCAGGCCACGACGGCGGCGGATCTTTTACAGGCCGCCTTTTGCGCCGTCTCCTTCCGGCTCGCGGAAATTCTGGAGCAAATCGAAGCGGCGCTCGGCCGGCCAAAGAAGATCATCGTCTCCGGCGGCATTCAGCAATCGCCTGCCTGGCTCCAAATCCTCGCTAATTCGTTAGGGCGCGATCTCGAGATTTGCACCGACCAGGAAGCCTCGCTCCGCGGCGCCGCCGTCCACGCCCTCGAACAGCTCGGTCACAAAATCCCCGTCCCGAAGTTCGAAGAAAGAATCCGGCACAATCGTAGCGCGGCCCGCCAGGCTCGGGAAGAGCGCGCCCGCCAGCAAAGTCTCGAAGCGCTCCTCGCCAGCTGGAGGTAAGGCACTCGTTAGCTGCACGCAAAATCCATCCGGCGAGACTCGCCGGATGCGACGGGCTGCCAGCCCGTGCTCCCCAGAGAATCCCCCGCCCTCCGTTACTCGCGATCGAGCGCCTTGAGCCAGCTCATGACGAGCCGGTGCTTTTCTCTCTCGCCCGTCCGTTCGAAAATGAAAACCAGATTCGCCAGCATCCGCATCAGGATCAGCCGCGGCGAAGCCGGCGCGAAATATTTCGATTCCCTCTTGAGCCGTTGCCGCGTCAGGATCGCCTCGCAATCGGGGCGTGAGAGGATGCGTCCCTGGTGAAAGGGATCGAACAAAATCCGTTCGTAACGCGCGATGAAATGCCCCGGCAGATTGATCCCGTCGATCTGCATGTTGGCCCGGCGCCCGACGATGACGTAGAGCATGGCGAGCGAGATCGGGATCCCGAGCCGGGTCTCGATCAGATCGCTCAGGAGCGAATTTTTCGGATCGTAATATTCCTCCGCATTGCCGCGAAAGCCGAGGTCATCGGCCATGAAAATCGTCAGAGCCTGCAGTCGCTCGCGCGCCGACCCGGTCTGCGCGACGAGGGCGCGCAGTCGCCGTCCCCAGCTGTCGAGTTTGCGCCGCAATCTTGCGATCGGCGCTTCCGGTTCGAAGCACGAACTGAGGAGCCACCAAGCCGACTCAATATCGCCGTGCTCGGGAAACAAATGGGCGCAGAGCAGCATCTCGTCCTGCGCTTCATTCGTCCCGATTCGCTCCAGCACCTCGCGCACGTGCGCCGCCACCGCCGCGTCGTCGAGCGCGAGCAAATCGCGCAAGGCAGCGATTCCATCGCTCCCCGATTCGATCAATTGTTCCTTTAACAGACTGACCGTCGCCGGATCATTGTCGCGCAAGAGGCGCACGATCGCGTCCTTCTGAAACATGAGACGGTTTTACCTCTTTCGTGCGCACCAGGCAACGAAAACGCTGGAAGCTTCCTTTGCAGCGGCGCTCAATGAGCGCTGAGGACTCGACTGCAATCCACGCGTTTGGCGGTCATTGACCGTCGCTACAAAAAATGGCGGATCGTTAGGCCGGCTTGTCCGATTTGAGTCCCGGGGCCGACGGGCCGCGCTCGTGCTCCTGGCCTTCGACGGGCGCGACGTGCGGGCGTTCCCTCTCACGGGATTCGTCGAGACGCGTCAAAACCGTCCGCACCCGCGGCAGGCTCTCCGGATAACGGCTGCGCCGAAATTCGATCAGCCCTTCGCACACCTGGCAGCGCAGACCGAACCCTTTGGCCGCATTCGCGCTGCTCACGAGCGCCCGACCTCAATCGTACTCGGCTTCGTGTCGGTGACCTGCAGCCCGCAAAGTTCGCGATCCTAGTTTTTGTTTTTTCCCACCAGCCGTTTCACTTCTTCGCGCAGCTCGCCTAAGCACCTGATAATCGAGGTAGAGAAAAATCGTGCCGGGCAGTCGTTCCGACTTGCGGCTCCAGTTCTGAAACGGTTTCTCGATGAAATAGGTGATCGGCACGATCGGGCGGCGCAGGTCCCAGGTCCGAACGCTAACGAACGTAAGGGTGATATCCTCGCTCCAACCGAACTCCCCTTCCACGATCACAACGTCGTCGATCAGGATCGGCTGGCTGAGCCCGATCTGAATCCCGGCGAGCAAATTGCCCAGGGTTTTCTGGGCTACGAAACCGAGGATGATGCCTGCGATCCGGCCGAAGCGAGAATGCTCGTTCCCAGTTGCCTAACGGCGTCGAACATCATGAGGATGGCCGCAATCCCGAAAATCACGACGACCGAAATGACGATCTTCCGAATGACCGAGACCTGGGTGTAGATGCGTCGCGCCGTGTAGTTGTCCGGGACGTCGAGCCGATGCTCGCGCAGGAGCGCCTGCTGAACGGCGCGCACTCAGCGGATGACGAGAAAGGCCAGACTAACGATGAGCAGAATGCCGAATGCTTTTTGCGTGATCCAGGCCCATTGTGCCGGGAGATCGAGCAACGGAAGGAGGAGAAGGACAGCGCAGCCTCACCCTCCGCGCCCCTCGAGGATAATCGTTGCCATTCCGCTGTTCTCAGTGTGGGTGAGACTGATCCAAACCTTTTCCACCCCACGTTCACGGGCCATCTTTTCCGCCCCACCGCTCAGGACGACAAACGGCTCGCCACTCTCTTTCTTCTGCACGTCGAGATCGCGCCAACCCATCGCCTTTCCAATTCCGGTCCCGAACGCCTTGGAGAGCGCCTCCTTCGCCGCGAAGCGCGCCGCCAGATGGCGGGCCGGGAATTTCATCGACCGAGAATACGCGATCTCGCCTTCCGTAAACACCCGCTGCAGAAATCGGTCGCCAAAACGCCCGATCGAATTCTCAATGCGTGCGCACTCGACCAAATCGATCCCGATCCCGATAATGCTCATCCGCGGTAGTTTTGCATCAGGACAAGCATTTGGCTCACCGCGGTCTCGATCCCGACGAAAATCGACCGGGAAATAATGGAGTGGCCAATGTTCAACTCCACCAGGTGCGGAATCCGGTGGATGAGAGTGATGTTGCGGTAATTGATGCCGTGGCCGGCGTTAACCTGCAGCCCGAAATTTGCCGCCGCGAGCGCCGCCGCCTGCAATCGTTCCAGTTCCTGTTGCTCGACCTTTTCCGTGAAGGCGTTGGCCAGCGCACCGGTGTGTAATTCCACCATGTCCGCTTCGAGATCCTTCGCCATCTCGACCTGGTCGAGCGCCGGATCGATGAACAGACTGACGCGAATCCCGGCCGCGTTCAGCCGTTTCAAGGTGGGCCGCAACTCGCGCTCGTGCCGGAGAAGATCGAGGCCGCCCTCGGTCGTGATCTCCTCGCGTTGCTCGGGGACGAGACAAACTTCATCCGGTTGCAGCAGGAGCGCGAAATCGATGATTTCGGGAGTGTTCCCCATCTCGAGATTGAGCTTCGTCATGATATTCGCCCGGAGCCGTTCCAAGTCGCGGTCCTGCATGTGCCGGCGATCGGCTCGCAGATGGGCGGTGATCCCGCTCGCCCCCGCCCGCTCGCAAAGGCTGGCCGCCACGATCGGATCGGGCTCGGCATTTTTCGACGCCGGCATTGCGGCGTAGCGCGCCTGCCGGAGTGTCGCGACATGATCAAGATTGACGCCGAGACGCAAAGTTCCCATCAGGCACCAATAGGAGTGCACCGCGGCGGAGTGCAACCGCGAAAGAGTAAGGGCGCGAAATGGGAGGCCGGGAGAGCGCGCGCTTCCCGGGGCCGGGCCGCCATACGCTTCTAATTCGTTAGGGCAAAACCTCGAACTGGCTCATGAGACGAAACATCTCGTAGCGCTCGTCGATTTCGTCGCTCGTCAAATTGCGCAGCCGGTTGAGGCTAAAGGCCTCGACGTTGAAGCTCGCCAAGACGCTGCCGAAAATGACCGCGCGTCGCAGGAGCGCGAAGTCGACTTCGTCCGCGCCCTGCCCTGCGAGATAACCTGCCAGGCCGCCCGCGAAGGTGTCGCCCGCCCCGGTCGGATCGTGTATGTCCTCCAGCGGATAGGCGCCGCAACTGAAGAAATCGTCCGGACCGAAAAGGAGCGCGCCGTGCTCGCCCTTTTTCACCGCGACATATTTCGGCCCCATCCGACGAATGGCGCGCCCGGCGCGAATCAGACTGGTGTCGCCTGTCATCTCGCGCGCTTCGCTGTCATTCAGGATCAGGAGGTCGACCCGCGGGAGGAGAGCATCCAGATCTTTCCGTGTCGTCTGGATCCAAAGGTCCATCGTGTCGGCGACGACGAACCGCGGCTGGCGCATCTGGTTGAGGACGTGCGCCTGCAAGGAAGGTGCGATGTTGGCGAGCAGGACCATTTCGGTCTCGCGGAAATTTTCCGGCAGCTGCGGTTCGAAATTTTCGAAGACGTTGAGCGCGACGGAACGGGTCTCGCGCGTGTTCATGTCCCAGGCGTATTCGCCCGACCAGCGGAATGTCTTGCCCGTGACCCGCTGGACTCCGGCGGCGTCGATATTGCGCTTTTTCCAAAACTCGAACTCCGATTCCGGAAAATCGTCGCCCACCACGCCGACCAATTTGACCGGGGCAAAAAAACTCGCACCGACCGCGGCATAGGAGGCGGAACCGCCGAGCTGATCGGCATGTTCCTCGACCGGGGTTTTGACGGTGTCGAGCGCGATGGAGCCAACAATGAGAACGGACATGGGAAGGGTGAGAGTTGTTAGTTGAGAGTTGAGAGCAGCGCCTTGGCTTCGCGTGTGGCGGCGGCGATATCGGCGCTTTGCAGCAGGTCAGATACGATGACGACGCGAGTTGCGCCAGAGTTCAGGACCGCGCCAAGGTTCTCGCGCTTGATCCCGCCGATGCAGAAGATCGGGAGTTGCACCAGCTCGGAAACGCGCCGGATGTCTCCGGTCCCGATCGGTTGGTAGGCCGGTTTGGTTGGAGTGGTAAAGAGCGGGCCGAAGCCGATGTAATCCGCGCCTTCGCTCATCGCCGCGCTCGCCTGGGTCAGGCTGTGGGTGGATTTTCCGATCAGGCACTCTCGCCTAACGATCTGGCGCGCGGCCCCGATCGTCATGTCGTCCTGGCCCAGATGCAAACCTTCCACCGGAACGTCGCGGACAATTTCGGCGTGATCGTTGACAACGAACGGCACGCCGGCCGCGCTCGTGAGGGGGTGCAGCTTTTCCGCGAGCGCTTTCAGCTCGGCGATGGGCTGCTCCTTTCCCCGGAGCTGCAAAACATCGGCTCCGCCCTCGAGCAGTGCGCGGGCGGCTTCTTCGGCCCGATCCGGCGCGATGTAGCCGAGGTCGAGGATGGCGTAGAGCCGGGCGCGGGCGAGTGTTTCCACTGCTGGCGCGATCAATCGTAGAGGCTGCCGTTCGAGGGGCGCAGCTCGAAGGAATCGGAGTTCATCATCCGATCGACAAAGCCGGTGTCGTAATGGCCGTTCCGGAAATCGGCGTTGCGCATAATGGCGTTGTGGAAGGGAATCGTCGTCTTGATCCCGGCGATGAGATATTCGCCCAGCGCGCGCCGCATCCGCGCAATGGCCGAGTCGCGCGTGGCCCCGATCGCGATCAATTTCGCGATCATCGAATCATAGTTAGGCGGGACGGTGTAGCCGGTGTAGGCGTGGGAATCGATCCGCACCCCGCGGCCGCCGGGCGCGTAGTAGAAATTAATTCGCCCGGCCGAAGGCTGAAAATTGCGCGCCGGATCCTCGGCATTGATCCGGCATTGGATGGCGTGGGAGCGGGCGAGCGGTTTCGCGACGTGGGGCGAGAGCTTGTCGCCGGCCGCGATGTGGATTTGCTCCTTCACCAGGTCGCAGCCGTAGACTTCCTCCGTGATCGTGTGCTCCACTTGGATGCGGGTATTCATTTCAATGAAGTAATAGTGACCTTTCTGGTCGACCAAAAATTCCATCGTCCCGGCATTCGTATAGCCGACCGATTCCGCGAGCTTGACCGCGGCCTGGCCCATCCGCCGGCGCATCGTCGGGGTGAGCAAGGGCGAGGGGCATTCCTCGATCACTTTCTGGTTGCGACGCTGAATCGAGCAGTCGCGCTCGCCGAGATGGACGGTATTGCCATGCGTGTCGGCCATGATCTGGAACTCGATGTGGTGTGGATTCACGAGCAGTTTTTCGATGTAAACGTCGGGGTTGCCGAAAGCCTTTTCCGCTTCCATCCGCGCCCCGTGGAACCCCTGCACGAGGCTTACTTCGTTGTGGGCCGCGCGCATCCCGCGCCCGCCCCCGCCCGCGACCGCCTTGATCATGAGCGGGTAACCAATGCTCTTCGCAACCTTGATCGCCTCACTCTCATTGGCGACGATCCCGTCGCTCCCCGGGGTGACCGGCACGCCCGCTTTGCGCGCCGCGGCCCGGGCGGAATTCTTGTCGCCCATCGCCCGCATCGCCTCCGCCGTTGGCCCGATGAACTTGATTTTGCAGCTTTCGCAGACTTCAGCGAAATGCGCGTTCTCGGCCAGGAATCCGTAGCCGGGATGGATCGCATCGACGTCGCCGACTTCGGCCGCGCTCATGATGCGGTCGATCTTGAGGTAACTATCGGAGCTGGGGGCGGAGCCGATGCAGATCGATTCGTCGGCCAATTGGACATGGAGCGAATCAACATCCGCCTCCGAGTAGACGGCGAGGGTGCGGATGCCGAGCTCCTTGCAGGCGCGAATGATGCGTAGCGCGATTTCTCCGCGGTTAGCGATGAGGATTTTTTCGAACATGGTAGCGCAACCTTCCAGGTTGCAGGTCGGCAGGATTACGCAAGCTGGAAGCCTGCGCTACCCTGGCCTAACGAACCTTGAAAAGTGCCTGACCAAACTGGACCGGCTTGGCATTTTCCGCCACCACCTCCGCGATCACCCCGCGAACCTCGGCTTTGATTTCGTTCATCACTTTCATCGCCTCGATGATGCAAACGACCGTGTCCTCCGTCACTTCCTGCCCGACATCGATAAAGGGCGGCGATTCCGGCGAGGCGGCCCGATAAAACGTCCCGACCATAGGGGAAGTGATTTCCTTGCCCGGCTTTTCCGCCGGCTCGCTCGCGGCGCTGGGCGCAGCCCCCGGGGTCGGCGCTGGTCCGGAAGGCACCGGAGCGGCGATCATCTGGGCCATGGCGGGGGCGGCGAAAACGGTCTGCTCGCCGGCCCCTTTCTGGAGTTTGAGGCGGAACCCGTCTTTCTCCATCTCGAAGACGGAGAGGTCGTTTTTCTTCATCAGATCGATGATCGCTTTGATATCTTTGAGTTCCAAAAGGCGCTTCCTTTCCGAGTTGGTAGGACGTTAGGTAAAGCGGTTTTGAACGCGGGGTCAAGCCGGCGGTTCGGGAGAGGCGGAAGGAAAATGCGCGCGCCGATCGGCGAGGATCCGTTCCAGTTGCGGACGGATGAAGAGGGCATGAGGATGGCGTCGCCCGGACCTTGGATCCGAAAAGAAACGCCAGCAAGCTTCCAAGCCTAACGAGGCGACCTGTCTTCGTTCCAGCTGTAGATTAGCACGGTTCAAATCGCGCGATGCTCCCACATTAGATCCTTCACTATTTTCCCGTCGCGTAACTCGACCTGCCGCGAAGCCGCGCCCGCGACTTCCGCACTATGAGTCACGAGGATGAGCGTGGTCAGTTGTTCGCGCGCGATCTGTTGCAGAAGCGCGAGCACCCGCTCGGCGGAAGCGGTGTCGAGGTTGCCGGTCGGCTCGTCGGCAATGACGAGCGATGGCCGATGGACCAGAGCGCGCGCGATCGCCGTCCGCTGCTGCTCGCCCCCGCTCAGTTGATGGACAAAGTGGCCGGCCCTGTTCGTTAGGCCAACGAGCCCGAGCAGCTCTTCCGCCCGCGCCATTGCCTTGTCGGACGGGACACCCTGCAAGAGCAACGGCAGACTGACGTTTTCGAGCGCGTTCATCGTCGGAAGAAGATTGAAGAACTGGAAAACGAGCCCGAGCTTGCGCCGACGGAAATTAGTCAGGGCGACATCATCCGCTGTCGTCAGGTTGAGGCTATCGACCACGATCTCGCCGGCCGTCGGCCGGTCGAGCCCGGCGATCAGGTGCAGGAGCGTGCTCTTGCCGCAACCGCTCGGTCCGACAACCGCGACGAACTCGTGCCGCGCGATCGTCAGCGTGACCGCTTCGAGTGCGTGCACCGAGCGCTCGCCGGCGGCGTAATAACGACTAACGTTTTGCAAAGAGATCATGCCGGCGTCCGCTCATCTATCTACGGCCATGGCGCGCGCAAGGACGCCGCCAAAATTTCGCATCGTCGCCGAGACGGAAGATTACCTCGTGGTCGAGAAGCCGCCATTCCTTCTCATCCATCCGAGCAAACCCGACGGCACGCCGACCCTTTGGGCCGCCTTGCGCGAGCTGCTCGCCTTCGAGCTCGTCAATGGCGGTCAAGTCTCGATCGTCAACCGGCTCGACCGCGAGACGAGCGGTCTGGTCCTGATTGCGAAAAATCTCCCCAGCGCGCGCCGTTTCGGCCGGGCGATGGAACGGCGGCAGATCGAAAAAGAATATCTCGCGATCGTCTTTGGCTGGCCGGAGTGGGAAGGAACGACGGTCGACGCGCCGCTCGCGCGGCAGGGGGAGCATGAGCCCTCCGCCATCTGGCTCAAGCAGATGATCCACAAAAAAGGGGCGGAAGCCGTGACCGATTTTCGGGTCGAGGATCGTTTCGTTAGGCAAGGGCGGCGCTTCGCGGTCGTGCGGGCGGTGCCACAAACCGGACGCACCCATCAAATCCGCACCCACTTGTCGCATCTCGGGCATCCGATCGTGGGCGACAAGATTTACGGCCCTGACGAACGCCTTTACCTGCGCTTCATCGAGAGCGGCTGGACAGAACAACTCGCGCTGCAGCTTCTCCTGCCGCGCCACGCGCTCCATTCCGCCCGGCTCCGCGTCGATGAACTCGATTGGCAAAGCCCGCTCCCAACCGATCTGAGCGGGTGGCGGCAAGACGCCGGGTAACGCGCGACCGCTAGCTCTCGCTCGTTACTTTCAGACCCAAAATCCGAATCCGCGCGTCGCCCATCTGGTGATCGGTCGCCAAAGTCAGGCCGCCGGATTTCTGGTAATCGCTCCAAGTGGCGTGCATCGATTTACCCGGCTCCGGCATGTAATCCCAGGAACTGACGAGCTTGGTCGCGGGATCGATATAGAGAAGATATTGATCCTTAGGCGTGAGTCCGACCTTGCCGAAACTCAGGCGCAGAACATCACGCTCGGCTCCGTCCATTTCCTTCGTCCCCTCGGCGCTCACGTTCGTTCCTTTATCCTTCAGCTTGAGCGGCGCGAGCAGCCAGTAGGAATCGTTCACCCAGCGCGCATAAGCCGCTTTCGCATCTTCGTCCGAACCGGGTTCGGCCAGGTTTACGGTCACGTCTTTCCCCTTCCATTTTACCCGATCGGTTTGCGCCGCCACGTCCCAATGGTGCTCTGCCGAAGCGACCGTTTTGCCTTCCTTCTCGACCGCGAAAGTGAAATCGATTGTTTTCACATTCGACCAATTTTCACCCCCGCTCGCCTTCCAAACCGACTCCGCCAGGGCCGCGCCGCTGGATTCATCAGCCGCCCGAGCAACCAGCGCGCAAAGCAGACCCACCGCCACCAAAGCCGGCACAAATAATCTTTTCATGACGCGAGCATGACGACACCTGCCCTTGATTGCAATTGCCGGAACTCGAAATATCGTTCCGCCCTTTGATGAAACTCCGGCGCATTGTTTTCTCGTTTCTCCTCGGCGCCGCCACCATTTTTGGCACCGATTTGCGCGGGGGCGAAACCGCTCCTCCCCCTCCCCTGGCGACCGCACCGGAGCCCTTTGAGCCGCCGCAGTTCGAGTTCGCGACCGAGACCGCCTACCTCCTGAGTTTCATCGGGAATCCGAACTCGTATGAAATTGGCGCCCAGTTTTTTACCGGTCGAGTGCGCTGGGGGGTCAATCGCAACGATCGCAGCTTCTTCCGAGGCTATAACCAAGTCTACCTGCTGGCCATGGCCGAGCCGATTTTCCGCGGCCCAGAGAATCGCTACTTCGGCATCTCGATGGGTTTTCGGCATGTCTTTGTCCAGCCCGGCTGGCGCATCCAGCCTTATGCCTCAGGCGGAGTCGGCGCCGGATTCATCGACAGCACGGACGAGTTTCGGCAGGGTCAGGGCCAGGATTTTACCTTTAACATTCTAACCCAGGTCGGCTTTGACTACCTCGTCAACGAGCACTGGAAATTCAACATCGGCGCGCTTTATCAGCATCTTTCAAACGGGGGCCAAACCGATCCTAACCCGAGCCTCAACCTGATCGGGCCGCAGGTGGGCGTAACCTACTCCTTCTAACTCGTGCTCGTGTTCATGATCGTGCTCTTAACCGATCCGGCTGGCTTTCGCGTCCGAGAAGGTGCACGAGAAGAATGAGCGCGCCTAACGAAAACGTCCTCGTCGTCCGGCGAAGTCTCTTCGATGAGCTCGGCAGTTTTGACGGACTCAACTTCGAACCGCAACCCTACCTCGACGCCATCCTCGCCCGGGGAAACAATTACTTTCTCGCCCGGGCGACGGCCGAAAACGATCCGAGCCACAAGCAAATCATCCCTTACGCCCTCCTCGCCTGCGGCGATCGAGTCCTGCATTATGTCCGTGGGAAAAAAGCAGGGGAACAACGCCTGGTCGCAAAGGGCTCGATCGGGATCGGCGGTCACATGAACGACGAAGACGAATCGCTCTTCGCCTGGGACGAGCAAGCCTACCGCGCCGGGGTGGAGCGCGAGGTGAACGAGGAAGTGCAGATCGAGACCCTGTTCGAAGATCGGATCGTCGCGCTCCTGAACGACGACACGACCGAAGTCGGCCGGGTGCATCTCGGGGTGGTGCACGTTTTCCGGCTGGCGGAACCAAAGGTGCAGAAGCGCGAGGCAATGATCACCAATCTCGCCTTCCTAACGAAAAGCGAATTGGAATCGCAACGCGCGAGCCTGGAGACGTGGTCACAGATTTGCCTCGACCATTTCGATCAACTTCTCGCGCCAGGCCAGTGGTAGGGCGGGCGCTCCGCCTGCCCACTGGATCAGACGAGAACCTGAGCAACCGGAGCGGTCGCCCTGCAAACCCATAGCCTCGGATCGAGCTCGGCCTGGGCCCGGGCGGCCAGCATTTCGGCGTCGTTAGGCGCGCGCAGGACCGCGAACATGGTCGAGCCCGAACCAGAGAGCAGCGCCGCCGCAACCTCCGGTTGCGCGCCCAGCCAGCCCTTCATCCGCGCCAGAAAAAGGTGCTTCTCGAACACCGGGCGCTCGAGATCATTCGCCAACACCAGCTCCCCGATCTTTTGCGGCGCGTAATCAACCCCCGGCAACTCGCGTGAATCGCGCCAGCGCGAATAAGCCCACGGCGTCGGCACTCCAAACTCCGGTTTGAGCAGAAGGAGCGACAACGATGGGAGCGGCTCAACCGGCTCCACAATCTCTCCCCGCCCCCGGCAACGCGCCGCGCTTTGCGCCAGAAAAAACGGCACGTCGGAACCGAGCGCGGTCGCCAGATCCCTTAGGCGAGCGGGCGGGACGCGACTTCCGTGCAGTTGGTTCAATCCCAGCAGGGTGCTGGCGGCATCGCTGCTCCCGCCGCCCAGCCCGGCGCCGTGCGGGATTTTCTTCTGCAACTCGATCCGGACCCGCGGCTCCTCGTTGATCTCAGCGAAAAAACTGCGCGCCGCGCGCACCACCAGGTTCTCTTCGGCGGGTGGCAGGGTGGAATCGTCGGTCGAGAACTGGAGCCCGTTTCCCAATTCGTTAGGCTCGATCGTCAGCTCGTCATGAAGCGAGATCGGCGCCATCAGGGTCTCAATCTCGTGAAAGCCATCCCCACGCCGACCCAGAATCCTGAATGATAAATTGATCTTCGCGGGCGCGAAAAGCTGCATAGGTTCCCGCAACCCTGTGGAAAACCGGATGAACTGGCAAGCCGCTGAAATCAAACCGCGCGCACGAATCATCGTCGCGCTCGACGCTCCGACGAGCGCTGATGCCCTGGCCGTCGTCCGTCAGCTCTCGCCCCACGCCGGACTTTTCAAGATCGGCCTCCAGCTTTTCGTCGCGGCTGGACCCGGGATCGTGCGGGCGGTGCGCGCCGAGGGCGGACGTGTTTTTCTCGATCTCAAGCTGCACGACATCCCGAACACCGTGGCGCGCGCGGTCGAAAGTGCCGGCTCGTTAGGCGCGGAGATGCTTACGATCCACCTCAGCGGTGGGCGCGCCATGATCGAGGCGGCGCTGCGGGCGGCGGCGCCGGAGACGTTGCTCCTGGGAATCACCGTTTTGACGAGCGCGGAGGAAGCGACCCTGCGCGAAATCGGGGTCGACGGCGCAATGGAGGAGCAGGTTTTGCGTCTGGCCGCGCTCGGGGTAGAGGCGGGGATCGGTGGGGTGGTCGCGAGCCCGCATGAGCTGACGGCGCTCCGTGCCGCTCACCGTTCCAAAATCAAAATCGTCACGCCCGGTATCCGACCAGCCGGCTCAGCAATGGGCGATCAAAAGCGCACCATGACCCCGGCGGAAGCGCTTGCGGGGGGCGCCGATTTCCTCGTCATCGGGCGCCCGATCACGGCCGCGCCCGACCCGCGCGCGGCGCTCGAGCAGATCGTGGCCGATGTTGTTTAAGCGTTTGCGCGTGCATGACGATCGCGCCCGGGCGAGCGCGGCGCTCAATATGGCGATCGACGAAGTTTCGCTCATGCAGGCTCGCTCCCCTGCTCTGCGCTTTTACGGCTGGGAACGTCCGTCTCTTTCCTTCGGCTATTTCGGCAAATTTGCCGAGGTCGCCGCGGCCGCGGAGGGACGTGATGTCGTGAGGCGCTGGACCGGCGGGGGGAGCGTGTTGCATGGCGAAGATCTGACCTACGCTCTCGTCACGCCCGCCACGGAACCGGCCTCGGCGCTCGGACCAGGAGCGATTTATGCCGCTCTGCACCGGGCGATCCGCGATGCCTTGCGAATGGAAGGGTGGGAGGCAGAACTGGCCGCGGCGGACGGCCCAATGATTTCCGATGCCTGTTTCGCCAACCCGGTGCGCGACGATGTCATGATGCTCGGACGCAAGATCGCCGGGGCCGCGCAACGCCGCACGCGTGGCGGTTTTCTTCACCAGGGAAGTATCCAACTTCCCGATTTGTCGGAGAGCTTTCGCGCACGCTTGGCCGAAGCGCTTTCGGAAAAGATCGAGCACGCTCCGATTGCGCCTCAGGTCCAGGAGGAAGCGGCCGCGCTGGCGGAAGACAAATATCGCACCGACGCCTGGTTGCGCCGCTGGTGAATCCTGGGAATGTTGCCGCGCTCCTCGGACCCCTTTCCCGCTCTCGCCCGCACCTTCCTGTAGCTTTGACTTTAAAAGCCGACCTTCTATCCTGCGCTTGTGAAAATTTCCGCGAACTCAACCGCCGCTGCCGCTCATGGCATGGCGGGGCCGCTGAGTCGCGTCTTTGAGCCGGTCCAGGCGGAACTCGATGAAGTCGACCGGCGCGTCACCGCGCAGACGACCGCGTTCGACCCCGCAATCGAAGGCTACGTCGCCTACGCGATCGGCGGGGGCGGGAAACGATTGCGCCCGCTCGTCGCGCTTCTGAGCGGCGGCGCCACCGGATCGTTAGGCTCGGGTCACCTCGATCTCGCCGTGATCGTGGAACTGATCCACCTCGCGACGCTCGTCCACGACGACATCATGGACGACGCGGAACGGCGTCGCTCTCAGCCGACGGTCAATGCGCGCTGGGGCAACTCGCTCAGCGTCCTCCTCGGCGACGTTCTTTTCGCCCATGCCCTCAATCTTGCGACCGATTTCGACGACACCCACATCAGTCGCACGATCGCCCGCACCGCGACAGAAGTTTGCTCGGGCGAAATGATTCAGACGCAGCGGCGCTTCGACCTGCAACTCTCGCGCGAAGAATATTTCCGGATCATCGGAATGAAAACCGGCTCGCTTTTTGCCTGCGCCGCCCAGCTCGGGGCGACCATCAGCGGAGCGCCACAAGAAGTCGTCACGCTGCTGAAGAATTACGGGGCCAGGATCGGCACCGCCTATCAAATTTACGACGATTGCCTCGATATCGCGGGGACCGAAACCGAAACGGGCAAGACGCTGGGGACGGATCTGCGCAAAGGGAAACTCACGCTCCCGGTTCTGATCCTGCTCGAGTCGGCCTCGACCTTCGACCGCGAGCGCTGCTGCGCCCTCGTGCTCGAAGGGAGGCTCGAGGAAGTGGCCGCGCTCCTGCAAAGTGCGCCGGCTGACGGCGCGTTCGGCGCAGCGCTTGATACCGCAGCCGAATTGATTCGCGGCGCGCAGACGGAGCTTGCGCCGCTGGTGGCGAATCGCTGTGTCGACTCGCTTTTCGGGCTCGGCGAAGCGCTCCATGAGCTGCTCGAGCAGCTGCGCGGCTAGTCTCGGTTTGTCCTCTCCGGAGCAGGGCGAAAAGGGAAGAGGAGCCAATGACCGGGCCGCTCAAAATTCGCGAAATGCCGAAGGAAGACCGGCCGCGTGAGCGACTGGCCGCGCGCGGCGCGGGCGCGCTGACCGATGCGGAGCTGATCGCCATACTCTTGCGCACCGGAGTGGAAGGCGCCAACGCGATCGAGGTCGCGCGCGAGCTGATCAAAACCCATGGCTCGTTAGGCGAATTGAGCCGCTGCTCGGTCCAGGAACTGGCCCGGATCAAGGGGATCGGCTTCGCCAAGGCCGCGCAATTGGCCGCTGCTTTCGGACTCGGACAGCGCCTGGCCCAGCAAAATTTCGCGGGCCGGCGCATCGAAACGCCGGAACAGGTTTATGAGCTCCTCGGACTCGAGTTGCGCGCCCTGCGCAAGGAATCGCTCCGCATCATCCTGCTCGACACCCGTTACAACATGATCAGGAGTGAGGAGGTTTCGTTAGGCAGCATCAACGAAAGCCTGGCCCACCCGCGGGATGTCTTTCGCCCGGCCCTCATCTATTCGGCCTACGCCGTGATCGTGGTGCACAACCACCCCTCGGGCGAGCCGTCCCCGAGCCAGGCCGATCATGGCCTGACGCGACGGCTGCGCGAGGCGGCCGAGCTTTTGCAGATCAAGCTCCTCGATCATGTCATCATCGGCGCGCCCGGCGAAGGGCGCCTCCCCTATTTCAGCTTCAAGGAAATGGGCATCCTGTGAAGATCCATCCCTCGGCGATTGTCGATCCCGGCGCGCGCCTCGGCGACGAGGTCGAGATTGGGCCTTATGCCTCTGTCGGAGCCGCGGTGGAGATCGGGCCCGCGACGATCGTGCAAGCGCACGCCGTGATTGAAGGGGCGGTGCGGATCGGATCGGCGAATCGCATCGGACCGGGCGCGATCATCGGCGGATGGCCGCAGGATTTAAATTTCAAGCCCGGGACCCGCAGCTCGGTCGAAATCGGCGACCGCAATGTCATTCGCGAAAACGCAACCATTCATCGCGGGACGGCGGCCGATTCCGCCACGCGACTGGGCGACGACAACTTCCTGATGGCTGGGGCGCACCTCGGCCATAACTGCATCATTGGCAGCAAGGTCATCATCGCGAACAATTGCCTGCTCGGCGGATACGTGACGGTCGAGGATGCGGCTTTTCTCGGTGGCGGCTGCGTGTTTCATCAATTCATGCGCGTCGGGCGGCTCGCAATCACGCAGGGGCTTTCCGCTTTCAGCAAAGATATTCCGCCTTTCTGTCTCGCCGCGGAGCGCAACCTCGTTTTCGGTCTGAACGTCATCGGACTGCGCCGGGCTGGTTTCAGTGCGGCGGAGCGGGCGGAAGTGAAACGCGCCTTCCGGCTTCTCTACGAAAGCGGGCTCAACGTGACCCAGGCGCTGGCAAAGGCGGACGAAGAGGAATGGCCAGCGCCGGCGCAGGCTTTCTTCGATTTTGTCTCCGAGTCCAAACGCCGCGGCATCTGTGCCCTGCGGCGAGGACGGGAGGAAGCGGAGTCTGGGAGTGACCTGTAGCGGCGGTTTGTGACCGTCGCGCCTTTTCTCTCTGATCCACGTTTTCGGCGGTCACAGACCGCCGCTACAAC
>DATBDG010000023.1:0-3277 GCA_036270055.1 Chthoniobacterales bacterium
GCGATTCTGCGAAAAACTGGAGTCGTGCATGGCCACGCAGGCAGCACCAGACCAAAGGATTCAGACGCACGCAAGAGACGATCGAGAACCGAGCTTCCGAGATCAATGCAGTCGGCCGGCTTGCTCCCTGCCGGTAACCGCAAGGTGAGATCGTCGTTGCACCGGAATCAAGACGTCGGCAAGCGTTCGTCAGATACATGATCGCGCCATCGCGTCGGCCTTTTGCCGAGGTTGACAAGCCGAGCACGTTACGATCTAATGGGCCTCGGTTGCTTCCTCGTCAGCATTCTCTTTCGAGGCGTCCCAGGTTCCGCTTTCCCCGCGCGACCGAGATCTGTCGGGCAACTCACCTACCCATTCCATGGCGGGACATAGCAAATGGTCCAAGGTCAAGCGCGCCAAAGGTGCGCTTGACGTCAAACGCGGCACGATCTTCTCGAAATTTTCGAAGGAGATCAGCGTCGCGGCGCGGGTCGGTGGGGGCGATCCGGAAGCCAACCCGAGGCTCCGAAGCGTGATCGAGATGGCGAAGGCGCAAAGCATGCCTAACGACAACATCGAGCGCGCGATCAAACGCGGGACCGGCGAAGGCGTCGACGCCCAGCACATCGAGGAAATCGTCTACGAAGGCTACGGCCCCGCAGGCGTGGCCATCATCGTGGAAGCAGCGACGGACAACAAGAACCGCACCGCGGCCGAAATCCGTCGGATTTTTTCCAAGAACCACGGCAACCTCGCCTCGAGCGGCAGTGTTTCTTACATGTTCCACAAAAAAGGACAGATCACCGTCCCGCGAGATACGATTGAGGAGGAGCGCCTCTTCGAGCTGGCCCTCGAAGCCGGGGCGGAGGAGTTGACAACGGAGGAGGGAGAGTATGTTATTCTCACTTCCCACGATCAGCTCTACGCCGTAGCTGAGGCGCTCAAACACGCGAGTGTCACCATCGATGGGCAAAAGTTTACTTTCATTCCCGACACGACTGTCTCCGTCACCGACGAGGCGGCTGCGCATCAGGTCCTGCGCCTCTGCGAAAGCCTCGAAGAGGACGACGACGTTCAAAACGTCTATTCCAATTTAGATATTTCCGAAGAGCTGCTGGCGAAATTGCCAGCCTGAGAACTGCAGCGCGGCACTGTTCGTCGTGCCGCCGCCGCCTAGCCGGTTTCAATTATGAGCGAAGACATGGAGAATCAACCAACCCAGGCCACGACCGCCCCTTATCGCAGACGGCGCTCGTCTCGCCGCCGTTCCGGGCGCCGTAATAGCGCGGACCGCGGACCCGGCAACTCGAATCAACCCGGCGACGCCAATCCGGGTGGCCCCGGCGGTCCGGAGGTTCTGGAAGAGGATGCTTCGCGGGAAGGGCGGCGCCGGCAGGAGGACGCGGGGGAATTCGTCGAGGCCACGGAAGACGGCCGTGCCGAGGGCTCTGAGGGCCAGCAAAATGGCGTCGAGCCGCCGCGCGAACCGGAATACGGCGAGGGCATCATCGAGATTTCTGGTAAAGGTTTCGGCTTCCTGCGCGACGCGAAACGCAACTTCGTCCAGACCCCGCAGGATATCTTCGTCACGCCCGAGATCGTGCGGCGTTTCCAGCTCCGCGATGGCATGTGGGTTTACGGCGAGACGCGGCGCGGCAATCGCGGCCCGCAATTGACCCGCCTCCTCAAGATCAACGACGAGGAGCCGACCAAATATCAGGATCTGCGGCCTTTCGAAGAACTGACGACGATCAATCCTAACGAACGGATCAAGCTCGAAACGGTCTCCGATCGTTACACGACGCGGGTCATGGATTTGATGACCCCGCTCGGTAAAGGCCAGCGCGGCTTGATCGTCGCTCCGCCGCGCACCGGCAAGACCACCCTCCTCCAGCACATCGCCGACGCGGTCGTGAAGAATCACCCGGAGATGAAATTGATCATCCTCCTCGTCGATGAGCGCCCGGAGGAAGTGACCGACTTTCGGCGCTCCTGCCCGCAGGCCGAAATCATGGCGAGTTCGAACGACAGCGACATCAAGAGTCACACCCGCATCGCGCAGCTCGCGGTCGAGCGCGCCAAACGACTCGTCGAAGCGGGCAAGGATGTCTTCATTCTGCTCGACTCGATCACCCGCACCGCCCGCGCCTTTAACAATGCGACCGGCGGCGGCGGGCGGACCATGAGCGGCGGCATTGACGCCCGCGCGATGGAAATTCCGCGAAAGCTTTTCGCCGCGGCGCGCAACACCGAAGAAGCCGGGAGCCTGACGATCGTCGCCACAGCCCTAATCGAAACGGGCAGCCGGATGGACGAGCTTATTTTCCAGGAGTTCAAAGGCACCGGGAATATGGAGCTGGTCCTCGATCGCAAAATCAGCGACCTGCGCATTTATCCGGCGGTCGACATTTTCCTCTCCGGCACCCGACGGGAGGAGCTGCTCATGGAGCCGTGGGAGCTGGATAAGATCAATCTCATCCGCCGCGGTCTAGCCGGGCACAAACCAGACGAAGCGATTCAGCGTCTCCTCATGTTCGTGAAGAAATTTCCGACCAATAAGCAGATGCTGAAGGAGATCCCCGGTTAAGACCGGCGCTCCTTCTCAGGCACTGCTGCTCGTCCTCGTTCTTCGTCCTCCTCGTCGACCTGAACTCGATGGCTCGAGGACCAAGGACGAGGACGAGCAGGAGGACGAATTCATGCCAACGCCACGCGAGACGATCGACGCCGAGTGGGAAGTCCTGCCGCCGGAGGAAAAAGCAAAGCGCTCCGAAGTCGAGCCGCTTTTCCGCTGGCTTGCCCTCATCATGGACAACTTCCTTCGCGTGCCCGGGACGCAATTCCGCTTCGGGCTCGACCCACTCATGGGTCTTCTTCCTGGTCTGGGCGACACCGGCTCCGCCATTATCTCCGCCATGGCTCTGGTCGCCGCGGCGCGGCGTGGGCTGCCGAAAATTCTCCTCGCCCGCATGTCGCTCAACATCCTGATCAACGAAGCCATCGGCATCATCCCGGTGGTAGGCGACGCGTTCTCGTTTTGGTTCAAGTCGAACGTCCGCAACTACGAGCTGCTGCGCCGACACACCGCCGCCCCGCACCGCTCGAGTAAGAGCGACTGGGTCTTTGTCGCGCTCGTCCTCGGGGCGCTCGGTCTCATCCTGCTCGTTAGTCTGGCGGTCAGTTTCTGGCTCCTCTACGCCGTCGCAAAATTGCTCGGCTAGATCACAAGTTTGTAGGGCGGGCGCTTCGCCTGCCCCGTCCGCCGCCGCAAGCGAAGCGCTTGCCCTACAATTTG
>DATBDG010000024.1:0-21903 GCA_036270055.1 Chthoniobacterales bacterium
GGCACAATGCGTTGGCGGATTAAGTTTCTCGTCCTGGGATTGGGGGTTATCTTTGGCGCACGAATCTACACCGGCAGCCAGGCGTTGCTCTTTTCGGCGCAAGATCTGCCAATGCTACAAATCGAAACCATCGCTCTGATCATCGGGGCGGGCCTGATGGTCGTCGGTTATGCTCGGAGCGGTTTTGCCGAGATCGACATCTACCCCTCGGAAGCGGTGCTGCAGGGTTCCTTCACCATGCTGATCGCTGGCGCGTACCTGTTCGTGGTGGGCGTGCTAGCTCAGATCGTGGCCGCCATGGGCGGGGTACAGCATTTTCAAGCGCAGGTCTTCCTCGTTCTCATCGGCCTTGCAGGTCTGGTCACACTTCTTCTTTCCGATCGTGTGCGACAGGAGCGGCGTCGTTGGGTCAGTCGGCATTTTCGGCGCCCGCAACATGATTTTCGAAAGGTCTGGACGCTCTTTACCGAGCGAATCTCGAGCATCTCGGATGAGAGCGCATTATGTGGTGCAGTCGCAAAGCTCGTTTGTGATACGCTCGATGTTTTGTCGGTCACGATCTGGCTGGTCAAGGATGACGGCGATCAGCTTTCGATTTGTGCTTCCACTTCGCAATCGCGAGTAGGGGAGGGGGCACGCCAGGTTCTGAGCAGAGAGAACGGATTGGAGATCGAGAAGCTACGGGAATGTTCCGTCCCTTTCGATCTCGATGCGGCCGATGAGTTTTGGGAAACTTTGCGACAGGCCAACCAGCCGGACTTTCGCCGGGGGGGGCGTCGTGTGGCAGTTCCGATGGTCTCGGGCAACCATTGGCTCGGCGTCGCGATCGTTGGTGATCGAGTGAGCGGCCGGCCCTATACGGTCGAGGAATTCGACTTGCTGAAATGCATCGGCGACCAACTGGCGGCCGGCCTGCTAAACTTGCGTCTGGCGGCGGAAAACCTGCGCGCCAAGGAGTTGGAAGCGCTGCAGAACGTAACGAATTTCTTCGTTCATGATTTGAAAAACACCGCATCGACCCTCAGTTTGATGCTAAATAATCTGCCGGTGCATTTTGCCGATCCTGCGTTTCGCGACGATGCCGTGCGCGGAATCCGCAGCGTCGTCGAGCGGATCAATGGGCTCATTAGCCGGGCCGGGTCGCTCCGACGTGAACTGGAACTGAAAGTAGAGGAGTTCGATCTGAATTCCCTGGTCGACGAATCGTTAAAGAGCCTGAACGGTCAGGGAAACGTCGATTGGATGCGGAAACTCGAGCCCATTCCGCGCCTGCTCGCGGATAAGGATCAGATCCAAAGCGTAGTCACCAATCTGCTCTTAAACGCGAGCGAGGCTCTTGGGTCGGAGGGTGGCTGGGTAAGGGTGGAGACAGGATGTCGGGATGGCCGCGCTTTGCTGCTAGTGGCCGATAACGGTTGCGGCATGAGTGCCCGCTTCATTAAGGAGAGCCTGTATCGTCCTTTTCAGACGACAAAGAAAAAGGGACTTGGCATCGGCTTGTTTCAGTCGCGGCTAATTGTGGAAGCTCACCGGGGGGAAATTTCAGTTAGCAGTGAACCGGGGGTCGGCACGACCTTCGAGGTCTTGCTGCCTCTCAAGGATTCTCCGCGATGAAAAGGAAGGGAGGCGTTCGGATTCTGGAAAACCAGATCTTTGCGCTTGGAATCCTTCTAGCGGCGGATGTCCTTGGAAGAATGCCGACAAATCATGGACGCGTCGCCAACGCGATGATCGCAGCCGAATCGAAATGCCGGTGCTAAGACGCTCTTCATTATGAAACCCAAACTTCTACTCGTCGACGACGACGACGAAATTCGCACGCAGGTCAAATGGGCGCTGAGCGAGGATTATGATCTGCACATCGCCGGCGCTCGAATCGAGGCGGTGCATGTGTTTCGAGATCAGCGGCCGGCGGCGACGCTGCTCGATCTCGGTCTGCCGCCCCAGCCTAACAATTGCGAAGAGGGCCTGGCGGCTTTGAGAGAAATTCTGATCGCTGATCCGAACGCGAAAGTCATTATCGTCTCGGGGCAGGGCGAAAAGCAGAATGCCATCCGCGCCGTTGGGGAGGGGGCCTACGATTTTCTGTGCAAACCGGTGGAAATGGAAGAGCTCAAGCTCGTCCTGCGCCGCTGCGTCTATGTGGCGCAGCTTGAGAAGGAGTTTCTCGATCTGCAACGAAACCGGCGGGTCGACGATTTCGAGCAGATGATGGGATCTAGTCCCCAGATGCAGGCGGTTTTCTCCTTCATTCGCAAAGTTGCGCCCTCGACCGCGCCCGTGCTGATCCTGGGTGATAGCGGGACCGGCAAGGAAATGGCCGCGCTTGCAATCCATCGGCGCAGCCCCTCCAAGAAAGGCCCCTTCGTTCCGATCAATTGCAATGCAATTCCCGAGAACCTTCTCGAGAGCGAGCTTTTCGGGCATGAAAAGGGAGCCTTCACCGGCGCCCACATGCAGCGCAAGGGGTTGATCGAAACCGCCGCCCAAGGCACTCTCTTCCTCGACGAAATCGGGGATCTCCCGGCGCCGATTCAGGTTAAACTGCTTCGGTTCCTTCAAGAGCAGACTTTCCAGCGAGTGGGGGGCCGACAGGAGATTAAAATCGAGACCCGTGTTGTCGCCGCCACGAACCTGAATCTTAAGCAGGCGGTCGCCGACGGGAAGTTTCGCGAGGACCTGTATTATCGGCTTGCTGTGGTTGTGCTCGCTCTGCCTCCCCTTCGGGAACGAGGGGACGATGTCAGCCTCCTCGCAACCGAATTTTTGCAGCGCTACTCGGTTCGAAACGGCAAGTCCGGTCTGGTCTTCACGCCGGAGACCGTGCGAGCGATCAATCGCCACTCCTGGCCGGGTAATGTCCGCGAGCTGCAGAACCGGATTCAGCGGGCCGTCATCATGGCAAACGGTAAGCGGGTGACGGTTTCGGATCTCGAGCTGGAAGGTCTCGCACCGCTGCCACTATCCACCTTGCGCGAAGCCCGGGAAGAGGTGGAAAAGGAACTGATCGAGCAGGCGTTGCGACGTCATGCTGGCAAAATCACCGCCGCAGCTACCGAATTGGGCATTAGTCGTCCCACTCTTTACGAGCTGATGGAAAAACTGGGCGTCATTCGCAACTGAGCTGCGGCGTCCCTTTTCAATCCTTGCCAACCGTTCTCACCCGGCTACGAATAAGTTTCTGCGTCTGAAATTGCTCGACCGCGATTCAAAGGCTCGCGGTCTATCTCTTGCTCGATGAACCGATCCACGATTATGACAGGCAAAATGCGCTCCTTTCTTTTTTATTGCTTGCTGCTCCTTTCCGTCAGCCTCAACTCGGGTTGTTCCCGCGAAGCGAAAAAGGCGCGCTACCTCGCCGACGGCGACAAGGATTTCCGATCAGGGGCCTACGACAGGGCCAAGATCGATTACATGAAGGTCTTGCAGCTCGATCAGCGCAACGCAACCGCCTTCGCGCGCCTTGGGCAAATGTGGTTGGACGAAGGCGCGCCAGTGCGTGCCGGTGCTTTTCTGAAAAAGGCCGAAGAACTCCAGCCAAACGATTCGGCGAACCGGTTGCGGCTGGCCCGAGTTTACCTGGCGCTCGGAGATGCCCCGAAAGCGAAAGAGGAAGTGCTCACGGTATTGAAGCAATCGCCGGCTAACGGAGAAGCTCTCCTTTTATACACGCAGATGTCCCAAGTTCCGGAGGACCTCAGCGGCGTCGAGCAAGCGGTGCAGAAGTTTCCCGAAAAACAGTCCCCATCTTACTTGCTAGCGACCGCCAACCTCGCTCTGCGGAAGAAGGATCTGCCCGCAGCGCAGAAGGCAATCACTCAGGCGATCGCGCTCGATACCAAATCTCCAGAGTCTCATCAGGCGCTGGGAATCTTGCATCTGCTGAAAAATAACCGGAAGGAGGCGGCCGCCGAATTCAAAATCGCAGCGGAGCTGGCCCCGCTTCGTTCACCTCTTCGCCTCGTCTACGCCGATTTTCAGAGGCAGACCGAGGGTCTCGATGCGGCCATGGTCGACCTGAAGAAATTGACCGCCAAGGCGCCTGATTTTCTTTCGGCCTGGACCCTCCTTGCGCGCATGGCTTTCAGCGCGAGGAAATACGATGAGACCTTGGCATTCCTGGAGAACGTCGTTTCCCGGGACCCGCTAAACATCGATGCGCGCCTGCTTCAAAGCGACACCTGGCTGGTCAAGAGGGAGCCAAAGAAGGTGATCCCAGAAATGGAAAAGCTCGATCATGCTTTTCCTGGGTTGCCCTCGGCCAAGTATCGTTTGGCCAAAGCTTATCTGCAGGAGGACAAAATACCCCAGGCAAGTATCGCGCTGGACGAGGCTGTGGCTAAGAACCCGACTTACGCCGAGGCGATCGTTGCCCGGGCCGACCTAAACTTGCGCACGGGGCAGGCACAACCGGCGGCCGACGCGCTCGAGCGAGTACTCAAGAAAAATCCCGGTTTCAAGCCGGCCCAGCTTCTTCTCGCCGACGCATATCGTGCTCTCGGCCGTCTCGATGATGCAGCGGCTATCTTTCGTCAGCAAATCGAGGCCACACCCAATCTTCCCGATCCCTATTTTTTCCTTGGGCTCATCCGAGTACAGCAAGACAAGCCCGATGAGGCGCGCAACTATTTCGAGAAAGTTCTCAAACTGGCGCCGGACAATTTCCTGGCCATCGATCAGTTGGTTGTTCTTGATCTGAAGGCGAAAGATTTTGCCGCGGCTTCGCAGCGGGTGGATGAGCAACTGAAGAAAAAGCCGCAGGCGGCCACCTCTTATTTCCTGCGGGCCAAAGTGGAGGTCGCCCAGGAAAAATGGAAAGAAGCCGAGGCGACGCTCAAGAAATCGCTGGAGCTCGATCCGAACGCGACGCCGGCCTATGACATGCTGGTCCAGACCTATCTGGCCACCAACCACCTCTCGGAAGCCGCTCAAGAAATCGAAGCCCTCCTCGCCAAGAACCCCCGCAACGAGAGCGCGTTGATGACCCTGGCGACGATCCGGGCCCAACAGAAAGATTATTCGAAAGCGAGCGAAGCTTACGAAAAACTGCTCGCGCTGAATCCGACCTTTGTCCCTGCGCTTAACAACCTCTCCTACATTTACGCGGAACAGCTCAACCAGCCCGATAAAGCCTACAACCTGGCGCAGAAAGCGCGCACTCTCGCGCCGGGCAACCCAGCCGTAGCGGACACACTTGGTTGGACGGCGTTTAAACGGGGCGACTACCAGCAGGCTCTCAACCTTCTGGAGGAAAGCGCCGGCAAGCTCGCAACCGACCCCGAGATCCAATACCACCTCGGTATGGCTCACTACATGATGGCCCAGCCCGATGCCGCTCGGGCCGCCTTTCGAGCAGCGGTCAACGCGCCCGCAGATTTTCCGGACAAAGCCGAAGCCCAGAACCGCCTCGCTTTGCTCGGGGACGACTCCGGCCCCGCCGGCACGATGACGATCGAGCAGTTAAAGCAAATAGTCGCGAAGCAACCGAACGATGTCATTGCTCGTCTCCGTCTCGCAGAAGCTTATGAACGCGAGAAAGACTGGACCAAAGCCGCCGAGAACTACCAAGCGATCCTGAAGATCAACCCTAAGCTCGTCCTCGCTCCCTTGAAGCTGGCCCAAATCTACAGTGGACCTCTCCCGAACAAGGAAAAGGCTCTTTCTTATGCGAAGACGGCGCGCGCCCTGTCTCCAAACGATCCCAAATCGACCGCCCTGCTTGGTCGAGTTGCTTTCGAGAGCGGCGATTTCTCCTGGGCCTACAACCTGCTCCAGGAAAGTGCCCGACAGCTCGCCAGCGATCCGCAGGTTCTGTTCGATCTTGCCTGGGCGACATACAGCGTAGGGAAAATAGATGCGGCCCGAGACGCGATGAAGCGCAGCCTCGAAGCGTCGCCCTCACCGCAAAACGGTGAGGACGCAAGATCATTCCTGACCCTGACCGAGCTGCCTGGGGACCCGTCGGCCCTCTCAAATGCGAAGTCTACAATTGAGTCGAAGCTTAAAACGGATCCAAACTACGTCCCTGCCTTGATGGCGATGGCTGCGCTCGACCTCCAGAATGGGAACAAGGCCGCCGCCCTCGACCGTTACCAGCGCGTCTTGCAGCGGTTGCCGGACTTCGCGCCTGCGCAAAAGCAAGAGGCGCTTCTTTATGCGGAAGATCCAGCGCACGCCGCAGAAGCATTCGATCTGGCATCAGCGGCCAGAAAATCGCTTCCGGACGACCCCGAAGTGGCGCAATTGTTCGGTCAACTCAATTACCAGAAGAAGGAGTACGCCCGGGCCATCCAACTTCTGCAGGAAAGCGGGCGAAAAAAACCACTCGGTGCGGTCGGCCTTTACTATTTGGGGGCGTCGCAACTGGCGGCTAATCAAAAGCAAGCTGGACGGCAAAACCTCGACCGAGCCTTGGCCGAGGGACTAAAGGAGCCGCTGGCTGGCGAAGCAAAGCGAGCTCTAGCCGCTTCGGCGAAGCCTTGAAATGCCTGGAACGCCGGCAGCCCGGACATATCAAAAGAAGTCGTTCTTCACTTTCTTCGTGCGCGATCAAAACGCAGCCGCGGAAAATGAAAGGGTAAAGAGCGTTCCCGATCGTGGTTCAACCGTTCCTCTTTTTGGCGTGATGACCGCCGGGATTCGGCTCTCACGTCGAAAGCTGGCCAGCTAAATTACCAAACCTGTTGCGAGGCCGCGGAGCAGACAATCTGCCCGCGGCCCTTTTGTTTTCCGATGGGAAAGGCCGAAAAGTTTGGATGAATTTCCGGAGCCGACCGCTTCCCCGCTCGGTTAAAAGGTGAAATTAAAGCCCGCGGAATATCGATTACGGGTGTAGTCGGAAAGCGTTCGGCCCGAACTCACTTCAGAATGCTCATACCTCGCATCGAAGGCGAGCCGACTGCTCAACTGATACTGAGCGCGCAGCGACAGGCTGAAAACGTCTTGATCGAAGGTCGGCCCCGCGCTCACGAGTGTCGTCCCCTGCTGCTCTCTTTCGTGATTGTAGTTAAGAGCCAGCGATCCGTTGATCCGACGTGTGAAATCGTGGCTGAGCCGTAATCCGGTGCGAAAAGCCTTTTGAGAGATGACGCCCTGCTGCTGAGGCTGCTCAACAGAATAGCTACCGGTCCAACTCACCGAGGTCCGGCTGCCCAGCATGTACTCCATGGATCCTTCGAAGTCCGGGTTCGTCTGGCTCTCTCCGAAGTCGAAAGAACGAATCGACGCGCCGCCTCGTGCCTGCGCGCGAAGCCTCGAATTAAAGCGATGTTCGAGGCCCCCCAGGAAAAAGTGGGTCGTCGAGTCGAGCGCGGCCGTGACGTAATCAACCAGGAGAAGACGATATTCACCGGTCAGAACCGTTGTGCTCGTGAGCGTGAAACGAATCTGCTCCCCAAGCGTATGTTCCTCCCGATCGGTGAAAAGCGCGGTCGCGTCGTTCTCATAGCGGATGAGACGAAAATTGTAACTGCTGACGGACGAGAGGCGTCGCGTCAGTTCGTATTCCGCCCACATCCTGTAATCGATGCTGTAAAAACTTCCTCGGCGATTAGTCGGGCCGGTGTTCGAGACCAGATCCGGCTCCACCTGGTAGCGTGCATCCAAGCTGGCATTCAGAGTCAGCCGGCGCGTCATTGGGTGACTAAGTTCAAGGTCGAGAAAAGCTTTCGTATCCGTTCGTTCGCCGAAATAGGTCGTTGCGCCTACTCCCGCCACCGCATTTAGGAGGGTGTCTGGATTAGGCGAGTGATACGAGAGAGTCAGTTGCTCCTCGGTGAACCACGCTCCGCCTCTCCCCTGGCTGGTGTTCCCCTGGCTGGTGTTGAAATTGTCATCGTACCCGCCATGGAACTCGGTCGATATTTGGAATCGCGGAACCGGTCGACCCGAATTGAGCGCGGTCTCCTCGCCGGCCGGCGCGCTCTGTTGGGTCACGATCTCCACCGTAGGTTCCTCCGCCAACGCGATCGGTTGAGACAGGATTGCCGCCGAGATCATCAGAACCCAAAACATGGCGCGATCCCCTGCCGCGAGACGCGAAATGCGCGCGACCACCTGCGACAACGAAGCATCCATTTCAGTCCTTGGCTTTTTGCGCATCGATATTGATCTTTGCAGTCGCGCAAAAGAGTCGCAACACTTCACGACGCTCGCTGCGGTGCTGATTGGAGACTGGTTATAGCAGAGCCAATGCTAGTGGGCCACAAAATTAACTGGACCCAATCGGAGATGCCGACTGCACCACGCTCGACCCAATCCCGAATTGAATCTCTGGCTCCCAACTCGATCGAGATCCCGCTTTGGTTCTCCCTTAAGAAACCTCGCGAAACCCGGCCCGGCGGGGGGAAACGACCAACCTGGAGCTCCCGTGTGGCGGCGAAGAGGTGAAAGTGTTACCCAAAACACGTCCAAGAATTTGACGGCCGCCCTGCGAGGAATGACAGATTCCGAGCAATTTATGGTGCAAGTGCCTCAAAATGGCCGCGGCATGCACCTTGCTCTTTAAGACAGCATGTTGGTTGCTCTTTTTCTCTCTTGCCTCGCCACCGGTGCGGTGATGCGTCTCGTTCAGGAGACGCAGCAGGCCCCGGAAGGCTACGAAGGGCCAGACGGTCTCACGCTTGTGGAGAGGCCGGCTTTGGCCCGTCGTGAAGCATGGAGTTTTCGCTCGGTTGCCCGATTTTTTGGCGCGAGTGGTGGGAGACGGGCGTTCGTCGCGCGCCCCAGCTGAGATCGAAGACAGTCGATCGCTTCTCCTTCGCTCATCCGCGCCGTCCCGCCGGGGTCGCGACGCACACCACCGCCGACCGCGAGCGACACATTTCCTTGCCGGATGTCGCAGCGCGCGCATAGTAGACGCCGTTTGATCCGGTCGTTCCCGGGAAGAACGTTCGATCTGCAACCGCGGGGTCTTAGCTCAGTTGGTAGAGCGCCTCAATGGCATTGAGGAGGTCAGGGGTTCGAATCCCCTAGGCTCCAGGGATTCCGTTCAATCGCGCCTGCCGCCGAGTGCGGCGGAGGGTGAGGAAATAATAGAGCGTTCCGAGGGCACCAAGCAGCGTGGCGCTGGCGAAATTTGCCCCAGGCCCAAACTTCCAGAGGAGCGCTCCGGCCAGCGCCCCGGTGCTGACGAGAAGATCGCGCACCAGGTAATAGGCTCCGATCATCTGGCCCCGCCGTTGCGGATCGCTGTAGCCGATGATCAGCGCCTTACGCGCGGTGTCGCCAAATTCCTTCAAACCCCGGATCGCAAACGCCAGCGCCAGCATCGCAAAGCTGCCGGAGAACCAGAGTGCAACCGGGAAAAGGGTGAACATGATGAAGGTCGCGAAAACGAATGGCTCGCGCCCATATTTATCGGCGAAATGAGAAGCGGGAATGATGCAAAGGGTCGCGGCCAGCATCTCGATCGTGACCAGCAAACCCACCTGCTTCGCGTCCGTCCCGACGTAGTCCATTGCGTAGATCACGACCCAGGCGAAAGGAATTCGCTCGCAGAAGCGAATGAGAATGTCGCTCAGGAGCAGGCGTCGCAGGGCCGGATTGAAGTTCGTTAGGCTGTGCCAAAAACTCCAGCGCTCCGGCCTCGCCACCGCCGCCGGGGGCACTTCGCGCAGGAGACATTGGATGGCGATCGTGGCCGTCGAGACGACGATCGAGACCAGCAACCCGATCCGGACTCCGCTGATCATGCCGAAGCGGTCGATCAGGACGCCGCCGAGGAACGGCGCGATCATGATCGGTAAGCGTTTGATCACCGATTGCACCCCGATTCCCATCGAGTGACGATTTGCTTCGAGCGTTTCGGCGATCAGTGAAAACGTCGCGGGGAGCGAAAAGCACGTCCAGGAAAGGAAGAGGAACATTCCGCAAATCACCGCGCCCCAGTGCGGCACGAGCAGCACGATTGCGTAGCCCGCGATCGAGAAAACGTTGAAGCCGATGAAGGCGCGGCGAAACCCCCAGCGATCGACCACGAGCCCGCCGGGGTAGGCGTAGATCGCGCCGAGCAGGGTCCGGATCGCATCGAAGGCGCCGATGACGAAAACCGTTGCGCCCAGCGCCTGCAGATACTTCGGAACAAAGCGCATCCAAAGTTCTTCTCCGG
This sequence comes from Chthoniobacterales bacterium, assembly GCA_036270055.1. Taxonomy (GTDB): domain Bacteria; phylum Verrucomicrobiota; class Verrucomicrobiia; order Chthoniobacterales; family UBA10450; genus Palsa-1392. The sequence continues at coordinate 10,109 of DATBDG010000024.1, forward strand.
TGCCGATGGTAAAAATGGCGGCGAGCAGAATGACCAGGTTGCGTCGGAGTCCGAAAAACTCTGCGAGCGCGCGCCGGTCTTTCATCGGCGGAGTCGCGAGGTCAGCACGGCTGCAACTTCTCAAATTCGCCTCCCCAATCCAAGCCCGCGTTCTATGTTGCCCAATGTGAGGGGGGCCTTCGTGCCCCGATCAGCTGACGGGGTCGCAATGGCATCGGGCCCATTGCTCGTTAGGCCCACCCTCCCATTTCGCTCTTGTCGGTCCAACCCCCTCCCGGCTATCGTGTGAAGTGGCGGTCTCCGATGAAACCAATCGTCCTCATCCACGGTTATAGCTCGGAAAGTCCAACGGCCGATCCGACCTCGATCGAAAAGATCTACGGCACTCTGCCGCGCCGTCTGCGCGCCAGCTATGAGGTCGTCGAAGTCGATCTCTCGCGCTTCGTTAGTCTCAACGATTCGGTCTCGATCGCCGACATCGCCCGCGGCTTGAACCGCGCCTTGCTCGAGCAACATCCCGCGCTGCTCGAGAGCGGATTCCACGTCGTCATCCACAGCACCGGCGCGCTCGTCGTCCGCACCTGGATTCGACTCTTCAGCCCCAGGCCGTCACCCCTCCGCAATCTGGTTTACCTCGCGGGCGCAAATCTGGGAAGCGGCTGGGCCAGCATCGGTCAGGGCCAGGTCGCGCGCTGGGGCCGGTTTGTTTTTGAGCGCGGCGCGCAGCGCGGGCTCAAGGTGTTGCAGGCGCTTGAGCTCGGCGCTTCGCCTACCCTCGATCTCCATCTCGCTTTCACCCGCGGCGATTCGCGGATGGTGGAGGATTACAAAGTACAGGAATTCGTCATCGTCGGAACGCAAGCTGATGCCGACTGGTTCGAATTTCCGGTTCGTTATGCGCACGAGGATGGCTCCGATGGCGTGGTGCGCGTTTCGGCCTCCAACCTCAACTTCAATCATATGGAGATCGGCCCGAAGGAGGGCGCGGCCTTGCTTCCCTGGGCCACGATCAAGAGCGCGGTGCAGGCAGCGGAAGCGAAGGCCGATTTCCAGGAATATTACGAGGTCAAAGCAACTTCCTTCGCCGGCAAGGATCGATCTCTGGTCCCCTGCGGCATCCCATATCGTTGCGCGCACAGCGGCGACAAGATGGGAATCGTTTCCGGCACCATCCCGCAGGAGCAGGTTGAGCGGATGCTGAAGCTCGCCCTCGAAACACCCGGCCGCACACCCGCCGCCTGGCAACGCGCCGTCGCCGCATTCGACCGGGAGACGGCGCAAACATTCGACAACGCGCGCCGGATGCAAAAGCCCGGTTTCTTCAATTTCCTCGCCGACCCGCGCAACCAATACGATCCGCACGCCCAGATCGTCATCCGTTTGCGCGACCAGGACGGACTCCCGATCCCGATCGCGCACTCCGATATATTTTTCGTCTCCAATCAGCAGGAAAAAGGAACCGTCCCGATCCAGACATTGATCGAGGACACCTCCGTCAGCGGGCTCTCGCCCAATTCGATTCTGTTCTATCTGCGGCTGAAAAAATTCACTCGCAAAGAACAGGATTGGGTCGATCAACTGCGCGAGGTTTTCGACTTCGCCTTCGAGATCACTGCGATCGAACCGGCTGCGCCGCGGGAAAATCCCCTCGTCACCTATCTCCCTTTGCGGCTGCCGCTGAATCGACGTCAGATGAGCGCCTTCATCCAACCGCATCGCACCACCATCATCGACGTCACGCTCCTCCGGTTGTCCGCGCCCGAGCTTTACCAACTGATCAAGTCCTAGCGCGCCGCGCGCTCTGATTTGACTCCCCTGATCTTCCCGTCTCTTTTTAGCCAGTCGGCCATCCGGCGACTCATCGTCTCAACTCCATCTTCACTATGATTTTATCTTCATCCAGCCTTCGCGTTTTCATCTTTGGTCTTCTCGCTTCCTCGTTTCCTCTCGCACCCGATCTCTTGGCGGCCGAGGATAAAATCGAGTTTCCGGCCCCGAGTCAGCACGCCACCATCACCCAACGCATCGGCCTGACCGATGTCTCGATCGACTATTCGCGGCCCGACATGCGCGGGCGCGAGATCTTCGGCGGCCTCGTCCCCTACGACAAAGTCTGGCGCACCGGTGCGAACCAGCCGACCAAGATCAAATTCAGCGACGCGGTCAAGATCGAGGGCAAGGAGGTCCCGGCCGGCGAATACGCCTTCTACACCATCCCGGGTAAAGACGAATGGACGGTCATCCTTTCGAAAAATCTGAAACTCTGGGGCGCCTACGGCTACAAGCCCGACTCCGACGCGCTCCGCGTGACGGTTAAGCCGAACGCCCTGCCCAACCCGGTCAAGACCTTCACAATCGGCTTCGCCGACCTCAAGGATGATGGTGCGACCATCACGCTCGATTGGGCAAAGACGCATGTGCCGGTTAGCCTAACGACCAATACGATGGAAAAGGTGAACGAGGAAATCACCCAGGCGCTCAAGAATCCGGCCGAATTGAAGCCGGTCTTCTACTACCAGGCCGCGAGTTTCTATTACGATCACGACAAGGATCTCGAACAGGCGGCGAAGTGGATCGACACCGCGATCGAGAAACAACCTGAGCCGCGCTACTTCATGTATTACAAGAAGGCGCAGATCGAGGCCAAGCTCGGGCACAAGGACAAGGCCAAAGCCGCCGCCGAAAAATCGATCGAGCTCCTGAAAGCTGACGAAAACCCGGACGAAAGCGCAATCCGCAACAGCCAGTTGCTCATCGATAGTTTGAAATAACGGCTCCGACCGGCTGGTTTCACGCGGACCTCTTCGGTCATGTTTCCATTCTTGCGCTGTCTCGTGGCGGCATTGCTCGCGGTCGTTAGTCTCATTGGCAGCGCCCGCGCCGCCGAGGCACCCGAGGCGATGGACGCAGCGCGCATCCGCCTCGCGCTCGAAAAACTGAATGTCCTCGGGCGCGTCCTCTACGTCGCCGCCCATCCCGATGATGAGAACACCGGCCTCATCTCATACTGGGCCAATGGCGCTCTCTACGACGCGGCCTATCTCTCCCTGACTCGCGGCGACGGCGGCCAAAACCTCATTGGTTCCGAGCTGCGCGAAGAGCTAGGCGTCATCCGCACCCAGGAATTGCTGGCGGCGCGGCGGATCGATCACGGCCAGCAATTCTTCACCCGCGCGAATGATTTCGGTTTCTCCAAATCGGCCGACGAAAGCCTCCGCATCTGGGATCGGGACAAGGTCCTCGCCGACATGGTTTGGGTGATGCGAAAATTTCAGCCCGATCTCGTCGTGACCCGTTTCCCGACTAACGACACCGAGACCCACGGTCATCACACCGCCTCCTCCATTCTGGCCGGGGAAGCCTTTCGGGCCGCAGCTGATCCGAAGCGATTCTCCGAACAGCTGAAGTTCCTCCAGCCATGGCAGCCCACCCGCCTGCTCTGGAATTCCTGGGAAGCGTTCCGCGCCCAAACGCGAAATGAGACGCCCGACTTCACCGGTCTGATCAGCCTCGAAGTCGGCGGCTATCAGCCGCTCCTCGGCAAATCGTATCCCGAGATCGCCTCCGCCAGCCGCAGCATGCACAAAAGCCAGGGTTTCGGCGTCGAAATCCGCCGCGGCGAGCGAAAGGAATATTTCAAATTCCTCGACGGCAAACCGATCACGGACGGCGGCATTTTTGACGGCATCGACACCAGCTGGTCGCGGGTCCCGGGCGCGGCCGGGATCGGCCAAAAGATTGAGCAAATTCTTCGGGAGTTCGACGACACCAGGCCTGGGTCGTCCGTTCCCGCGCTCCTCGCCCTGCGCAAGGAGCTGCGCGCCCTCGAATCCGCTTCGTGGGTAAAAGAAAAGCTGGCGGACCTCGATGAAATCATCGGTGCCTGCCTCGGGTTGCACCTCGAGGCGGTGACCGAAAAACCAAACGCGCAACCGGGCGAAAACCTTGCGCTCCAGATCGAGGCGATCAACCGCTCGCCCGTCGATGTGACTTTCAAATCTCTGCGCCTGCTGGCCAATGGCAGGGCGACGTTGCTCGACGAGAAACTGCCGCCTAACGAGCCGGTAACGGAAAAAGCAACCGTCGCCCTCCCGAGGGATCTGCCTTTTTCACAGCCCTACTGGCTGCGCGAGCCGGGCACGATCGGCACCTACGCCGTTTCCGATCAAACCCTCATCGGCCGGCCGGAAAATCCGCCGCCGTTTCCGATCGAGGTGACGCTTCAGATCGGCGCCGAAGAGATCGGCTATTCGCTGCAACCGCGCTTTCGCAAAGTCGATCGAGTCGCGGGTGAAGTGAGCCAGCCATTGGTCATCGCGCCGCCTGCTTTCGTCGATCTGCCGCGCCCGGTTTTCGTTTTCGGCAATCCCGCTCCGAAGAGGATCAACCTGCGCGTCATCTGCGTCGCGGATAAATTCAGCGCCAATCTCGCGCTGGCGCTTCCCGCCGGCTGGAAAGTCGAGCCCGCTTCCATCCCGGTGCAGCTTGAAGGTGCCGAAAGCGAGACGAGCTGCACGTTCCAGGTGACACCTCCGGCAACCGCGAGCGAAGGAATTTTGCGCGCCGTTTTCATGTCGGCCGGAGAAAGTGCGCCGGCCTATAGCCGGGAGCAAATCACCTATCCCCACATCGAACGGCAGACGCTCATTTCTCCCGCGCAGGCCCGGATCGTTAGGGCGAAAATCGAGAACAAGGCTGCCAAGGTCGGCTACATCCCGGGCGCGGGCGACGCGACTGCGGAAAGCCTGCGCGAAATCGGTTCCGAAATGAAAGTGCTGGCCGACGACGACGTCAAAGCAGCCAACCTTGCGCGCTTCGACGCGGTCGTGCTCGGCGTCCGGGCCTACAATGTGCACCCGGAGAGGATCAGCGCCTGGTCCCGCGAACTGCTCGCCTACGCGAAGCAGGGTGGGGTGGTCGTCGTGCAATACAACACCACTCCGGGACCCAAGCCTAACGAACTACCGCACTCGCTCCAGGTCTCGCACGATCGCGTCACGGACGAGAACGCTCCCATCCGGATTCTCGCGCCTGAGCACCCGATCATGAACTTCCCGAACAAGATCACCTCCGCCGATTTCACCGGCTGGGTGCAGGAACGTGGCCTCTACTTTCCCGACCAATGGGATTCGGCCTGGGAGCCGATCCTCTCCAGCAACGATCCCGGGGAGAAGCCGCTCGACGGCGGCCTGCTTGTGACCCGCCTCGACCAAGGCTGGTTCATCTACACCGGCTACTCCTGGTTCCGCGAATTGCCCGCCGGCGTCCCCGGCGCCTACCGAATTTTTGCGAACATGATTTCGTTAGGTAAAGCCGGCCAATGAGTTGCGATCCCGGTTACGGCAACGGGCGACAAATTGACATCGGCGTATCACTGTATCACCGTATCGAGCATGCGAACGACTATTTCCTTGGACGACGACGTTTTTGAGGCGGCGAAAACGCTCGCCATCTCGTCGGGCCAGAAGCTGGGCAAGGTCTTGTCCCAACTCGCCCGGCGGGGCCTCCGCGTGGAAGCATCCACTTCGCGCAAGAGCGGCCTGCCGGTTTTCCGGGTCGGACCGGACGCCCCGGTCATTCCCAGCAGCCGTGCGCGCAAGCTTCTGGCCGACGACGCGACGTGAAGCCAGCGCTACTCGACACGAACGTGCTCCTCGCACTCGCCTGGCCGAACCATCAGCATCATGCTGCCGCGCACCGCTGGTTTCGCGCGGAGGCGCGACACCGCTGGGCGAGTTGCGCAGTGACCCAGCTCGGATTTGTGCGGCTTTCGTCGAATCCAGCTTACACGCCGGCGGCGGTCCGGCCGCAGCAGGCGGCCGCGCTTCTGCGCGAACTGATCTCACACAAAGAACACCGCTTTTGGCCCTCTCCAGAGGCAGGAAAAGCGGCGATCTATCTGCACACGCTTGGTCATCAGCAGGTGAACGACGCCTACCTGGTCGAGGTGGCCCGGCGACAGCGTGGCCGCCTCGTAACCCTCGATTCTCATCTGCCAGTCCATGCTGAGAATCAGGAGCTGGTCTCGGTGATTTCCGCCTAACGATGTCCGAAAGGAATCAACCTGACGGACGCGTCCCGCTTTTCGGCAGTTGGCGTAACGCCTATCTCGCGGTCGTGGTTGTCTTCGTTCTCGAGGTTGCATTTTTCTATTTCGTCAGCCGCTATTTCTCGTGAACGGGATCGACTACGCGGTGCTCTTTGGCACTCTGCTCGCGATTGCGATTTACGGCTGGTGGAAGACGCGGGCGGATCATGATCTCAACCACTATCTGCGGGGCGACTCGAGCATCCGCTGGGGCACGATCGGCCTCTCTGTCATGGCGACCCAGGCGAGCGCGATCACTTTCCTTTCTACGCCCGGACAGGCCTACGAGAGCGGGATGGGATTTCTCCAGAACTACTTTGGCCTGCCGTTCGCGCTCATCGTCGTTTGCGCGGTTTTCATCCCGATTTACCACCGCCTCAAGGTGGTCACGGCCTACGAATATCTGGGCCAGCGCTTCGATCAGAAGACGCGTTTGTTAGGCGCATTTCTTTTTCTTCTCCAGCGCGGGCTCGCCGCCGGGATCACGATTTACGCCCCGGCCATCATTCTCTCCGCCCTCCTCGGCTGGAATTTGCGCCTGACGATCCTGCTCGCCGGTCTCTTCGTCGTCCTTTACACGACCTCAGGCGGCACGACCGCTGTCAGCCACACCCAAAAATGGCAGATGGCCGTCATTCTCGCCGGGATGGCGGTCGCGTTCGGGATGATCCTGCACCGCCTCCCGCCTGACGTCTCATTCCTCGACGCGCTCTCGATCGGCGGCCGGATGGGCAAGCTCGACGCGGTCGATTTCTCAACCGATGTCCAACGGCGCTACACCTTTTGGTCCGGCACGCTCGGCGGCTTCTTTCTCGCGCTTTCGTATTTCGGAACCGACCAATCGCAGGTCCAGCGTTACCTCGCGGGGGGCTCGCTCGCCGGGAGCCGGTTCGGGCTCATTTTTAATGCCGTCCTTAAGCTGCCGATGCAGTTCTTCATTCTTCTCACCGGCGTGATGGTCTTCGTCTTTTTCCAGTTTGAAAAGCCGCCGCTCTATTTCAATCAGCCTGCTTACGAGCGCGCGGCACAGAGCGCGCAGGCGGACAATCTGAGCGCACTGCAAACTCGCTTCGACGCCGCCTTCGCGCGCAAGCAGGCCGGGATCAATTCCCTGACGAACGCGCTCGATTCCGGATCGGCGCCGGCGATCGCAGCAGCCACCAGCGCGGTGCGCCAGGAACAAAAAGCGATCGACGATCTGCGCGGCGAAGTGAAGAAGAGGTTGAAGGCGGCGAATCCGAAAATGGAAACGAACGACGCTGATTATGTTTTCATCAGCTTCGTTTTGAATTACCTGCCGCACGGGGTCATCGGCCTTCTCATCGCGGTGATTTTTTGCGCCGCGATGTCGTCGAGCGCCTCGGAGCTGAACGCGCTCGGCTCGACCACGGTGGTTGATTTTTATCGCCCGCTTTTGCATCCGGGCGCAAGCGAAGCGCATTACCTCTTTGTCTCGAAACTTTTGACCGCGCTCTGGGGCGCAGTCGCCATTTCCTTTGCCCTCTTCGCCAACCTGGTAGAAAACCTGATCCAGGCGATCAACATTCTCGGCTCGATCTTTTACGGCAGCATTCTCGGCATTTTTTTGGTCGCGTTCTTCCTCCGCTTCGTCCGCGGCTCAGCCGTCTTCTTCGCCGCGATTTCTTCGCAGGCACTCGTGCTGGTGCTCTTCTACCGCACGAACATCGGTTACCTTTGGTATAACCTCATCGGCTGCGCTGCCGTTTGCCTGCTTTCCGTGATCCTGGAGCGAACGATTTTCGCGCGCGCGGTGTAGGCGCTACGGTGCGCCTGTGTCGACGCCAATTATCTGCTTCGGACAGCAACCGTGTGGGATTTTCCCGCGCCGGTTTCTTTTCGCGAAAATCCAAACGGCCCGCCGCCTGCAACGCGAAATCGGCGGCGAGGTCGTTTTCTTTTTCCACGACAGCGATCACGACCCGCGCGAGACCACAACGATCCTCTGCGACCTGCGCAGCGGCCGGGAGCACCGGTTGAATTTTCAATTCGCAAACAAGTTGCAAAAGCAGTTCTCACCGCTCTTCGCGAAACGCGTTTTGCCGGAATGGCAGGCGCAAACCGCGCGCCAACTTCCCAATCTCGTTCGGCCGCGCCTGGTCGACGAGTTCAAGAAAGTGACGGCAAAAAACGTGGCCGATTTCTGTCTCGAAATGTATCGGCGCCTCGGGCTCGTCGAAGGGATGCGGGTCATGCGTTCGAGCGCGCCTGATTTCCGGCGCCGAGCGTGTGCGGTTGAGGATTATTTTGTGGATGTGAACTACGAAGGCGAATTGGTGCGCGCCCGGCTCGCTCCCGACGCCTTGCTTCTACACAAAGGCGGCGATTCCTACCTGAAACTGCCGCTGGAAAAATTCGACGCGAGCCAGATCAGCCCGACGCGCGACACGCGGTTGCGTTGGATGCAATCAGTCGTGCACTGCACGCATTACGTCGCGGGCGCGGGCGAGATCAAATATCTGAACACCGACGATGCGCCCGGAGTCCAATTCATCACGCGCGACGAAATTTCCGAGTCCGCCCGCGCCTACGTGCCCGATGCCTGAATCTAAACTCCACCTTCTCGCCATCGGCGCGCATCCGGACGACATCGAGTTTGGCTGCGGCGGAGTCCTGCTCGCGGAGGTGGCGCGCGGAAGCGAGATTTCGCTCTGTCTCTGCTCGCGCGGGGAGGCGGGAAGCAACGGCACGCCTAACGAACGCGAAGCGGAAGCGCGCCGCGCGGCAAAACTGCTCAAGGCTCGGATCGAGTTCCTCGAGATGGGTGGTGATTCGCATCTCGAAATCTCAGCCGTGAACAGCATTACGATCGCGCAACAGATTCGCGCCCGCCGGCCCGATATTCTCCTCGGTCCAACTGGCATGGCCGATCAACACCCCGATCATGTCGTCGTGAGTGAGTTGTGTCGCAACGCCGCGCGACTCGCGCGCTACGGAGGGCTGGCCGAGCTGCGGGACCTGCCGCCGCACGCGATCAAGCATCACCTCGAGTATGCGATCACGCCGGGAGCGGAGCCAAGGCGCGATCATCCGCCGGTCCGGTTCGACATCAGCGCGCATTTCGCTCCCTGGGTGGAACTGATGGAATGCCATCAGACGCAACTGCGGACCCGCCGTTATGTCGAGTTGCAAACCGCGCGCGCCCGGCTCCTCGGCCTAACGAGCGGGGTGGAATACGCGCAGGCGTTTTATCCGACGAGCGACCTTCTGATTGATCATCTGGCTGATCTGCCTGCCTCGGTTCGCCTCTTCTAACTGTGAAAGTCCGACCTTATTCGCGGCCCGCCTACCTGTCGTTTACGCGGAGGGGAAGTTGCTCCCGCGGATTGCAAACGTGCCGCCGGGAGGTTGCCGGCGGCGGACGGGCTGGCAGCCCGTGCTCCCCGGAGTTCCGTTTCGCCGCCTTCGGATGAAGATCGGCATCACCTGCTATCCCCTCATCGGTGGGAGCGGGATCCTCGCCACCGCCCTCGGGTCGGAGCTCGCCCGGCGCCGGCATGAAGTGCATTTTTTCAGTTCGGCTCTGCCCGTTAGGCTCGATCTCGCACAGCCCGGCATTTTCTTCCACGAAGTGGTGGTGAACGAATACAGCCTCTTTACCTACCCCGATTACACCCTGCCGCTCGCGGTCCGGATGGCGGAAATCGGGCGGGAGCGAGAGCTCGATGTTTTTCATGTCCACTACGCGGTGCCGCATGCCACGGCCGCCTATCTCGCGGTGCAGATGCTGAGCGCGTCGGGGGCGCACGTGCCAAAGATCGTGACGACCCTGCATGGCACGGACACGACCCTCTTGGGACAGGACCCAAGCTATCGGCCCGCGATCGAGCACGCGCTTTCGCACTCCGACGTCATCACCACTGTTTCGGAAAGTCTGCGGCAGGAAACCGTTGCCACTTTTCGGCTCGAGCGGCCGGTGGAAGTGATCCGCAACTTCTTCGTGCCCTCCGGCAAACTGCGCTCGCGTGAAGAAATCCGGCAGGAGCTTCGCCTAACGGATGATGAATTTCTCGTCGTCCATATTTCAAACGTGCGCCCGTTGAAACGGATCGATCTGCTTCTGCGCAGTTTTGCCGCGGTCCGGAGCGTACGGCCGCTGCGTCTTCTCATTCTGGCGGGGAGTTCGTTCGCGCCTTACGAGGCGCTCCTCGACGAATTGAGTTTGCGGGACCGGGTGACGGTGAAAGAGCGGGTCCGCGAGGTGGAGGAATACCTCAATGCGGCCGACGCCGGGCTCTACACCTCGGAGCACGAGAGTTTTGGTCTAAGCATTCTCGAGACGCTTTTTCATGCCAAACCGGTGGTGGCATTTCGCGTTGGCGGGATTCCGGAAGTAATAATCGATGGCGAGAACGGGTTTCTGCATCCATTCGGGGATGTCGAAGCGGTGGCGCGCTCGATTGCGCTCCTGGCCGATTCGCCGGCGCGCGCTGCTGAGATGGGAGCGCGAGGGCGAGAGCGCGCGGAAACCAATTTCACCGCCGCCCAACTAGTGCCACAGTATGAAGCGCTCTACCGCCGCGCACTTGGCATCGATGCAGTGGCTGGGTAGCGCACGCGTGTCGCGTGCTGGTCGCGGTGTTGCACCGCGACGAACTTTCCGTGGAGTTACGGACTCATAAAGGCCGGCGGGAAAGTCATAGAAAAGTTTGCGACGGCGAAACACCGTCGCCAGCACGCACGCGACACGCGTGCGCTACCCAGAAGGTGATCGCGTTGTGTTACCGGCTTTGCACGCGGCCGCCGTTGCCTTCCACGAAATAGGTGGTCTTCCCGACGGTCGTTAGGCGAAGCGTCTGGCGCCATGTGGTGGCGCCGAGTAAACGTTCGGCCTTGAGTTCATGGGTGACGGCGGTGGGGCGCCGTCCGCGCCAGGAAGGGCCTCGCTCAGAATGCGGCCGTCCATCTCCTTCGGCGCGTCGAGGCCGAGAATGGAGAGAATCGTCGGCGCGAGATCGACGTTGCCGCTCGGCGTTGCATCGGTCCAGCCGCGGCGGAAATCCGGCCCGCTCGCGACCAGGGTGTTGTTCATGTCGAATGGGCTCAGGGTGGCATGGGTCCCTTCGCCGACCTTCCGGCCGATGTCGGAGGCGATCTGACCCGGCGTTCCGTATTTGTTAAGCCGGTCGTTCCAGCGCGAAGCGACCAAGACGTCGGGCGCGCTTGAGGTCTCGAGGTGCAGCTGGGCGAGGGTGAAGGTTCCTTCCTCCTCCAGCCGGGTGACGATGACGCCAGCGAAATCGGAATGCTGGAGGTAATCGACCAGCCGCCGGATCGTCGTCGCGTCGTGATCGACGACGTAAAATTCAACGCTGCCGCCCAGACTAACGACCAAGATCTGGCCCGTCTTTGGCGCATCGGGCAAATGCCGGAGGGCGTCGAAGCCGGCGGCGCGCAACTGCTCGGCGGCGTCGAAGGCGAGATCGACCGTGGCAAACCCGTGATCGGAAACGACAAAAAGATCGGTACTCGTGAGGGCATTCTTTTCCTTCAGAGCGGCGATGACTTTGGCCAGGTTTGCGTCACTGCTTTTGATGGCGGCGAGCGAAGTGGGAGAGCCGGGCGCGGTTTCATGCTGAGAGAGATCCGGCTCGCTCAACCAGAGGAGGGAAAACTTCGGGACATCGTCCTTCCAAAGCACCTCGGTAAGAGCGCGGGTCGTCCAGGCGTCTTCCTTGTCGTTAGGGAA
>DATBDG010000025.1:0-24472 GCA_036270055.1 Chthoniobacterales bacterium
GGAGAAGAGATCGTGGCGGGCGGCGCCCGCGCGGTTCGGGATTATGGATACGCGCGGGTGGTATGGTAATTGCTCAGACTTCTATCTAATTTTATTCGGCCTAAAGCCTGCAACGCTTCGTTTCATTTTCAGCCTCGATGAATCACCGACTTCTTTGCGCCCTCACCCTTCTCGCCACCGCCGCCCTTAGCTTCGGCAAGCCGTTTCCGAAGGGTATTCTCGATCTTCCCGGCGCCATTTCAGCCAAGAAACCAATCGGCGTTCTGGCCGACCATCCCTGGGAGAATTCAAACGTGGCTGGGCTGCGGATCCGGACCGGCTGGGATAACAGCGAAACTTCTGATGGAATCTACAATTGGGCTCAGATCGATGAAGCCTTGGCGCTGGCCGACCAAACTGGGAAGTTCATCGGGCTCGGCATCACGACCGGCCTCACGGCGCCGCCTTGGCTGATGGGCGGCGAAACGTTTGTGGATGGGGAAACGACGATCGGGGAAGCGACCCTGACCTCGCCCACGGCCAATTTCACCAGTGCGGACGTCGGTCGCGTCATCATCTCCACCTATTTTCCCGTCGGCACGAAGATCGTTGCCAAGACTAGCTCGACCGTGGTCCAGACCTCTGCCGCCGCCACCAAGAGCACGACGACAAAGAAACTGCTGACGTTTTCCGTCCTGGCCCGCGTCTCCGGTGGGGCGGCCTTTCGCGTTCTGACACCCCCGGATGAGGGTGTCATGCTTGTGCCCTGGGATCCGGTGGCAAAGGCAAAATGGAAGCGCTTTCTCGTCAACATGGGCCCCCGCTACGACAACAATCCGGAGCTGGGGTACGTCGTCATGACCGGCTTTCAAGGGGCGGGCGAATGCTACCTGGCGAAGACGGCGGAGGATGTCGCTTTCTTTGATGCGAGTGCAATCGCGGCCGGCTACCAGGCGACCGAGGATTTGCCGGCGGGATTGGTGGCCTGGGAAGCGACGGTCAAAGAAATCGTCGCCCAATATATGGTGTCCTTCCCCCAAACGCCTCTGCTCATCACCGGAGCTCGCCCTTATGGCGGCGATTTCCAGGCGCAAGGGCAGGACGCGATGAATGATATCTTTGAATGGGGCCTGGCGACGTATCCCGGCCGGTTCGGGATCATGAACGCTCAGCTCCACGTCGGTTCCTCACCTGGATACTACCTCAACGCCGCCATCGTCGACAACGCCGACAGCGTCCCCACCGGGATCCAGTTTCTTTGCGCCGGCACGAGCGATAATCCGGATAACCTCCCGCGTCTGTGCGATGCCCCGCCGTGGGGTGATCTGCCCCTGCTTCCGATTCCCGAGGCGGTTGATGCTGCCTGCACGGCGGGCGTGGTTCTGGGCCTCGGCTTTATCGAAGTCTACGAAGACGATGTGAACAACCCAGATCTCCAGGGAATTCTGGCCGCGCAAAAAGCAGCGCTCGGTGGGGGATCGTCAGCTCCCGAGCCTCCGACCAACTTGCGAATCGTGCCCTAGTTCTTCTCCGGCACGGGATCGAACCAGCGGCCTTGCCACGGCTTCGTGCCGCTGGCAGTTCCGGCTTGATTCCATTTCAGTTGGATGAGAGAACTTGCCGACGCCTGCAGAGGCGGGGCGAGCCCCAGGTCCCAAGGTCGGCCGGGCAGATTCGACGTGCCGGTCGCGCTCGTCACGCGCAATCGCACCGTGCCGCTTGTCACACTGCCGGCGGCGTTGCTGACGACGACGGAGAAACGCGTGCCGTCATCGGACAATGTGGTAGGTGGAGTGACGTAGCTCGCGCTGGTCGCACCGGGAATATCCGATCCGTTCTTCTTCCATTGGTAACTGAGCGGATCCGAACCACTCGCCCGGACCTTAAAGGTCGCCCGCTGTCCCTGGACTACTCTCTGATTGCGCGGCTGCTGCGTAATCGTGGGCGGGACCAGGCTGCCCGAGCCTTCGACGATTTCGATTGTCGCATTCGCGCTCACGCCCGAGATCGTGTCGACAGTCCCGCTCGGCCAATTGACCTTGATCGTGGCCGTGCTCGCCGTGCCGATCCCGAAATGGAGGGGGCCGGCGCCTTGCGAGGCGAACTCACCTCCGCCGCCTCCGTTGTTCTCGCGAAAAGCGACTCCGCCCGTATAAGTGACCGTGACGCGGGCGCCAAGTCCCTGGCGGTTCGATTGCACGCCGCGCAGGTTCACCTTGATGTAGCGATTGCTGTTCCCGTTGTTCTTGAGCAGAAAGTGCCGGCCGATGTAGGCATCGCCGGTTGCGAGGTTGGGGCCGATCCCGTCTTTCACCACTAGATCAAGAAAACCGTCGTTGTTGTAATCGCCCCAGGCGGCCAGTTTGTGAGAGGAAGTCAGAAGGTCGTCCTCCAAGGCCACGCCTTCCTGAGCAGCTACGTTAGTAAAAGTGCCGTCATGGTTGTTGTGATAGAGAAGATTCGCGTTATCGACCCCTAACTGGTGCATCCCGGGGCGGGCCACGAAAATATCCAGGAAGCCGTCGTTATCGTAATCGCCCCAAACCGCCGCCCATGTGTTCGTCCCATCGTCGACCTGAGCCTGGGTGGTTACATCAGTGAAGGTCCCGTTACCCAGGTTGCGATAGAGCGTATTATTGAGAACGCCCATGCCGTTTTGTTTGCCCCGGGAAACGTAAAGATCGAGCAAGCCATCATTATCGTAATCGCCCCAAGCGAGGCCGAGCGCGTTGCCGCGCGGGGTGAGGCCGCTGGCCAGCGTCACATCGGTGAAAGTCCCGTTGCCGTTGTTATGATAGAGGGCCTCCGAAACTCCGTTGCCCGAGAATGCCACATCCACATAGCCATCATTGTCGTAGTCAGCGAAGGAGCAGATCGTGCCGTCGTCGACCCCGTGTTCTGCGTCCTCCAGCCCGCCGGCGCCGGGGACGACACTGAAGGTTCCGTCACCATTATTATGGTAGAGGACATTGATGCCTGTTTCGTCGGTGTTGTTGGGAATGTTCTTCACGAAGATGTCGATTTGCCCGTCGTTGTCGTAATCGACGAAAAAGGAACATTCGCCATAATGCCGCGCGGTTAGAATACCGGCGACATCACTCACATATTCCCAAGTCCCGTCGCCGTTTCCCTTGTAAAGCAGGTCGCGGGTGGACGCATTACCTCCGCCTTGGAATGGCGGCTCCGAAATGTAGACATCCAGGTTGCCGTCGCCATTGTAGTCACCGAGCGAAATTCCCTGCCACGCCCCGGTATCGGGTGTTGCCTCCATAATACCAGAGGTCGCAATGACGTCGGTGAAGGTTCCATTTCCGTTATTAATGTAGATATAAGGCAGGATTCCGCCCTCTCTGACTCCTTTTGGAGTCTCGTGATTTGGCACGAACAAATCGAGTAGTCCGTCGTTGTTAAAATCCCCCCACATCGGGTTACCCCAGGCTCGAGTCAGTTCGCGGTGAAGTCCTGCTTCTACCGAGACGTCGGTGAACTGTTGCGCCTGTAAAGAGGCAGTCAAGAACGCGCTGCAACTTATGACCGTGGCCAATGCCACGACCATCTTACTGACTGCTCCCCGAAACCGGACGCGACTCGTCCGGAGGACACGATGTGCAATTCTGTCGATGATATGGACGTGATCGGATTTCATGATTTGCGTTCGGTTTCGGAGTGGCGCCGCGTCGATCGCTAAGACGACCAGGGGTTACTTGATGTTGTAAACTTCAACCAAAGCCACTCCCGTCGTGTTATCCTTTCCCTGAACAACAGCGGTATAACCGCCCGTCGGCAGGGTGACGTAAATTGCACTCTCGCGCGGATCACCTGGTGCTAGATCCTCGCCTTCAATGCTGGCAGCCTGACTCGGGTCATCCTGCCAGTTGTCGTTCGCCCTGACGAGGGTCCCGTTACTGTCGCGGAGTTCCAGGAAAGGGTCGGCCAGGCTGTCGCTGACCCCGCTCTCCGCCAGGCTCGGCCCAATCGCTCGCACAATCACGGTCGCTTCTGCCGCGCCGAGCGGGCCGATGATTACGCCCCCAATCATGACGCTCTCTCCTGTGCCCACAAAACCGCGCGTGCTCACGTTTGCCAGTTCCGAAGCGATCCCCTGATCCAAGTCGTAGATCTCGATCAGACCCACACCGCTCGTGGCGTTCTGCCCCGTCAGGAAGACGGTGTAAGGACCCGGATCGAGGTTGGCGACGATGGCTGCTTCACTCTCATTGGCCGGCGCGAGTCCCGTCGCTGCAATCTCGAGCCCCTGCGTATCCATCCAGTTATCGTTCAGCAGCGTGGGTCCATTTGGTTTGATCAGCTCGATGACAGGGTCGACCAGGAAATTCGGAATGCCGGCTCCTTCGAGCGAGGGTCCGAGCCCGCGAATCAACACTTTCTTAGGCGCCGAGCCGGTGATAATGAATCCGCCGATCCCGATGTGATCTCCCGTCATCACATCGAGGCGTGTCGAGAGATTTTCCGAAACGACCGGTGCCGGGCTCGATCCTTCCACCACGGTGAGAGTGGAGTTGGCCGCGACCGGGTCAACGACATCCACAATCCCGCTCGGCCAGGTGATTCTCACCGTGGCGGTCTCGGCCGAGCCGATGCCGAAGTGGCACGGGTTGGCGCCTTGCGAACCCCATTCGCCCCCACCGCCGCCGTTGTTTTCTCGGTAAGCCAGGCCGCCATCGTAAGTCACCGCCACGCGCGCTCCGATGCCGTTCAGGTTGGATTGCACACCTTGCAGGCGAAGTTTGATGTAGTGATTAGTGCCGCCGTTGTTCTTAAAGAGATAATGCAACCCTTTGAACGCGTCGCCGGTGATCAGACCGGGACTGATTCCGTCCTTAATAACCAGGTCAAGATAGCCATCGTCGTTGTAATCGCCCCACGCAGCCAGTTTGTGCGCCGAAGTGATATGGTCGTCCTGCAGAGCAACGCCTTCCGCTGCGGCGACGTCAGTAAAGGTTCCGTCACCATTGTTATGATAAAGAATGTTTGCGTTACCCACGCCGATGTCAGACGTGCCCGGACGTGCGACAAAAAGATCAAGTAGGCCATCGTTATCATAGTCGCCCCAAACCGCCGCCCAGGTGTTGGTATCATCATTCACGCCGGCAACGCTCGTTACATCGGAGAACGTGCCGTTACCATTATTGCGGTAGAGGGTGTTGGTCATGGTGGCGCCGCCCCCGCGCGAGATGTAGAGGTCGAGCAAGCCGTCGTTGTTATAGTCACCCCAAGCCAGACCCTGGGTAAAAGTCTTGGGCTTAAAGCCGACCTCTTCGGTCACCTCGGTGTAGGTGCCGTCGCGATTGTTATGGTACAATGCTTCGGGGCTGCCGTTCCCACCCATTACGACATCCATCCAGCCGTCGTTGTCGTAGTCGGCGAAGGAAACAATGCTGCCCAGGTCGCTGCCCTTCGTTGCAAGATCCAGTCCGGCCGCTCCGGGCACGCTCTCGAAAGTGCCATCGCCGTTGTTACGGTAAAGAGAATTTACCGCGATTGTATCCGGGATGTTCTTGACGAAGATATCGAGTTTTCCGTCGTTATCGTAGTCGACAAAGAACGAGCACTCGCTGTACTCGCGATCGATCGGCAGGCCCGCTTCTCGACTGGCATATTCCCACGTGCCATCGCCATTGCCTTTGAAAAGCAGGTTGCTTGTGCTGGCGAAACCCATTCCCTGAAAAGGTGGTTCGGAGATAAAAATATCGAGGTTGCCGTCGCCATCGTAATCCCCAACCGAGATGCCCTGCCAGGCGCCTGTGTCGGGGTCTTGCTCGACGATGCCTGAGGTCGGTTGGACATCGGTAAAGGTGCCGTCGCCATTGTTTTCGTAGATGTACGGATAAGTGCCTCCTTCCGTCACTCCGCTCGGTGCTTCATGATTTGAAACGATGAGATCGAGCTTTCCATCATTGTTGAAGTCACACCAGAGCGGATTACCCCACGATCTGGTCGCGTCACGATGCAGGCCGGCGGCGACGGAAACATCCGTAAATTGCTGGCCGAAAGCACTTCCGCGAAGTGCCAAGAGAGCCGCGCCTGCGGTTATGAGCGCAAAAAAGGAGTGCAATATTTTGAGTCGATTCATAAGTCGGTTCGTTCCCTCAGACCCTTGAGATGAGCCGTAAGTTTTGACTGTCTTTGAAGAAATTGTCAATCGTTTTCGGGCGCTTATCGCGCGGGGTCATCCCGCCGCGGCCGAGCCGACACCATACAGCTTTCACACCTCGCTTCTACTGGCACAAAAAAAGCTGAATTGGAGGCATGGAAGCAAAGATCGACCCGATCCGGAGCCTGATCATCCGCCGCGCCGCGTTCGCGCTTCCCCGGCTCGCGTTGCTCGCGATCGGGCTCCTCGCCTTCAGCCGGAGCGCTTCTGCGAATATCCCGCAGGGGGTGTTTTCACTTTCTCCGTCTGGCGTGGCCGCCCGCGAAGCAGTGTTGAACAATCCCAACGTGGACGGAATCAGCATCCGGCAGGATTGGAAGGATCTGGAACCAACCGAAGGCTCCTACAACTGGGGTTTCCTCGACTCCGAAGTCGCGCGGGCCGCGGCGGCGGGCAAGCCGGTGCTCCTGCGCATCAACACGCAGGCGGCCAAGCCCGCCTGGGTGACGGCCGCGGTCAGTCAGGCCGGCGGCAGCTTTTTCACCTTCGATCAAGACGGCGTCCAGACCACCATCCCGGTTTTCTGGGATCCGACTTTCCTCGCGAAAAAGAAAGCGATGATCGTAGCCTTGGGCGCTCATTTCACCGGCAACACTGCGATCAAGATTGTTTGCGTGAGTTTCGCTAACGCCAACAGCGAGGACTGGAGCGTCCCCCATACGCCGTCGGACATTTCCGCCTGGCAGGCTCTCGGTTACACCTCCGACAAACTCCTCGACGCCGGCAAACAAATCATCGACACAGCCATGGCCGCTTTTCCCAATCAATATCTCACCCTGGCCGTGGCCGGGAATGGCAACCTCGATCCCGACGTCAATTACGTCGCTCGCAATGCCGTCCTCTCCGCCCGCGCCTCCTGGCCGGGCCGCCTCGTTGTCCAGAAAAACAGCCTCGCCACCTTCAACCCGGCCGCGCCCGGTACCGGCACCGTTTACCAGCTTCTCTGGGATAGCCGGCCGGACATCGGCGGCCAGATGCTCTTCAATTGTTTCTCCGACCCGAGCTACCGGATGAACGACGGCGTGGCCGGCGATCCGGCCGCCATTCTGCACGAGAGTGTCAACGCCGGCTTCGCCTACGGGATGAATTACATCGAAATCTATCAGGTCGATTTGCTCAATCTCCCGGCGGAAATCGCCTACGCGCACGAGGTCCTCCTCGGCCTCATCCCGCCCTCCGACACGACCCCGCCGCTCAACGTCCCGAAACCGCCGAGCGGCCTGCGCGACACGCCCTGAGCGACCTCGTTAGGCAAAGGCCAGCGCCATGTCTTACTCGAAACCGTTCGCCCTGGCGGTCGCCCTCGTCGTTTTCGGCCGTGGTCTTCTCTCCGCCGCGGAAGAAGAACCGGGCCCGGGCTTGAACGCGCTTCCCGAGGTCGCATTTTCCTCCCTCAGCCAGTTCGACTCGAACCCTCTCGCCGCCCGGGCGCTCGCCCTCCATCCCGGATCGTGGAAACACGGCGAGACCGAACATTTCGTTTACCACTACGTCCACAGCTACGTCGCGACCCCCATTTCAGTCGAGGCGGAGTTTCATTTTCGAGTCATCGCCGCCGAGCTCGGCCACGAGACGATGCCGGCCGGGACGGCCAAATCGCACCTCTATATTTTTGAAAAGCCCGAGGAATGGCAAACCTTCCAGACCGCGGCCCAGATCGAGCCTTGGACGGGCGGTATCCACTCTCGCGGCAGTCTCTTCATCGTGCGCGATCCGGCGAATAAATTTGCCAATAATTCGTTAGGCCACGAGATCGCGCACCTCGTCCTCTTCCGGCTCTACCAGCGGCCGCTCCCGCGCTGGTTGGACGAGGGTTTTGCCGAATACGTCTCCCGCATCACCCGCGCCAGCTACCAGCGGGCGCGGAACTACATCGCGCACCCGCGTTCGCCCTCCATCCCGCGCGAGCGGCTCATCCCGCTCCCGCAATTGATCGCCCTTGCCGACTATCCGCCCCCAGCGCAGATCGACGTCTTTTATTTGGAATCGGAGCGGCTCGTCCGTTTTCTCGCGGCGGCCGACCACGATGCTTTTCTCGCGCTGGTCGATTCCGTCGCGCGCGGGGAATCCTTCGAGAGTGCGTTGTCGCATCACTACGGCGCGCATTTTTTTGACCTCGCCGATCTCGAAAACAAGTTCGTCCCCTACGCCTCGAAAAACGCGAAAATTCTCTTGCCGGCGAATTAGTTTGCGGCACGGAGCGGGGTGCTGTGGCAGGATGCGCGCGAGACGCACAAGGTCTGCGCACCGATGAAGACGAAAGCCGCTCGCCAACCCGCTTATCTTTACGCCGTCGTCGGCTCCGATGAGAGCGCGGTGAAAGCGGCCGCGGCCGAACTCGCTGTCCAGCTCGCGCCCGCTGATGCCGGCGATTTCGGGCTCGAAGTGATCGACGGTTGCGCCGATAACGCCGAGCAGGCCACGGCCCGGATTCGTTCCGCGATCGAGGCCTTGCAAACACTTCCGTTTTTCGGCGGCGGCAAACTCGTCTGGCTAAAAAACGCGAATTTTCTCGGGGACAGCAAACTCGGCGGAGCCGCGGCGGTGCAGGATGCGCTCGAAGAATTGCGGAGCGCGATCGAGGGCGATCTCGGAGGCGGGGAAGTAAAATTTCTCCTCAGTGCGCCGGAGGTGGACAAGCGTCGCTCGTTTTACAAGGCGCTCGCGAAACGCGCCGAGCTGCAGGTTTTCGACAAGCTCGACGCCAGCCGCAGCGGCTGGGAGGAGGAAGCGCTCGATCTTGCCCGGTCGTTAGGCCGGGAGCACCAGTTGCGTTTCGAGGAGGAAGCGCTGGATCTCTTCGTCCTCCTCACCGGGGGCGACCGGCGCACGATCCAGAACGAGCTCGAGAAGCTCGATCTTTTCCTGGGGCCCAAGGAGCGCCGTGTCACCCTCGAGACCGTCCGCACCCTCGTCCCGATCTCGCGCGGCGGCGTCATCTTCGAGCTCGGGAATGCGCTCGCCGCGCGCGATCTGGAGCGCGCCCTCGCGCTCGTTAGGCGGTTGCTCGATCAGGGCGAAAGCGCGATCGGTATTTTGCTCGTCGCGATCATTCCGACGGTTCGCAATCTTCTCCTCGCGAAGGATCTGATGGAGCGCCATCGCCTCCCGCGCCCGGCGGCGCCGTTCTCGTTTATCTCCACCCTTAACCGGCTCCCGGCGGAAGCGATCGCGCATCTCCCCCGCAAGAAAGACGGCTCCCTCAACGCTTACCCGTTAGGCATTGCCGCCCTCCACGCCCGGCACTTTGAGACCCGCCGCCTCATTGCCGGACTCGAAGCCTGCCTCCAGGCCAACCTGCAAATCGTCAGCACCCAGCTCGATCACGAACTGATCCTCAACCAGGTGGTGGTGAAGCTCCTCGTCTAGAGCGGATTCGTTTCAGTCTGTTTCCGCGCCATCGGTCCGACCCAGGGAATATCCCAGCGCACGCCGCTGAAGGCTTTCACGATCGCGATGATCAGGACAATGAGGAAACCGATCTGCACCAGAGCCGAGAGGAGCGCCCAGAGACCAGCGAGAAGGTGCCCCAGACCGGGGATGGCCCAGAGAATGGCATGCATGATCGAGGAGAGGATGTTAAACAAAAACCAAGCCGCGCCGAAGATGATCGATTGCATGGCGTAAAAACGGACAAAGCCGTCGCGCTTTTCCAGGACATAAAAAATGATGCCGCCAATGAGCGGAAAACAAGCCAGCGCCGCGGCGACATTCGACGGCAACCCGGTGGAGGTGGGATGGGTCGGGATGTCGCTGCCGCTCGCGGGAGTGGTCGGTGGTGCAACGGGATCGATCGGATCGGCTGGATCAGGCATGCGCCAATTTACACGACGCTCCCGGCAATGGGCAAGCTTTGCTTCGCGCGCGATTTCTCCTACGCAAAACGAATTCAGGATGATACGGTGCGCCGGTTTGGAAAATTCGCGGATGACCCACCCTGCGCCCCAAGTCACTGTCTTCAAGTCTGGTCCGGGTGCCGGGGGGGGACGCTTAATGGGCCGACGAGGATAAACGCTCTGTTTGCCGATCTTCACACCCAAAGCATACCCTGGACGACGTTCATCAATGACCAGAACTCGACATCCGATCCCGATGCGCACTATCGCTCGAGTCCCTGACAAACCCGGGTGGACGCGGTCATGAAGTCGCTCGAGATCCGCGCGGGCCGGCATGGGTACAAAGCACTGATTGGTCCCGGATTGCTTGGAGAGGCGGGCCGACTCGTTAGGCCGCTCCTGCCCGGCGGACGCTGCGCGATCGTTTCCGATGAAAAGGTCGCGCCGCTCTTCGCGGAATCGATTCTCGGTAGTTTGCGCGGCGCGGGATTCGCACCCGAGCTGCTGGCGGTTCCGAGCGGGGAAGGCGCGAAATCGATGACAGAGGTGAGCGCGCTTTGCGAGCAGATGAGCGCGGCCGGGCTCGATCGCACTTCGTTTCTGGTTTCGTTAGGCGGGGGCGTCATCAGCGATCTGGCCGGCTTTGTCGCGGCGATTTATTTTCGGGGCATTCCCTATATTTCGGTCCCCACCACCCTCCTCGCGCAGGTCGATAGCTGCATCGGGGGCAAGACGGGGGTCAACTCCAGCGCCGGGAAAAATTTGATCGGCGCCTTTCATCACCCGGTTCTTGTCTTGGCCGATACCGATACACTCGAGACGTTGCCGGAGCGGATCTGGAACGAAGGTTTCGCCGAGGCGATCAAGCACGGTATCGTTCGCGACGCCGCGCTTTTCGAGATAGTAGCGCAAACTCCCATCCAATTTGCGGACTGGAAGCCCGCGCTCCCGGATTTCATCGCGCGCAATCTCGCGCTCAAGGCGGAAATCGTGGCGGCCGATGAGCGCGAGCAGACGGGCGCTCGCTCGCTCCTGAATTTCGGCCACACCATCGGGCACGCGATCGAACACGCGGCCGGTTACGGCCTCATGTTGCACGGCGAAGCGATCAGCCTCGGGATGGTCGCGGCCGCCCAGGTTTCAGTGCGCCGGGCCGGTTTGTCGTTAGGCGAAGTCGAGCGGATCAAGTCTGCCTTGCGGATGCGCCAGCTGCCGATCACACTCCCGCCCGGTTTTCCGCGCGAGAAAATCATCGCCGCCCTCCCGCGCGACAAGAAATTTGAGAACGGTCGGATCCGTTTTGCCGTCGCGCACGAGATCGGCCGGGCCAGCGTCTCGAGCGAAGTGACGATGGAAGACATGGCGGCGGCGGTCGCGGCCCTCTAGAGGTTTCGCGGTACGAAACGCGAGGCTCGATTTGGCTTGGCGCCGATATTCGCGTTTCGCAGCGAAACGTCTACAAGCGCTTTTTCTTGAAATATTCGAGCACGCCCGCGACCACGCTCTCGACGTATTCGCGATAGATGCTCGGTTGCATCTTGCCCGCTACTGTCCGTGTCCCTTCGTAGTCGCCGGCTTTTACCCTAGGGAACACAACGCGGCTGTTCATCACGTAGGGCTCGAGGTAAACCGTCGGGCAGCGATAGAGCCGCGTCGCCATCAGGTTGCGCGCGTAAACATAACCGCTCGTTCCGACCGGGGTCACGTTCTCCGTCTTGTAATGGTAAGGCGGCAGCCCAGTCGCTTTCCCCATCGTGCCGGCGAGGGTCTCGGCCAGCTCCAGCTCCTCCGGAAAGGCGCGGCTCAGGAGCTTTTGCAACATCTCGAAACGCTCATCATCCAACCCGATCTCCGACGGCAGATAGGAGCCGTTGACGAGAAGATGGAGGTGATTGTTTTCCGAAAGGGTCGGGTGGTTCGGATCGCCCCAGGGCTCGGCGTTGAAGTGTATGCAGAGGACAAGATCCGGTTGCATCCGGTAGTTCACGAGGCTGGCCCGGCGCCGGATTTCGCTGTTGCGATAAAAGAGCAGTTCACGCTGCCAGGTGACGGTTTGCTCCTTCTCCGGGTCGGCCGGGCCGTCGAAATTTTCCCGCGGCTCGACGATCCCAGCGCGGCGCAGAAACTCCCGCGCCGGCTCCGTGAAATCCGAGGGCCGATAGGGAGCGATCGGTTCCGCCTTTGCGCGCACGAGCGAGACCTTCGCGCCTAACGACTCGAGACGCGGGGCGAGCAGTTGCGCCACCCGCAGGGTCATGTCGCCTTCCTGCACGGGCGGCGCGTCGCCGATCTTGAACCAGCGTTCTTCCATTTTCGCCCAGGCCCCGCCGAGATGGCCGGGATCGAGCGCGATATGGAGATCGGCCAGCGGCTTTGTCTCGCCCGTCGGTGACAACTGGCGCGGCGCCTTCCACCAATGGCTGAGGGGCAGCCGGTCGGCCTCGCTTTTGGCAAAGCGAAGGGTGAAATAATTTCGCGTCCCGCTCTCGGTCAGGATCCGAACCGCCTCCGGCTGGACCTCGATCAGCGCCGGATCAAAGCCGTGCGTCGCGTAGACGCTGTTGAGCAAAGTGAGAAACTCATCGTGCGTCATCGTGCCTTGGTAACGCTCCAGCTCGCCCCAGTCCGGTTTGCGCCCCAGGGTGCTCAGTTTGGCCGCCGATTCGTTAGGCGCTTCCTCCTCCGCCGCCCAGCCGGCCGCCGGCCCGAGGAAGAAAAGCAGGGCGAGCCCGCGCGCGATGAGAGAACGAAACATCAGCTTGGGATTTTTGAGTTTAATACGATCATTCGCGCCATGCTCACGATTCTTTTCCTCGGCGACGTTGTCGGCGAGTCCGGCCGGAGCGCGGTGATCGCGCGGCTGCCGGAATTGAAGAAGGAATTTGCCGTCGATTTCATTATCGTGAATGGGGAAAATGCAGCCGCTGGACGTGGCATTACCCCGAAAATCACAATCGATCTCCTGCGGGCCGGGGTCTCCGTCGTGACCACGGGCGATCATATCTGGGACCGCAAGGAGATTGTGCCCTTCATCGAGACTGAGCCGCGTTTGCTGCGCCCCCTCAATTATCCGCCAGGCGCGCCCGGGGCCGGCGCAATCGTGCTCGAGACGCCGAAGGGGAAAGTGGGCGTGATCAACGTCCAGGCCCGTACTTTCATGCAGCCGATCTTGGAAAATCCGTTCCCGATGCTCGATGCCGCTGTGAATACGATGCGGACGGAGACATCAGTCATTGTGGTTGATGCCCACGGTGAAACGACGAGTGAAAAAATTGCGATCGGCCGCTATCTCGATGGGCGCGTTTCGGCGGTGCTCGGCACCCACACCCACGTGCAGACGGCCGACGAACAGATTTTTGAAAACGGCACGGCCTTCATCTGCGATGCCGGGATGTGCGGGCCGGTCCGCTCCATTCTCGGGCGCGAGATCGAGCCGATCGTGGGGCGCTTTATTTCCAATCTGCCAACCGCTTTTCCCGTCGCTCATGGTGAAGCGCGCCTCCGCGGGGTGCTGGTGGAGATCGATGAATCGACCGGGCGCGCGCTTCGCATCAAGCGGGTGGACGAGCCCGGGCCGCGGGTGGACGCGATTCCGGCGTAATCCGTTGGTACTGGAGCAGCTTAGCACTTGCGAGGGCAAGTTCTTGCGGCCAAAGTGCCCGCTCGCGCGATTACAGAAACATAGCATATGAAAATTTCGAACCGACATTTCGCTGCCGCCGCTTTTCTTGCCGTGGCGATCATTTTGCCCTCTCTCACCCGAGCTGACGACAAGGCCGACGCTTACAAGTACGGCAAGGAAGGGATCGAAGCCGCGAAACACAAGCAATGGGACAAGGCGATCGATCTTTTCCAGAAAGCGGTCAAGGCGGACCCGAAAGAGGCCAACAATCACAACAACCTCGGCCTGGCCTACAAAGGGGCGGGCAAGATGGACGAAGCGCTCAAGGCCTTCAGCGATGCGATTGAGGTTGAACCGAAAAATTCCGCCGGCTACGTGAACCGCGGTGTTGTCTACACGAGCCAGAAGAAATACGAGAAGGCAATCGAGGACCTGAACAAGGCGATCGAATTGAGTTCCGACAGCGTCGCCGCCCATCGCTTTCGCGCCTTCGCTTACCTCCAGATGAAGGAATACAAAAAAGCAGTCGAAGATTACGACGTCGTCCTGAAAGCCAAGGCAGACGACGACCCGATCCTCGACCGGCGTGCCTTCGCCTATTGGAACATGAAGGAATACGACAAGGCGATTGAAGATTTCAGCACGATCATCAAGCACAAGCCGAACGACAAGGAGGCTTACCTCGACCGGAGCTACGTCTACGAACTGGCGAAGGAATACGAAAAGGGAATCGCCGATTGCAACAAGGTTCTGAGCATGGACCCGAACAACGCCGACGCGAAGAACCGGAAAGCCCGGCTCGAGTATCAGCAGAAGATGGCAAACGCCACCCCGACACCGAAACCGACGGTGCGCCCACGCCGCACGATCAAGGACGAGACCCCTACGCCCCCGCCGCACCGGAAGAAACCGTAACGGTTTTCCCCGACCCTTAGATCAGCGCAGCGCCTTCTCCACTTCCGACGGATCGTCGAGCATGATCCAGTCGATTACCGAGAGCGGCAGGCTGCCGTGGCTGATCAATTCGTCGTGAAATTGCCCGAGCCGGAAATCCTTTCCCTTCTGATCGCGATAGCGGCCTAACAATTGCATGATCTGCCATTTCCCGATGATGTAGCTGATCTTCTGCGTCGGGTTGGAAGCCGCTCCGGCCGCTTCGCCTTCCGCCGCCTCGCGATCGAGCCCGCCGGCTTCCATGAAATACTTGACCGCTTCTTCGAAGGTCCATTTGCCGGTGTGCAGATTGACGTCCACCCCGATGCGCGCCGAGCGATAACGAGCCAGGCGCAGCACCTGACCTTGCGACGCCGAATCGACCGGATAAAGGCCGGTTCGCATCAGCATCTCTTCGCCATAAAGCGCCCAGCCTTCGACGAAAAGATTGTCGCCATTTTGCCGGCGAATCTCGTCCGTCAGATGATTCGCAATCGAGAGCTGGAGGAAATGGCCGGGAATCCCTTCGTGCCCGAGGATCGGCCGCGGATCCTCGATCGCCGCCCGGATATAAAAGTTTTTCGACTTCGGATCATAGGTCGGGATGAAATAAAAACCGGTCGGATCTTTGTCGTAAACGCCGGGGGGATTCATGAAGCCGCCGGGGCTAGTCGGCTTGAACGCTTCCGGCAATTGCCGGATCTCAAATTTTCCGAGGTAATCCGGCAGGGTCACGAGCCGGTGTTCTTTCAGGAATTGAATCATCCCCGCTTCGCGACTTTCGTAAGCCTTCAAGAACGAGGCCTGGTCGGGCGGAATATTCTTGCTTCGGGTCGGATCGGGATTGGCCAACGAAGGGTCGGGCAACCAGCCTTCGAGCGCGCGATAATGCGCCAGTTCTACCCGGCCGATCATCGCCACCTCATCGGCATCGAGCGGCAGGAGCACAACCCGCTTCAGGTACTCGTTGTAATTCTTCTCGCCCATCGGAGCGAAGTCGACCATCTGCGGCAGGCGCTGTTCCAGATGGTCTGCGAAATCGTGCAACGCGCTCAGGGCGGCATCGCGGGCCGCCGTCAGTTCCGCCTTTTCGTTAGGCGCAAGATCCTGCGCCAGGGTCATCAGGCTCTCGGTGAACAGCGGATCGATCGCGCGCGCCGAAGCGATCGCGAGCTGCGCGAAAAGTTTGACCGGTTTTTGCAGGTTCTTCTCCCCCTGCGCGAGCATCGCAGGCATTGCCCGCAGGCGGGCGATGGCCGACTTCGCCCGATTTTGCGGCGTGTCGTATTCCTTTTTCAGGAGCGAGAAAATCCCATTGCTACATTCCCCGACGTAGGTCTGCGGATCGCGCGCCGTCGAATGCCAGACGCGATCGTCGAAGGCGAATCCTTCCAGTTGCGAACGGAAGAGGACCCAGTCGATTCGCTCGTCCTTTGGCCAGGTCGCGGTCTGCATCGCGTTCACTTTCTCGAGCGCGGACTGGATGTATTTTGCCCGTTCCGCGATTTTGTTCGGAGCATAATCGGCCAGGCGATCGTCCCAGGCATGCAGTCCGGCGTCGCTGCTCCGGACCGGGAAGTGCTGGTTGCGCCAGGCATAAAATTCATCCGCCAGCTTGTGCAGAGCCGTCGCTTCAACCCGTCCTTGCAGATTCGGACCAGGTGTGGTCACGAGCGCCTTGTTCGAAATGTCCGGCGTTGTCCGGCTCGGTGTTTGCCCCTGACCGAGAAAAGCGCCGAAGAGAAAGAGAACCGTTGCGCCAAAAAAAATTTTCTTCACGGCGCGGATCGTAATCAGGCTCCTAAACTCGCGCAAAGCGCAATCAGCCGCGCCGGGTTTGCCGGGGTAGTGTTGGTCAATTCTCGGTTTGTACGATCCTGCTCCTCCTCCTCGTCTTTCCACCTGTTCTCGAAGAACGAGACGACGACGAGGACGAAAACGATTCACACCTGATGAATTTCGAACACTTCCGTTTGTGGTTTTGGGAAAGTCCCAAACCGGATGGAGCCGTGGCCAGAAGCGACCGTCGTCCGACGAGGCGTCAAAGTTTGTAAAGCTCGGCCAGCGCAATGCCGTGGGCGATGCCCTCGATCGGTGAGAGTACCGCGGTGTAGGTGCCGCGCGCCAAAGTGATGAGGATCGCCGCCTCACGAGGATCGGAAGGCGCGAGCCCGGTGGCTTCGATCTCGGCTGCTTGGCTATCCTGCCAGTTATCGTTGCTCGCGAGGAGATTTCCCTCGGAGTCGTAGAGGTCGAGCCGGGGATCGCTCAAGCCCGCGAGGCCAAACTCGCTCAACGACGGCCCGAGCGCCCGGACGAGGACCGTTTCGTCGTCGCCACTCCCGATGACCAGACCCGCGATCATGGGATCGGCCGTGCGCTGAACCGCCCCCCGGGTGCTGAGGTTAATGAGCCCCTTCGAAGGAGTCAGGCTGATATCATAGACTTCGAAGAGCGTCGTGCCGCTCGTCGGCACTGGCCCGCCGCCCGTATGACCCTGAATAATGGCCGTGTAAGTGCCGACCGGGAGCGTCATGAGGATAGCGGATTCCAGCGGATCGGTCGGTGCGAGGCCGGTATCCAGAATCTCCGCTTCCTGGGTGTCCATCCAATTATCGTTCGTGGCGATGATCGCTCCCGAAGCGTCATGCAGCTCCAGGATGGGATCGGGCAACGGCACGAGGCCGAAAGCAGCAAGCGACGGGCCGAGGGCGCGAATGAGGATCTTTCGCCCGCTCCCGTCGATGATAAGTCCGCCAATGACCGAGGTGATATCTTGGCCTAGACCGGGCGCCGGGATTTCGACCCGAGTGGAAAGATTGAGCAAAAGAGCCGGCGCGGGAGTGGGGTAGAGGGTCGCGAGCAGGACAACGAAGAAGGCGATTGATTTTCTCATGGCGTTGCGCGGTGTTCCCGCGAGCGTACGACGGCCGGCGCAGTGGTCAAGCCCGAATCTCTGACTTGGTTGGCATTTGATTCTGGCACGAGCTCCGGAGAAGCCCGAAGGAATTTACAGGGCCATTGCGATTAGAAAACCAGCTGCTCGTCTCCACGCGGCTGGATTGGAGTCACCTAACGAACTTGGCGCGATCAGCAGAGTTGCAATTTATCGATAAGCATTGGGCGAGACTCGCCCAATACGAGGGCTAGCAGCCCGTGCTCCCCGGAAACAATCGCCGCGCGCGCCTATGGATTTTCGCGCACGAGCTGCTCGGCGCTGGTGAATTTTGGCTCGATGTCCACCGGGATGTTGCCCATTTTGTCGAGCGCCTTCTGCACTTCTGGCCTAACGACTCCGTATTTGGCGAGCAGTTCCTTCCCTTTCGCGTAATTGCCTTCCGCCTGGGTCGTCATGATCTCGCCGGTTAGGCCTTCGACCCCGGCTTTAACCTTTTCCGGGTTGACCGAGAAGGTGCCGTCGGGGTTTGCGACAAAAGCGCCCGCGTCGAGAAGGTAATTGAGTTGCAGCGCCATCCCAAGGCCGTGCGCTTCGCTCGTCCCAAAACGCAAAGTGCGAAAACTGGAGGCGAGGTAAGTGACATAGAGGGTGCGCTCCATCGCTTTGTCGACCACGCCCTTGTCCATCATGTACTGGAGGGCGAAGAGCGCCGAGATGTCGGCCTTCGCTTCCTCCAGCGCGCTGCCCGCTTCTTTCATTTCCTGGCGCACGGTGCTCGCCCGACCGTTGACCGTGACGTTGTGCGGGCCGAGGCCGTGCATCAATTCGTGCACCACGATGTGGGTGAAGAAAGCGTCGAAAGAGAGATTCTTTTGGTCGGCGGGTGAAAGGACGACCTTCGAGATCGGGATCAGGGTCTTGGCGAATTTCGCGTCCTGCACATTTTTCAACATGACGCGCTTCGAGCCTTTTTCCTGCGTGACGCGCTCGTCGTTAGGCAAATTGAAGGCCGCGGTCTGGACTCCGTGATTGGCGTCGCCCGCACAGAAAATTTCGTTCACGACCACGATCGGGGAGAGAGCGCCGAGTTTCGGGTTGCGATATTTCGGGTCGATCGGGAGATGGTTCTCGATCTCCTGGAGCTGGCCCGAAAACTTCTGCAGCTTGGCGCTTTCACCCTCGTCCTGGACGGTGATGAAGGCTTCGTAGCCGGCTTTGTAATTGAAGAACTCGTCCGCGTAGACTTCGTAAGGCCCGATCGTCGGTTCGATCGCGCCGCTCAGTTCCATCCAGGCGACGTCGCTCGCGTAATAATCATTGCTCAGGAATGCGTCGGCCCGCGTGCTCAGGAATTTTTTCAGGCTCGGCTCGCTCGCCGCCGCGGCCGCCTCGCGCAGCAGACCGGCGGCGCGGGTCAACTCGCCTTCGTATTCGATGTTGTAGGGAACGATCGTGAACTTCGCGTCGGCGGTGCGATGGACGACGGTGAAGAATCCTTTGGCGCCTTTCTGTTCCGCCGCCGAGAGCGATTTGATCCACGCTTCCAGCTCCGCCTTGGTCGCATTCGGCGGATAAAACTCGCCGCCCTCTGGCTTCGGCGGCGCGCCCGCGACAAAAGGTTCGTTATGATCGAGCTCCGACCACGGACCTTTGTTGATCAGGAAATAATGGAGACGGGCGCGGCCTTCCGCGCTCTGGTCTCCGGCGAGGTCGAGCAGCATGGAGGGGTTTCCAGCCCAGGCCTGGCGAAGAAAAATCCCGTCAATGATCTGTGAAGCCTCGACCAATCTTGCCAGCACCTTCCGGTCGTTAGGCAAAAGCCTGGAAAGATCGGCCGCGATCTCGGTCGGGGCGAAACGGGCGGCCATTTGCTCGAGTTTCGCCTTGTCGGGCATCTGGGTTTTTTCCTGGGTTTGCGCGAGCAAAGAAACGGTCGTGAGAAAAACAAAAAGAAAAGGCAGTGTCTTCATCGATGTGAGAAATTTCTATCCGCGCAAAACAAGGGGTGCGCGAGCGAAATTTGCGGGAGCGCACGCGCCCTCGCGGGCGCTGCCCGCGAGTTGCTGGCAACGGCCTAGATCACGCCGGAGCTTGGCTTCGCTTTGACGCGGTCGAGCATTCGGACGGGGGAAATCTTGACCACGTTATCGGGATCGTAATCGATCAGCTTGAGCCAGTCTTCCGTGATGTCGGTCGCGGGCAGGATTTCGTTTTCTAGGTATTCGGCGTTGAAGGCGACCTGGAGGTCGGGTTCGCTGATCCCCTCGTTAGGGCGGGCGGGATCGGCAATCCCGGCAACGGCCTTTGCGATCTCGCGCTTGATTGCCATTCCCTTCGCCCGCTCCACGACCGAGGCAATGATCGCGCCACTGATGACGTCGCTGCGGAAGAGCGCTTCCTTGCGCCCGCTGCGCAAGGTCACTTCGAGCAGGCGATTGTCTTCCTTTCTCGAAAACTGCGTTTCGAGCAGCCGGCCAATCAAGGCATCGATCGCAGCAGCCTTCGATTCCGCACCTTCCAGCAACGCCGGATCGTAGGGAAGATCGTCGGTCAGATAGATGCGATAAATTTCTCGCGCGCCCTCCTTGTTCGGCCGGTTCACCTTGATTTTGCGATCGATCCGCCCCGGACGCAGAATGGCGGGGTCGATCAGGTCGGCCCGGTTGGAGGCGAGGATGATGACGACTTCGTTGAGCGAATCGATTCCATCCATCTCGGTGCAAAACATCGGCACGAGAGTGGAGAGAATGCTCGAATAACGTGACGCGCGCCGGGTGCCAAGGATACTCTCGGCTTCATCGATGAAAAGAAAAGGCATGTAACCTTCGCGGCGTTTTTCACGCGCGGTCGCGAAGATTTCGCGCACCATCCGCTCCGATTCGCCGACCCACATGTTGAGGATCTCGGGACCCTTGATGTGCATGAAATATTCGCGCATGTCGGCGCCCGATTTGCCCCGGAGCTGTTTCGTCAGGTTGTAGGCGGTCGCCTTGCCGATGAGCGTCTTGCCGCAGCCGGGCGGGCCGTAAAGGAGGAAGCCCTTCGGGGTCGCGTGCTGGAATCTCTGAAACAGTTCCTCGTGCAAGAGCGGGAGCTCGATCGCGTCGCGGATCGCCTCGAGGGCCTCCTTTTGCCCGCCCACTTTTTCCCAGGGGAGCTCGGGCACTTCATCGAGGTAATGATCGCGCGATTGCGGACTGGCAAGGAGCTCGAGGGCGACGCGGTAGTTGGCATCGACGCGCACGTCGTCGCCGGCCTTGAGCGGCGCCTTCGTGAGTTGGGCGGAGCGTTGCAGGACTAACGACTGGGTGCCGTGTTCGGCGCCCACCCGCAGGCGATCGTCGCCCAAGACTTCGGCCACCTTGGTCACCGGGCCGGCCGTTTCAAAACCGAGATCGCCCACGATGACATAGGCCTCGTTGACCAGCACGCGCGTCCCCTTCTGCAGCTTCGCGAGGCTGATGCGCGGATCGACATTGCAATAATAATCGGCCCCGCCGACCACGATCTGGGCGGTGTCGCGGGCCGGGCTGCCGAGGAAAGTGCCGATCCGATTGGCAGGCGAGGTCACTTTTTTGATCACCTGTTCGAGCTTCTCGATCATCTCCCGCGCGTCGCCCATCATTTCCTCCTGCTCGGCGATCTCGGCCCGGAGGGCGAGGAGCCGCTCGCGCCCGAACTCATTCGGCGGCAGAGAGGCGACGGCGCGATCAAAGGCCTCGAGGAGGCTGATCTGGCGCTCGTCGTCAGGCGCGTCGTCCCGCGCCGGGTTCGGATTCCATTCGTCACTCATTTCCCTGTTTCCCTTTATTCTGACCTTCCCAAAAATAATACGCCTGCAGGTTTCGAGCCGCAATCGGGCCGAAATTTGGCCGCGCTCCCTCTCATCGTTTGTTCAGACAGCCATCGGGCCAATTGCATTCACGATTTTTATTTTCAGAGTTATTACCTCTGCGGTGTGCGCATCGCTTCGGCGACAAAATTCGATTGCGAGAGCCGGGGTGGCGACCTACGGTTGGTTCCTTTTTCGAGGAGCCTTAGCTCAATTGGTTAGAGCGCCGCCCTGTCACGGCGGAGGTTGCGGGTTCGAGCCCCGTAGGCTCCGGGAAGCATTTCGAGCGCCCCAACCATTCTGGCGGCGTTATTTCGTGGTCGGCTTCCAAGTTCAGCCGCGCTAAACTCTCATCATGGCCAAGAACTTCAAAGATCTCTCCGAACAGGAAATATTGGCACTGGCAATTTCGAGCGAGGAAACCGACGGGCGCATTTACGCTGATTTCGCTGCGCGTCTGAAAGCGGATTACCCGGCCACGGCTCAAATATTCAAGGAGATGGAAGCCGAAGAAGAAAATCATCGGCGTCAATTGATCGACGAATACCGGCGGCGGTTTGGCGATCACATTCCGCTCATTCGGCGCGAAGACGTGCGGGGATTCGTCAACCGGAGACCGGTGTGGCTGACGCAAAGTCTCGGCATCGACAGCGTGCGGCGCTACGCCGAAACGATGGAGAGTGAGACGCAGCATTTCTACGAGCGGGCGGCGACTCGCGTGAGCGACGCGTCGACGCGAAAATTGCTGGGGGATCTCGCCGAAGCCGAGCGCAATCACGTTGTCCTAGCCGACGAGTTGCAACAGGAACATCTCACGCCGCAGGTGAGAGCTGACGAAGAAAAAGCGCATCGGCGATTGTTTGTTCTTCAAATTGTTCAACCCGGACTCACCGGCTTGATGGATGGCTCAGTCTCCACGCTGGCACCGGTGTTCGCGGCCGCGTTTGCAACCCAAAGCAGTCGCGCTGCATTCCTGGTTGGTTTGGCGGCAAGCCTCGGCGCCGGAATTTCAATGGGGTTTGCTGAAGCGGTGTCGGACGATGGCAGTCTGACCGGTCGTGGCAAGCCGCTCTTGCGCGGAATAGTCTGCGGCCTGATGACGACCGCGGGTGGAATCGGTCACACGTTGCCGTATCTAATTCCGAATTTTCGGACAGCCACAGCGCTCGCAGTCTTCGTCGTCGCGGTCGAGCTGCTGACCATCAGCTGGATTCGAAAGCGCTACATGGACACACCGTTTCTTCGCGCCGCCTTTCAGGTGATCGTCGGCGGCGTGTGCGTGTTTGTCGTGGGAATATTGATCGGAAGCGCCTAATCGCGGACAGATCGGCTCGAATCCACTGCTCGAGGATGTCGGCTTCAACTGGATGGAACCGGCGCGCGTCGTGAAGGCAGAGGTGATGCAGGAAAAGCGTGGGGGCGAGCCAGAATATCACCTTCATCATGGCGCCGTCGTTTCCGCCGCGACCGGCGCGGCGCCGAGCGCGGCCAGCGCTTCTTCCACATTCTTCTCGACCCTGCCGAGATTGAGCTTGGCGGAAATGGCAAAACTATATTGATGCCGGAGATCGCCGAGGACCGCTGGATTGTTGCGAAGCGCCACGGCGACGTCTCTCAGAGCTGCGGGGTTGACATCAAGCTCGCAATCCCTGGCAAAGCCAACAATGCTGCCCCGCCTATCCCGCACGTCGCTGCAGCCCGCGCGCATGGCGACCTGCATCGTTATTGGGGATGATTTGACGCACGGTTTGGCGATAGGCGGAATTAAGACCCATCCGATAGACGCCCTGGGCGGTGTCGAAGGCGTAGTATTGCGACAGGCCCGATTCCACCGGGCCCGCCGGCAATAGCCCGAGATGGCCGGAGGAAACGATCTGGTCCCAAGTTGCGCGCACGGGCGCGTTGTAGCTGATCTCCGTCCCCCGATAGGCGTTGACGACGAGCGCGCGCGGGTCGGGATCAGCCACAATCAGGAGCTCGTCTGTCTTCTGGACGCTTGCCAGAACGGCTGAATAATAAGCGATTTCCGCCTGTAGCCCGGTGAGATTCTCCCGCAGGTCGTGCGTCATCCGCTTGACGTAATCCTGGCCGAGGAGCGTGTCCGCCCGCGCCCTGGTTCCAGTTATTGACCTGCAGTCCGATGAAGACGCCGACGACGACGATCACCAGTTCAATAAACAGACCGGTCCAGTGCTGATTCTTCATACGTTCATATGCCTTGCGATCGAGCATATGGGAGGAGCCGAACCGGCGGCAATCGGAATACGACCAACTGTGGTGAAAGTTGGGATCAGCGCTTACTATCGACACTCGGAGCGAAAGGAATGGTGTCAGTTTGATGTGGGCTCCGGTTTTCTCTGACCTGCCGAATGCCCTCGCTTGCTGCCGCCGAAGTCAGCCAGCCGGGGAACCGACCTGCGGTGTCATTTTCCAGAGGCGAATCCTGATGGATGCGCTGGTGCTTCATGGAAGTGCTGACGACGTCTCAATAGCTTTGGCACGACTCCGTATCTTGGGCTGAAGAGATAGGCGAGGAAGAAGATGAGGCCGAGCGTGAGAACGATACAGGCACCGGATGGGAGGTTTAGCCAATAGGAAGCGAATAAGCCGGCGCAGGAACCAAACATTCCGATTAATCCACCGCCCCAAAACATCGCCGGAAAGGAATCCGAACAGAGATAGATGGTCGCGGCTGGGGCGATCAGCATTCCAAGAGCGAGGATCACTCCGACGGCTTGGAGCGAGGCGATCATCGAAAGGACAAGCAGACCCATCAGGAGATAGGTCAGGGTTTTGACCCAAATCCCCTGGGTGGCGGCGATGGAAGGCTGAAACATGAGCACAACCAACGGACGTTGAAACAGGACCAGGAGCGGCAAAACGAGGAGGCTGATGACGTAGATGATCCAAAGGTCCGAGTCGGCCAGGCCCAAAATGTTTCCGAAGAGGTAGTGAGTCACATCCACCTGCGCGGGTGAGAAACTAAGGAGGACCAGGCCTAACGAGAAAGAACAGGCGAAAAGCAGTCCAAGCGATGTGTCCTCTTTGATGCGGGAGCTGCCGGAAATAATTTGCACTCCGAGCGCCACAAGCAGCGCCGCGAGGAGCGCGCCGAAGAAAAGACCGGAGGGCGCGAAACCGACGAGCAACACCGCCACGGCCAGGCCGGGGAGAAGCGAATGCGCCATCGCGTCGG
>DATBDG010000026.1:0-5852 GCA_036270055.1 Chthoniobacterales bacterium
GCGTGATGACTTTTCTTTTGCCGGTAAATCAGTCCTCATCACCGGCGGCTCGCGCGGGCTCGGCCTCGCGATCGCGCGCCGGATCGCGCTCGAGGGCGGCCGCATCGCCCTCCTCGCGCGCGACGAAGACGAACTCGCGCGCGCCTGCGCCGAGCTGAGCGCCCTCGGGGCCGAAGCCCTTCCTGTCCCCTGCGATTTGCTCGACCGCGACCAGTCCTTAGGCGCGATCGAGACCGTCGTCGATCGCTTCGGCACAATCGACGTTCTAATTAACAACGCCGGCATCATCGAGGTCGGCCCGCTGGAAAACATGCGGCGGCACGATTTCGAGAAATCGATGCAGCTCCATTTCTGGGCCCCGTTCAATTTGATCCGGCAGGTCCTCCCGCACATGCGGCGAGCGGGCGGAGGCCGCATCGTCAACATCTCTTCCATCGGCGGAAAGGTGGCGGTGCCGCATCTGGCGCCCTACAGCGCGAGCAAGTTTGCCCTTGTTGGGCTCTCCGACGCTTTCCGGGCCGAGCTGGCGCGTGACGGCATTCGGGTCACGACCGTCACACCCGGGATGATGCGCACCGGTTCGCAGGTAAACGCCAAATTCAAAGGCGATCACGGGGCGGAGTTTACCTGGTTTTCGCTCTCGACCGCGCTCCCGCTCGCCGCGGTCGAGGCCGATCGGGCTGCAGGCAAGATCGTCGCTGCCTGCCGGGCCGGACGGGCCTCACTCATCATTGGCCTGCCGGCACGCATCGCCATTATTGGCAACGCCCTGTTCCCCAGCCTGACAGGCGAGATCATGAAACTGGTCAACCGCGTCCTACCGGGGCCGCCCGGGGTGGAAGGGGACGAGTTGAAATCGGGCTGGGCAGCGCGACGCGAACAGCGGGTGCCGGATTGGCTGGCCCGCCTGGGCGAGAACGCGATCGGCCGAAACAACGAAGGCTGAGGCGGGTCCGTGCCCACGAAACGACTTTTCGTTAGTCTGGATCTGCCAAAAGCGGCCGCGGCCGCGCTCGTTAGGCTGGATCCGGGGCTGCCTGGATTGCGCTGGGCAAGGGCGGATCAGATTCATCTCACCCTTGCCTTTTACGGCAGCGTGGGCGCCGAGCAGGAAGCCCAGGTGCGGGCCAATTTGCCGGCGATTGAATTCAACGCTTTTTTTCTTCCTCTGACCGGTCTCGGCACCTTCCCTGTTCAGGGGAAACCGAGAGTGGTTTGGCTCGGGGTTGGGCGCGGACATCCGCACCTATTCCAATTGCACAAGCGGGTCAGCGACGCCGCGCTCGGCGCCGGAATTGAGCCCGATCTTCGCCCCTGGCGTCCCCACTTCACCCTCGGGCGCGGTCAGAATCTGGAGCGGCAAAGCATCCTGCCGTTTCTGCGCGAGCACCGCGATTACGATGGCGGGCTCGTCCGAATCGAAGCTTTCCACCTCAAGTCAAGCCGGTCCGCCCCTGATGGCTCAATTTATACGACAGAACTGACGGTGCGGGCGCGGTAGACGCGTCGCTCTGCGAAGCGCGGGCCAGCGTGGCGGAGGCCGGGCAGACCCGCGGGCGGCGCTGATCCCCGCGTTTCGCAGGCGGAACCTCCACAGTTGCAATCTGCGCGCTTCGCCCTATACCCGCGGGATGCATCGCGTTTCTTTCCTCTTCGTCTGCGGCCTGCTCGTTTGCCTAACGACATCTTTCGCCGCCGCCGCCCCGCCGCCAGCCGCCATAGCGCTCAAAGCCGCTCATCTTTTCGATGGCAAATCGAAGACGCTGCTGCCGAATGGCGTCGTCGTCGTCGAGGGCAACCGGATTGTCGCCGCCGGCAGTAGCCTGCCCGTGCCTAACGACGCCCGCGTGATCGAGCTGGGGGACGCCACGCTCTCGCCCGGGTTCATGGATGCGCATACCCATCTGACTTTCGATTTCTCCGGCAACTATAATGAACTGCGCCTGCGCATGCTGGACGAGAACATTTCTCAGCTCGCGCTCGAGATGATTCCCAACGCTAAAGCCACGGTCGAGGCCGGCTTTACCAGCGTGCGCGATCTCGGGAGCGGTTTTCCCAACTCTCACGATTTTCCCGATGTCTCGCTCCGCAATGCCATCAATCACGGCGTCATTCCCGGTCCGCGCATGCTCGTTGCCACCCACGGCATCGGCGCGACCGGCGGGCATTTTGATGGCACGAATGGTTTTCGCGACATGCTTTTCGGGGCCGAGCCGGATTGGACCGACGGCATTGCGGATGGACCCGATGCGATAAGGAAAGCGGTCCGGTTCGAAATCAAAAATGGCGCCGATGTCATTAAAGCCGCCGTCTCGGGCGGCGTCCTTTCGTTAGCCGATGAGGTCGATGTTCCGCAACTCACGCCCGCTGAAATGGCGGCGCTGGTCGATGAAACGCATCGGCTGCGGAAGAAAGTCGCGGTCCATTGCCACGGTGACGCGGCGGCGAAGGAAGCAATCAACGCGGGCGTGGACTCGATCGAGCATGGCTCGTTTCTGAAGCCCGACACCCTCGAGCTGATGAAGCAAAAAGGGACATATCTCACGCCGACCCTGATGGCTTCGGAATGGGTCATGCAAAAGATCGGACAATATCCCGCGGCCATTCAGGCGAAGGGAAAAGCGGCGACCGAGGCGCGCTCGGAGATGTTCCGCAACGCGCTCAGGATCGGGGTCAAGATTTCCTTTGGGACCGACGCGGCCGTTTTTCCACACGGGATGAATGCAAAAGAGTTCGCGCTCATGACCGGCCTTGGGATGAAACCGATCGACGCGCTCCTGAGCGCAACTTCAGTCGATGCGGAATTGTTAGGCATAGCGGACAAACTGGGCACGCTGGAGAAAGGCAAGCTGGCCGATGTGATCGCGCTGCCGGGCGATCCGACCGCTGACATCACCGCGACCGAGCGCGTCTTTTTTGTGATGAAAGAGGGCAAGGTTGTGAAAAATGGAAATCGTCCGTGATCGTGAATCGAGAGTCGTGAATCGAAACAAGCCCGACGAAAGCGAAGGCTGACGATTCACGATTCTCGATGTAACGAATTACGTGTTAACAAGCATGAGATTCGAAAATCAGGTCGCGATCGTGACCGGCGCGGGGCGGGGGATCGGTCACGCCATCGCACTTCGTTTGGCGAACGAAGGCGCGCGCGTCGCTTCCGTCAGTCGGAGCGAAGCGAACGCCCGACGAACCGCGGACGAAATCAACGCCGCGCATTCCGACGCCGCCAAGGCTTACGCGGTCGATGTCTCCGATCCGGCCGCGGTGCAGGCGGCGAGTGCGAAGATTCGCGAAGATTTCGGCCGGGTCGACATCCTGGTGAATAACGCCGGCGTGACCCGTGACGGCCTCAGCATGCGGATGTCGATGGAAGATTGGGACACGGTCCTGAACACGAACCTGAAAGGCGCTTTCGTCTTCGCGCAGGCGGTCATGCGTTCCATGATCAAGCAACGCAGCGGCCGCATTATTAATATTGCTTCGATCGCCGGCCTGATGGGCAATGCCGGGCAGGCCAACTACGCCGCGAGCAAGGCTGGCCTGATTGGCCTGACGAAAACGCTGGCGCGCGAGCTGGCGAGTCGCGGGATCACGGTCAACGCCGTCGCCCCGGGATTTATCGCGACCGACATGACAGACGTGTTGTCCGACGATGTGAAAAATGCGGTTCTGCCGCGGATTCCGTTAGGCAAATTTGGCGAAGGAGAAGACATCGCGGCCGCGGTCGCGTTCCTCGCTTCGCCGGAAGCGAAATACATCACCGGCCAGGTGCTGACGGTAGACGGCGGAATGGTGATGTAGAAGCGGGGAAACGCTCGACCTGCAACGGTTGAAGGTTCGTCCTGGCCCATGTCGCAGCCCGCGGCGGCCGATTGAAATTGCTTGCTAGCCTTCGATTATTTCGTAATGGTCGCGGCCACTTGAACTTCTCCCAGCTCACCCGGGTTGTTGCGCTCGGCTCTCTTCTCGCTCCCGCCTGCGGGCCACTGCTCGGATATGAACTGACCGGGCAGACCTGGCCTCCGGATACGACGGTCACCATGCAGCTCGAGCTGGGCCCGACCGGCGTTCACTTGATCGACGGGCTCGGGACGTGGGACAATTCTGCGGCCGACGCGCTCGCGCTCTGGAATCAAAATCTCGAGCTGGTGAAGTTTAGCTGGGTCCTGAATTCCAACGCGCCGAAGGATTCACTCGACGGCTACAACTCGGTCTTCTTTTCGAACACGGTCCTGGGCGAGGGGTTTGGCGACAACACGCTCGCCGCCACCATCGTTTGGTACAACACTTTGAATTACGGGACGGCGATTGAGGCGGATGTTGTCTTTAACACCGCGCAAACCTTCAATTCTTATCGCGGGCCGCTCCTGCCCAGCAGTTACGATTTTCATCGCGTGGCTCTGCATGAATTTGGCCACGTCCTTGGCCTCGCCCACGTCTACGATTTCCCGACCGGGCAGGCGCTGATGGAACCGATCATCAGCAATCTCGATCACCTGGCGCCTGATGACATCGCCGGGGTGGATTTTTTGTATGGATACCGATTCACCAGCCCTTCGGAGTTTGGTGGATTCATCGTCGGGCAGAATGCATTCTTCGCCGTCACTGCCAACAACCATCCGACGAGCTTCAGCGCGGTTGGTCTGCCCAGCGGATTGCAGCTTGATCCGTTGAAAGGCGAGGTGAGCGGGGTTCCACTCGAGGCGGGGACTTTTGAAGTCACGATCACCGCTCATGGCTTCCCGAGAGATGTGGTGACGACCGTGACTGTGTTTATCGGGGCGGCCGGGGTCACCAGCGGATCCTACCCGGAGCCAATCCAGGTTGGGACTTTCATTACCTATACGATCACCGCCGGGAACAGTCCGACGAGTTTCACCGCCACAGGGCTCCCGCCTGGGCTGACTCTTGACGGCACGACCGGCGTCATCAGCGGAGTGCCGACGCTCAACGGAAA
Source organism: Chthoniobacterales bacterium (assembly GCA_036270055.1). Taxonomy (GTDB): domain Bacteria; phylum Verrucomicrobiota; class Verrucomicrobiia; order Chthoniobacterales; family UBA10450; genus Palsa-1392. The sequence goes on from DATBDG010000026.1 coordinate 4,958, forward strand.
CTATGGGGTCGCGGTGGTGGCGCACGGGGCGCAATACGATGCAAGCGGGACGGTGAGTTTCGGGGTGACCCCGGCCTTCCGGCCGTCGATCGCTGAACTGTCTGCCGGTGATACCATTATCCGGACGGTGCAGGATCCCATCCGTGACCGCCTTTATGTCCTGACAAATCGCGAGTTGAAGGTGGTGGATACACAACTCAAGGCCATCAGCCAAAGTATTCCGCTCAACTTTCCCATCGACTTCGCGCTCTCGGTCGATAACACAAAAATTTGGGTGACCGAGGGGACATCCATCCACGCTTACAGCCTGACTGATTTTTCACCCCTGCCTGATATTCCGAACGGGCCCTTCCACTATCGGCAGATCCGCGAAGGTCTGGGGAACAAACTTTACGTGACCAATCCCATTGGGAGCTCTGGGCTTTATGTGATTGATGAGACGACCGGCGCAGTCACTCCCATTCGTGCAGCACCGCCCGGGACCGATCTCGTTGTTCACATCGATACTTCTCCGAACGGACGTAACGTTTATGCAAGTTTCATTGATGGCCCCCCTGCGATCACGCGCTACGACATTTCCGGTGACACTGCGGTCATGCTTGCAACGCGAACGCTAACGACACCAAATCTCTTCGACTTGGAAGTATCGCGGGACGGCAAACTGCTTGCCTACACGACTGACAGTGAATCGAATCCGTCGAACCAGGCGGTCTTTACCGTTCCGGCCACTGATATTGGAGCCGCAGCGACCCAGATTGATCCCGGCGCGGAGAATCCATTTTTTAACTTTGACACTGGAACCGCCTACGTGCACACGGTCGTCAACACCGGCTATCAGCATTACCAGCTCGACTTTGTCAGCACCGCGAGCGGCTTCCCTTACAAATCGTGGGAT
>DATBDG010000027.1:0-3967 GCA_036270055.1 Chthoniobacterales bacterium
CTTTGGCGCCCTCGCCACGCTCCTCGCCGCGATCGGTCTCTACGGCGTGATTGCATTTTCGGTTGTGCAGCGGACGCGCGAGATCGGGATCCGGATGGCGCTCGGTGCGCAGCGCTTCGAAGTTCTGCGCCTCGTTCTGAAACAGACCGCTCTCCTTGTCCTGATTGGAATCGCAACCGGACTCGTCCTTTCGTTAGGCTCAATCCGGCTTCTGCAGAGTCTGCTCTTTGACGTCCGCCTGAGCGATCCGATCGCTTATCTGGGCGCGGCGGTGGTTTTGGTCACGGCCGCAATTCTCGCGACCTATTCTCCGGCCCGCCGCGCGACGCAGGTCAATCCCACCGTCGCGCTGCGCTACGAGTGACGCCTGTGAACGCTCAGCCGTCTCCGCCGGAAGCCGTTTTGGCGGAGCGGACCTTGTAATTCAACTGTCGCGAGAGCAGCCAGCGCACCCCAAACATGTCGATTGTCGCGCGGACCGCGCGATTGCCGAGGCCGTATTTGCTCGTGCCGAATTGGCGTGCGCGATGATTGACTGGCACCTCGACCAGCCGATAACCGGCGCCTTTCACGAGCGCGGGAATGAAGCGGTGCATCCCCTTGAAAGGCACAAGCGTGCGGACGCATTCGCGCCGCATCGCTTTGAGGGTGCAACCCGTATCGCGCACCCCGTCCTTCGTGAACCGGCTGCGGACGAAGTTCGCGATCCAACTCGTCAGGCGCTTGACCAGCGTGTCCTTGCGCCGCGCGCGATAGCCGCAGACCAGATCCGCGCCGCGCTCGACCTCGGCGAGGAGGCGCGGAATGTCCGCCGGATCGTTTTGCAGGTCGCCATCGATCAGGACCACGATCGCCCCGCGCGCGGCATTGGCCCCCGCATACATCGCCGCGCTCTGGCCGGCGTTCTTTTCGAAATGGAGAAGACGCACATTCGGCCCCTCCGTTAGGCGGGCGAGCGTGCCGTCGGTCGAGCCGTCGTCGACGAAAATGATCTCATGCCGGACGCCGGCAAGCGCAGCGGCCAGCTCCGCCTGCAGGATCGAGACGTTTTCCTCCTCGTTATAGAGCGGGACGATCACGGAAACCGCCGGTGGCGATGCCTCGTCACTCATAAGGGCAGGGTCCGATAATCGTAGCAGGCATAGACCTGCACCTCGCGGAGCAAGCGCCCGCCGGTCCGCACTTCGATCGTGTCGATGAGCTCAGTGCGCCCAAAGCCGTTGCGAATGTGGCGCGGCGGCCGCCCCTTTTTCCCGAGCTGCAAATAAAGGGCATCGCGGCCGGTGAAGAGGTTTACTCCTTCCTCCTCGGTATAGATTTCGTTCGCGTCGCGCGCCGCATTCGGCGGCAGCGGCACAAACTCGTCGTAGCGCGGCCAGAAGGAAAACTGGTTTATCATGTCCTGCGATTCCGGGATGTAGACCGGCGGATGCCCAGGCCCTTCGACTCGTTTGTCCGGCAGATAAAACGCCAGTTCGGCCGCGCGATCCCGTTCGTCCGCGATCAGGAAAACCCGTTTCCCAGTCCTCTTTTCAAAATCAATCCGGACCTTGTTCACCGCGCGCGCGAGGGAACTCCAGCCGCGCACCCGATCGCTCGGATCCCGCCCGCGCCGATCGATCCCGACCGGATTCATCATCCACCCGACGAGCAGCGCACTCATGACGAGGCCGAGAATGACGGCGGCGTTTGTCCAATTCCGCGAACTCGCCCGCGAGGCGGATCGTTCGCGCCAATAGGAAATGGCGAGGACACCGAGGCTGAGAAAGGCCAGGCCGTCCCAATTGGGAGCGGCGGCTTTGTTGAAGGAAAGGATCGTGTAAAGGAGGAAGACGGGCAGCCCAAACCAGAGCAGGTAGAGGACCTTGAAATTCTGCCGCGCGCGCCGCCAACTCGCGATCGTCGCCCAGACGAGCCCGAGAAAAAGGAGCGGCGAATAGACCGCGAAATGTTCGCCGAGAAAGGTGAGGAGCTCGAGCGGATGAAAACCTGGCGCCTGATCGAGGCTGCCGCGCGATTTTAGGTGCGCGAGCGTGATCCACGCATGCTGCGAATTCCAAACGATCGGCGGGATGGTGCAGAGGCCGAAAACAAGCAAGAGGAGATAGAGATTGAAGCGGCGAAATTCGACCCGCAGCCGCCGCGTGATGCCGAGAACAAGGAGAATGGAAACCAGCTCGAGCGCGTTGGTAAATTTGCAAAGGAAACCAAGACCGATGAGCAAGCCGGTCAACGGCCACCACCAGGAAGAATTTGGCGATCGCTCGAGCGCGAGCCAGAAGGCGAAGAAAGCCGCCACCCAAAAGAAGATGGAGAGCGGATCGATCGTCAGGACGAGATTGCCGAGGTTAAAAATGGGAGTGACGTTGAGCGCCACGACGGTCCAGAAACCAGCCAGTGAAGTGAAGAGCCGCTGCGCGAAATAATAAAGCAGCAGGCTCGTGCCGGCCCCGAGAAGCGGGCTCCAAAAGCGCACTCCAAATTCGTTGTCGCCGAAGATGGCCGTGCTCGAGCGGATGACGAAGGCGACCCCGGGCCCTTTGCTGAAATAGGAAAGGGCCGGGCGTTGCGCCCACATCCAGTAATAGGCTTCGTCCGGCGAGAGCTGCGTCGCGCCGATCAGCACAAGGCGGAGCGCGGTCAACCCGAGCACGAAAATCCAGACCGCCCGCGTCGTGCTCATGAAATCGCGTCGCCGACCAGGCGCGGATGCCTAACGAAAAACTCCGGAGCGATACGCCCGGCCGCCCGGCGATAAAGAACCTCGAGGAGGGCGAGGAGGAGAGCGGTCAGCCCTGCGGCGAGGAAAAAAGTCGCGAGCACATCACTCGGCCAGTGCGCGCCGAGGTAGACCCGCGACCAGGCGATGGCGAAGGCGATGAGGAAATAGAGCCAGCCCCAGCGCCGGAAGAAAAAGGCGAGGATAACGGCGATGGTCACGTTGTTCGTCACATGCCCGGAAGGAAAGGACGGTCCCGAACGGTCCCGATCGCGTTGACCCGAATAGCGGATCTCTGGCTTCTGGAAGAGGGTGAGAAATTCTGGACGCGCCTTGGCCAGGACCACCATCCGGACGCGCTCCACCTGTTTCGGTCGGTGCCGGTCGACGAATTTCTTCAGCAAGCCGGTCAGGTTACTATTCACGAGCAACGCCACGCCCAGGCAAAAAACGAGCGCTCGTCCCTTGAATCCGCCGAAGATCAACGCATAGAGCACGAGCAGGCCGATGAGCGGTTTCCAAATGTCGGGGTTGCTGATCGCGGCCATGAACAAGTCGAGGGCGGGGTGCGTCCATTGCTGGTTGATAAGATGAAAGAGAGTTTGATCCACAGACAAGTTTTAAGCTCTACGTTTCCAGTTTTAAGGGTCAACCCGGCTCCTCAGCCTCACTTAAAGCTGAACACTTAAAACTTAAAGCTTTCCTCATGCACAAATTCATCATCCTCCTCGCTCTGGCCATCTCCCTAACGAGCGGCTTGGGTGACACCCCCTCCGCTCAGGAAATTCTGAGTCAGGTCCGCCTCCAGCAATCGCAGCAGCAACTCGACCTCATGGGTCAACTGCGTTCCGACGCCACGGTCGTCCCCTTTCGCATCACCCAGACCGGCCCGGTCATTCGCTACACCTTTGCCAATCCGCCCGAGGTCCTGCAATTGAAGCTGCAGGAGAAGGGAACGCGCCTCGACCTCGTCTACCAAAACAGCACGCGCAAATTTTCCGCATCGCGCCTGGACGACAAGATCGCCGGCACCGCCGTCACCTATGGCGATCTGGCGCTCGAGTTTCTCTATTGGCCCAACGCACAGGTCATCGGCGCCGACACCCTTCGCACCCGCAATTGCTCGAAGCTGCGTTTGATTGCGCCCTCGGATAAGGCCCAATACACGACCGTTCTCCTCTGGGTCGACAAAGAGAACGGCGCGATCATGCGGATGGAAGGCTACAACGCGAAGAATCAGCTCGTGAA
>DATBDG010000028.1:0-9299 GCA_036270055.1 Chthoniobacterales bacterium
GCCAAAGGGAATGGTCGTCAACGGGTGTACAAGGTTGAGCCGACCGGAGTGTTTGAGAACGATCCAAATGTCACAGACAAGAAGTTTCCCGGCAATCCGACACGTTCGTATCGTTCGCTGGCTCCCTTGAGGATTATTGGGGAAGCTACCGATTGGGTAAGTCTGACGTCGGAAGAGCTGCAGGAGTGGCGGAAAAAGCTCGCCCAAAGCAAGGGAGAGATCATTAACTGATTCCTTGGGCACCACCTCCCTTTTCAACGGCAAAAGCGAAACCGGAGTTCCCTTGAATTAGGAAGCTAGGAAACCAGGAAAGGAGATCCAAAAAGGAGGTCGTCTAACCTGAAGTCGATGGCTAATGCCTCTTCGTCCGGTTCTTTATTCGTCCGCGTCTGACTGCTCCGTGGCATCGGGCAGAATCCGAATATACTTTTCAATATGTCCGTTCTGATATCCGGGATTGGGATCGCCGGGCCAACCCTGGCCTACTGGCTCTCGGTTCACGGCATACAGTCGACGCTCGTGGAGCGGGCGCCAGAACTGCGCACCGGCGGATACGCCCTCGATTTTTGGGGCTTGGGCTTCGATGTCGCGGAAAAGATGGGCATCCTGCCCGATCTCCGGCGCGACGGTTACAACATCCGCGAGATGCGCATCGTCAATGCGCACGGCCGGCGAGTCGGAGGATTCGACGTGGATATTTTCCGAGAGGCAACTCGCGGCCGCTACGTGACCATCGCCCGCACCGATCTCGCCCGGAATATTTACCGTCAGATCGAAGGGAAGTGCGAAACGATCTTTGGCGATAGCATCACCAGCATCGATCAGCGCTCGGACGGCGTGGACGTCACCTTTGAGCACAGCGCCTCCCGGCGTTTCGATGTCGTGATCGGCGCGGACGGCCTTCACTCCGCGGTGCGAAAGCTCTGTTTTGGGAGCGAGGATCAGTTCGAGGAATTCCTCGGGTATTCCGTCGCCGCTTTCGAAGTCGCCGGTTATCCGCACCGCGACACTGACGTCTACATTAACTACAGCGTGCCAGGGAAACAGGTCGGCCGGCTGACGTTGCGAGACGACCGGACCCTGTTTCTGTTTGTTTTCGCCGACGAGCGTGGCCACCTGACCGATCTTCACAATATCGGCGCAAAAAAAGAAGCGCTTCGTTTGCATTTCGGTGGTCTCGGCTGGGAGTGCCCGCAAATCCTGGAAGCGATGGATTCCTGCACGGAGTTGTATTTCGATCCAGTCAGCCAGATTCGGATGAAGAGCTGGTCGAAGGGCCGCGTCGGACTCGTCGGTGATGCCGCTTCCTGCCCGTCGCTCCTCGCCGGTCAGGGATCGGCCCTCGCCATGGTCGCGGCCTATGTGCTTGCGGGCGAACTTGGCGCATCTGGCGCCTCTCCCGAGGGAGCGCTGCAGCGTTACGAGAAGCGGCTGCATGCTTTCATCCTCGGCAAGCAGGAGGCCGCGAAGAAATTTGCCGGCTCGTTTACGCCAAAGACTCGGTTGGGAGTCTTCCTGCGCAATCAGGTCACGAAGACCTTCGGGATTCCCTTTGTCGCCAAATGGATCATGGGCAGCACCCTGCTCGATCACCTGGAGCTACCGGATTATTAGGTCTCCGGCCCCAGTGCGAGTCTGCTCGCGCGATCGCGCGGCGGCTGTTGGGCTCTTGCGAGAAAGGCGGCCGCTCGGATTGACGTCTCCGAAAAGCATTTCGACATCTCCCTTGGGGACTGGTAACGCCATTTCCGTGGCGCAGGACGACGACTCCACCCTTCTCGAAACCGTGCACGCTCTTCCGGCCGAAGCTCGGCGCGCCGTTCTAAGTTACGCCCGGTTTCTCCGTGAGGAGGAAGAACGGACCCGAGTGCGCGAAGACGAAGCCGGCTGGGGCAAGCGTTTTCAGGATCCCGAGAGAATGGCGCGCTTCGCTCAGTGGGCGGAAAAGTCGCTCGAGGGCGACGACGCACTCCAGCCGCTCGACGAAACGACTCTCTGAAGTCGCGCGGGACGAGAGAGTTTTGGGCTCTCTACCATGCGCTTTCGCCCGAATCCCGCAGTCAGGCCCGCAGGGCGTTTCTGCTCTTTGCCGAGAACCCCGATCACCCCAGCCTCCCTTTCAAGAAATTGCACGGCGCGCACCCGTATTGGTCCGTCCGCTTCGGCAGCGGCTACCGCGCAGTTTGTCGGAGCGATGGCGATAAAGCCGACTGAATCTGGATCGGCACGCACCAGGATTTCGACAAAACTTTCTGAATAACACCGGAGCTTGGAAAAAATGACCGACACCCTAAAGGCGACAGTCGCTCACTGGCCCAAACTCTCGCAGTCCGTCTTCGTCCCGCACACGGAGGTGGAGTACTGGCGCCTCGTCACCTTGCTCGATCAACTTGTGGACGAAGTCGGCAACGACGAATCCCACGCGCTTGCCTCGCTCATGGAAGTCATCGGCCTGTTGATCAACAAATACGAGGACGAGCAGGTGCCGGAGCTCGAGGAGTCAAATGCCGTGCAAAGGGAGCAGATGACGAATTGCCGATTGCCGTTATAGTTTCTGCCAAGTCGGAAACTTTTAGTCCCTTCGTTTGCGATGGACTCATCCAGTCTGCTTGGCGGTGACGGTGAAATCTCGAGAAGAGGAAGAGCTATCCGACACGCCTCATGCCCCCGGCTTTCGCCCAGGATGGCAGCAATCTGGGTCTCGCTCGCCGCCGCATTTGTCACTGGCAGCCTGCATGCTCTCCCGCCACGAAATCATCCCGACGAAGAGCCTCACCACATGGGAACCATTTCCTTTTTCGGCGATCACTCGGCCGATGTGCTGCAAGGCGATTCCTTCACGGTCCCTGCGGGCACGCTGCATGCCTCCGTCGATGCAAATATCGAAGGCACCATTATCAGCTACGAATTCAGCGGAGTGCCGTCATGGATCAGCCGGTCGAATCGGACCTTAAAGGTGTCGGCCACCGCGCCTCCGGGCCACAGTGCAACGGTCGAAGTTAGCGCAATTGCCAGGACCGAGGGAGCCGTCGTCGCGAAGGGAGGCGCCGCCTACGTAATCACCGTGCTCGGTAACTGGCATCCCAAGGTGACGCAGTTTCGGCCCACGATACATAGCATTGATATGAGCATCGCGGTTAGCGACCACCATATCCTGGCCGGCGATTACAATAACTTCGACCTCTACAGCAGAAACCCACGGACGCAGCTTTCGCTGGATGGCACCGAGCTGGCATCGAACACGACGACATCAGACCTGGCTATAGAACACGGCGCGGTTGCGAATCTGATGCGCAAACGCTGGACCGGCACAGGCGAACACAACGTGAACATTGGCCGGTTCCCATCGAGCACCGATGCCGAGGTCAAGGCAGGCAAGGCCATCCCATGCGATCCGGCTAATCCAGCGCCATCCGACGGCACCGGCAATGACGTCCTGCGCGACGCGAACGGATTCCCCACGAGCGCGTGCATCGACGACTTTTACGATACCCGAACGACCTACGATAAGAAACGCAAACGCTTCTGGATCGTGACCCACGGCCGTGACCGCCTGTGGGCAACAACAGATTGCAAGCCGAATGCGGCGCTGTGCAAGGCCGAGCACAACGAGGCAACGCGGATTACCTTTGCGGCCGTGTCCAAGTCGGAGGATCCGACGAAAGGCTTCCACACCTTCAAGATATGCGAAGATTACGAGGACTTCCCGCTCATGGCGATTCACGGACAATACGCAGTCTTCCACCACAACGTGCTCGACGGCGAGGGGGTTCGCCCCGTCGGCAAGATTTGGCTCTTTGATGCAGAACAGATGGCCGCCGGCAAACGCACCGAGATCAAGCCGGTTCTGACCAAGGAGGATTTTCCGAGCGCCTACGTCCGTGTTGCCAAGCACCACGGGACCCTGGATGACCTGACATTTTTCGCTGCCGCCTCCGGATCGCAGCTCTGGGTTTTCGGGCTGCCGAAACCTTCCGGCACGACTCACGGTGCGCTCATTAAGTCGAAAACCCCCTATTCGGATCCGGGCAACACAAACATCGGTTTATCCGAGGTCGTCTACAGGAACGGCAACATCTACGTTGCTGGTGACGAAGGCGAAAAGATCCGCGTCTGGCGCGTGCCGATCTCGCTCTCGGGTGACAAGAAGCAGATCATCCTCGACCTCCAGAACGCCAGGAAGTGGACGCTCGCTGGCGCGCACAGCCGCGACTACGTCTCACTCGACGTCAACAAAGACGAGGACGTCGTGATTTCTTTCCGGGCCTACGATGCGAAGACGCCGACCCGGATACGCTATGCAGTTCTATATCATGGAGAGTCTTCGTTTCGCGAATCCGTGGAGCTGAGCTCGCCGAGCGGCGGATCGAGCGGCGATCGAATCGATCTGGTGACCTCCGAGGTCGATCCGTCCGACGACGAAACGATATGGTTTATCTCGCGCGACGCCGACGGGCCACTGATAGCCTCCGTCCGTCCTCGCTAAGACCAAAAGGTCGTGCCTCCAAAGCGACCGGGCGTCGGCGCGGGCGAGGCCAACATTCCGGCGCCAGAATGGTCGAGAGTAGCGGGACGAGGAAACGCGTCGCAAAGTCCCAGGCCTACCTGAACTTAATTTGCTAATCCCTCTTAGTCCGGTTGTTCATCCGCCCGCGGCTGACGCCTCCGTCGCATCGGGCGGAATCCGATCCAGTCAGCCAGATTCGGATGAAGAGCTGGTCGACGGGCCGCGTCGGCCTCGTCGCGATGCCGCTTCCTGTCCGTCGCTCCTCGTCGGTCAAGGATTAGCCCTCGCCATGGCCGCGGCCTACATGCTCGCGGGAGAACTTAGCACCACTCCCGAGGGGGCGCTGCAGCGTTACGAGCAGCGGCTGCATGCTGTCATGCTCGGCAAGCAGGAGGCAGCGAAAAAATTTGCCGGCTCGTTTACGCCAAAGACGGAGTGGGGGTTTTCCTGCGCAATCAGGTCACGAAGACCTTCGGGATTCCCTTTGTCGCCAAATAAATCATAGGCAGCGGGAAGATCTTATCGATCGTCCGCCATTCGGTCGTTCCGACCACAAAAGTAAGCTCTCGACCGCGGAGGCCTTTTCGCGCGCCTTTACCCTTTGAACCTTCTACTTTTTTTGCCTTCCTACTGCGGCGCGCGGCTGATCTTCACCACTTCGTTCTGCTCGGTCGAGACCCAGATGGCGCTGCCATCGTATAGAATCTCATCTGGATACGATCCCACCACGTAACTCGTCTTCCCACCCCCATCGCTCGAGCGCAGCCGGCTCACCCGCCCGCTGCCGGACACATGATTGGTGAGCCAGATTTGCGAGCCGGCGAAAGCGATCTGGGTTGGGCTCATCCCGGCGTTAAAAGTCCCCAGGATGGAACCGTCGCTCGCTTGCAACTCCGTAATCGTTCCCGCGGTCGCACTCGTGATCCAGAGGTTACCGGCGAGAAAACCGATGCCCGCCGGCTGGCCCACCACTGGATAGGTCGCGACGATCACCCCATCGCTTGCCCGCACCCCGGTCACCGTCATGGGCGAACCGTTCGTTACCCAGATCGTTTCCCCGTCAAAGGTTAACGCGCCCGGGCTATCGCCGCAGGCGAAGGAGCCCAGCTTTACCCCATCGCTCGCCCGCACTTTCGTCACCGTATTCACCGTCGGGTTGAGCGCCCAGATATTTGCGCCATCAAACAACATCCTCGTGGGCCCGGCGCCTCCATCAAAGCTGCCGAGGTTAGCCCCATCCCGCGCCCGCAGCTTGGTCAGCCCGGAGTAAAACGAGCTGACCCATATGTTCGCCCCGTCAAAGGCGGCCCCATATGAGAAAGGCGGCACGGTGTAAGTGGCGAGCAGGGTTCCATCGCTCGCCCGCAGCTTCGTTACCGACCCATCCAGGGCGGGCGAGCCGCTTCCCGAGAAATAATCCACCACCCAGATATTCGCGCCGTCGCTCGCCAGACCTTTCGGAAAGGGCGCCGGAAAGCTTTCGATCACCAGCCCGGCGCCATCGGGCTGCTCAAGCCCCGGCACACCGGCCGCGCGCAGCTTGCTCGCGTCGAGGAGGGAAACGAACAAGAGCAACAGACCGGTCGCACCGGCCAAACCCATCGTGGAAACAGTCCTGCAGGATTTCATATTACGGTTTGTAGGTAACTGCGAGCCGGCAAGTCAAGCTTCAAGTGCTGCCGCGTCGCGGAAACGGTCATTCGTTATGGGAGGAGCGCCGCATTTCTGCGGCGGCGAGGGCGCGTTCGACCAGGGCACGGCTGCCGTCGCCGGTCATGGGTCGCACCTGCGCGGGCGTGAGTTCCGGCCGGTGTAATTCGCGCAGCATCTCGTAACCGCAGCGTGCAAATCCGGCAGGCTATCGACCAGGGTGCCATCGAGATCGAAAACCAGCGCGATGTCTTTCATCAGGTTTAGCTCCGTCGGAAAATAGCCGATTTCGCTCTCGGCGATCTCCGCTCTCTTTCAAATCACCGGCCGATTAGACCGCTTTCCCGAGCGCAGGAGCGGCCGCCATCCCGATCGTGCCACGACGAGCGCAAAGAAAACAAAAGCGCACAACGCGATCGCGCAGAAGCTCGAGAGCAACAGGATCAGCCCGCGGTTCACCTGGTGTGTGCACATCGCCACCACCGCAGTGATCAGCGCGACCGAGAAAAAGACATTCCCGAAACGAAAGAACCAGCTCACCTCCGATCCGAGGCCGAAACAGATCCAGCCCGCCTTCAGGCCGAGCTGACCGGCCGGACGTCTTCCCCGGACGCATGGCTCTTCTCCACCAGTGACGCCCGCTCAGTCCGCTACCTCGCGGCGCCCCGTCTATGTCGCTCATCCCCGGTCGCTCCATTCAGCTTTCAGTTTTCAGCTTTTTAAAAGTTCTTCCGCGTCGCTTCCGTATTGCCTCACATCTGTTGGCGAGCAGCCGACGTGCCGCTCCACTGGCCATCACCCCAGTGCTGGCCCGAAAGACAGAAAGGGCGAGTCCATCTCCGAGGGGCAGCAAGCTTCTGAAGCTGACCCCATTTCTCCCAGGTGACCGAATACTTCGCCGTGATCGCCGCGTGGGTGGGCGAGAAAAAGATCTCGCCTGCGAATACTTGGCCAAATCGATTTCTTTAAGTGCGAGCTCCACCAACTCCTACGGCGCGCTGAAACTGCTGCCCTACTGGGACCCGCTCCGCGGCGACCCGCGCTTCGAGAAAATCGTCGCCTCACTCGCGCCGATGACGAGCGCAAAGAAATAAAAGCGCAGAACGCACTTGCGTAGAAGCTCGAGACCAACAGAATCAACCCGCGATTCACCTGGTGTGTGCACATCCCCACCACCGCAGTGGTCACCGCGATGCGCCCTCCTCCCCCTGCTCGATCACGTCTGCGCCAGCCGCGTCAACGCGATGTTCGCGCGCTAAGGACTGAGTAAATTAGTGGTTTACCGGGGAATTAGCGCGACTCGTGAAAAGCCCGTGACGCCGATACTTGAATGTTGCAGGCACCAAGCTTCCGGCGTCCCTGCGGGCTCCAAAATCAAAGATCCCCCTCTTCACGTATTTCCGCGCTCTTGTGTGTTGACTGAGATGGTCCAAACAAGTTGTTATCCTTTGTTCTGAACTCATCAGACATCTTATCATCGACATATTGTAAAATCGTAGTCGTTGCAATGATGACTGCGTCTATCAACTCGCAGACTGCCTTGGCGTTCAAGGTTAATGGTAGTCCCAGGGTGTGTTGTTCACCAGTTCTCCGAAGAAATTCATCGTCAACGAACCCTGCGCGATGTGCAATAAGATGGCGGATAGCCTCCGCCGGTGATAAGGATGGTGTTTCCGCTCGTCTTCACAGCAGCGAGTGTCGGCGCGATTGCTAGCTTGGCAATGAACCCGCAGGAACATTTCGACCGATGCTCGGCGCCGGGCTGGCGCTGTTGATCGCGAAACGTCTCACCGATCAGCAACGCGAGGCGGCCGGCGCCATTCTCACTGCCATCGGCGCGCTGACGACCATTCCCCTGGCCATGGAGGTTTTGGCGAAGAGCGAGAGCGAGGATTAACCGCGCCTCGCGGATCGAAGAAGCCAGCCGGTGCAGCCTGGGGGCCGGGCGCTGGCGATGTTTCGATTCAACGGGTATGGGGGCAACGCGCGCGAAAACGTCGGGAGCGATCGGCGCGCGCAGGAAGTTTCTCCGTTACTTCCCGAAGGGGTTTCGCGACGAGACTTACCTCGAGTGGGAGCGCAGTTACAAATGGGAGACGCACCAGCGCTGGGAGGAAGCGCTGAATCCCGAGGAGTTTCGGCGGTTGCTCGGTCGGCGCGAGTATGGCGAGATCGCGGCGCGGGCGGTGCGGACGGAGCAACGTTCGCGTCATAGCATGATCTTCTCGTTCGAGAAGATGGCGTTGCGGGACGCCCTGAAGCCTGCCTCGGGCGCGAAGGCTTTTGCGACCGGGCTCTACGAATTGCTGCATGGTAGCGGGAGCGATGAAGAGCGGTTCACGGCCTGGTGCGAGACGGTCGCGGCCTTGCCCCGGCGTCAGACCCGGGTCCTGACCTGGCCGCTGGTGACGGTGTGGGGGTTCATCGCGCAACCGCAGAAGCATTTCTTTCTAAAGCCGAATGTGACGAGGATGGCGGCGCGCAATTATGGCTTCGACTTTCGGTATCGATCGAAGCCGAACTGGGAGACTTACTCGAATCTACTCGACTTTGCGCAAAGCGTGCGCCGGGATCTGCGCGACCTGCGTCCGCGCGACATGATCGACCTCCAATCATTTCTCTGGGTGCAGGGCTCGGACGAGTATCCGGACTAGAGCGGCGAACGGCGGATCGAGGGAAGCCCAGCCAGTGCGCGGTTGGCTGAAGGAAACTGCTCTCGTCTCGCTGCACTTCATCCGGTGCGTGGCTCCAATTGCTCCCAGAGCTGTCCCCAATCTAACCGATTGCCAGCGGCACAGAGCCAGACTCCTCGCGACTTTCTGTGGTCACAGATTTTGCTTGAGACTTGCTCCTGCATCCTCCATTCCGCAGGCTAGGGAACGTTCGCCCAACCTACGACCAGGCCGGAAGCGGTGAGTATAACAATAGGGGTCAGGCATCATTTCTTGACACAACGAATCCATCCTTGCAGCGAGGCTGGCAAATTCGCTGGCGGGCCGGCAGCAGCGCGCCGGCGCATTTGCTGGCTTACGTTAGCCGCGCTTCCCATACTCAGGTGCCTGGCCAACCAGCTCTGCGGGACCGTCGTCCTTTCCCAGATGATCCGCGCGATCTCCACCTTGCGTGCATCGGAACCCGGCAA
>DATBDG010000029.1:0-10677 GCA_036270055.1 Chthoniobacterales bacterium
GCGAGAATGTCGCTAACCTTCCGCCGAACCTGATGATCCTCTGGCAAAAGCAGGCCTCGGCGAAATGGCTCGCGGCGAACGAAGCGCGACTCGAAAAACTCGCCGGGTCCAACCTCGCGATCATCACCCGCCCGGGAGGAGCGCGCAGTATCGCGCAGATCGTCTGCAGCCGCCGCCGCCAGGCGGAGACTCTCCGGCGCCGATTCGGCGGCACGATTCAAATGCAGCCGCGCAATTGGCTTCACACGTCGCGCCCGCATCCGCCGATCCGCATCGGACGACGGCTGGAAGTCGTGAGTGAACCGCAGGATTCCGACTCTGCCAGGCCGCAGCTCATCATTCCCGCCGCCGGCGCCTTCGGCACGGGCGAGCATGCGACCACGGCAATGGCGCTTCGGTTGCTCGAGCAAGTGACAAGAAACTTACGCTCAGGTTGGCGTCTGCTCGACGCCGGCACCGGCGCCGGCATTCTCGCGCTGGCTGCGCGCCGACTCGGCGCGGCGGAAGTGCTCGGCCTCGACAACGATCCGCGCGCCATCGCAACGGCGCGCGGCAACGCCCGGCTCAACGGGGTCACGCGCGCAAAGTTCGTCACCGGCGACATTCTTCAGCTCAAAACCGGCGGCCACTTCGAGGTGGTGACAGCGAATCTTTTCAGCGAGCTGCTGATCGAGGCTCTGCCAGTCTTTCGGCGCACGTTGGCCGGCGGCGGCGGAGCGCTCATCGTATCCGGCATTCTGCGCGAACAGGCCGCCGCGGTCATCCGCGCTCTTGCCGGCGCCGGATTTCAGCTCGAGAAAGAACGTCGGCGGGGCAAATGGACCGCCCTGCTCGCGACCCGGAAAAGCTAGTTGAAGGCCCCTTGGTCGCAGCTACCTTCCTCGCGTCCGAGCGACTTCGACTGCCTGCAAAACCGCGGCTGAATCCGTCAAGCCGCTCAGGATTCCCTATGCAGGCTGAAGAACTTTCCTACGTCATCGTCACTCCCTATTCGATGCGCAAGTCGCGCACCGGCGGCATCGTTTCCCGCCTCATTTCCCGCACCGGGCTCGACCTCGTCGGTGGCCGGATGTTCGCCCCGAGCGAGGAACTCGTCCGCCGTTATACCGAGGGGATCGTGACTTCGAAAGATCCGCGGCATCGCGCCACCCAGGAGTTGCTGCGCGATTACGTGCAGAAAAATTTTACTGGCGAGCGCGGCGGCCAGCACCCGCGGGTGCTCCTCCTCGTTTTTCGGGGTCAGGATGCGATCCAAAAAATTCGCCACGTTGTCGGGCACATCGTCCACGAGCGAACGAGCGGCGAGACGATTCGTGACACCTACGGCGATTACATCACGGAGGAAAACGGCAAGGTGACCTACTTCGAGCCCGCGGTGGTCGCCTCGCTCGATGCGGAGTCGGTCGAGGAAAATCTGAAACTCTGGGCCGAATTTTCCGACCGCGACGGTGGCATCCTCGACGACGTCATCACCTATCCGGCGGAGGCGAAAGTCGAGAAATCACTCGTCCTGATCAAGCCCGACAATTTCAAGTTTCCGAACATCCGGCCGGGTGGGGTGATCGAAGTTTTCTCGCGGACCGGGCTCTACATCATCGGGTTCAAGGTGCATCGCATGAGCGTAGGCCAGGCGGAGGAATTTTACGGACCGGTCCTGGCTGTCCTGCGCGACAAACTCGGCGCCGAAAAGGGGCGCGAAGCCTGGGAAGACATCGTCGAGTTCATGTCCGGCGGCCGGCCGAGCGCGACGAGCGACGCGCAGCGTCTTCTCCCCGGGACTGAGAAGTGCATTGCGATCGTTTACCAGGGCGAAGACGCCGTGCGCAAAATCCGCGATGTGCTGGGCCCGACCGATCCGAGCAAGGCCCCGCCCGGGTCGATTCGGCGGGAATTTGGCCAGACGATTATGGTCAACGCCGCCCATGCTTCCGACTCGGCGGAAAACGCAAAACGCGAGATGGAAATCGTGCAGGTGCGGGAGAACAACCTCAAACCTTTGATTGAAAACTTCTATGCGCGCCGATAGCTTGCGCTCCCCTTTTTTGGAAAAATTATTGTGACCACTTTAACCATGGAAATCTCAACTCGCGCCGCCCAACTCAACCCCTCGCTCACTCTCTCGATCGACAGCAAAGCGAAAGCGATGAAGGCTGAAGGCATCGACATTTGTGGCTTCGGGGCCGGCGAACCGGACTTCGACACGCCCGAGCACATCAAGGCGGCGGCCATCGCGGCGCTCGAACAGGGTTTCACGAAATACACTCCCAGCTCCGGGTTGCCGGAGTTGCGCCAGGCGATTGCCGACAAGCTCGGGGCCGACAACGGCCTCGAATATCGCCCCAGCCAGGTGATCGTGAGCAACGGGGCCAAGCATTCCTGTTACAACGCCATCCTCGCCACCTGCGAACGCGGCGACGAAGTCATCATCCCCTCGCCCTACTGGGTGAGCTATCCCGACATGGTGCGCCTGGCCGGAGCCGAGCCCGTGATCGTGCAGACGAACGAGCGCAACGGCTGGAAGATGACCGCGGAGGAATTTGAAAACGCCATGACTCCGCGGACCAAAATGGTGATCATCAACAGCCCGGGGAATCCGACCGGTTCCGTCTACAGCCGGGAGGAACTCGAAGCCATCGTCAACGTGGCGGCGGAAGAGGACATCTATATTTTGTCGGACGAAATCTACGAGAAGCTCGTTTACGACGGGGCCGAACACGTCAGCATCGCGTCCCTCTCCAAGGCGGCCTACGACCTCACGATCACGGTCAACGGCTTCAGCAAATCCTACGCGATGACGGGCTGGCGACTCGGCTACATGGGCGCGCCGGAAGCGATCGCGAAGGCGGTCGATTCCATCCAGAGCCACAGCACTTCCAACCCCTGTTCCTTTGCCCAGAAAGGCGCGATCGCCGCCCTGAAGGGCGATCAGCAGCCGCTCTCCGACATGCACGACGAGTTTGATATGCGGCGCAATTACATGTACGACCGCGTTTCGAAAATCCCGAACATCACCGCGGTCCGGCCGCTCGGTGCGTTCTACGTTTTGGTCAACATCAGCCAGCTCGGATTGACCTCGCAGAATTTCGGCGACCGGCTCCTGAGCAAGGCGAACGTCGCGGTCATTCCGGGCGCGGCCTTCGGCGACGATCGCACCGTGCGACTGAGCTATGCGACGAGCATCGACATCATCAAGAAGGGCCTCGACCGCTTCCAGGATTTCTGCCGCACGCTCTGAAGAATTGCTGATTCTTGATTGCTGATTGCTGATCGGCGGCCCCTCGAGAAGCGACGCGGCCATCGCTCTTCAATCAGCATTCAGAAACCATAAGTCAGCAATGGCCGCCGGCTCTTTTGCCCTCCTTCTTCACGCCCATCTCCCCTTCGTTAGGCACCCGGAGCACGAAGATTTTCTCGAGGAAGACTGGTTTTTTGAAGCGCTGACCGAAACCTACCTGCCGCTCCTCCGCATGCTGCAGCGGCTGGCGGAGGAAGAGGTGCCGCATCGCCTCACGATGTCGCTCACCGGGCCGCTCGGCGCGATGCTGCGCGACCCGCTCCTGCAGGAACGTTACCTGCGCCACCTCGAGCGCCTGATCGGCCTCGCCCGCCAGGAGGTCGAACGCAATCGCCATCTTCCGTCACTTTTCGAGCTGGCCACCTTTTACGCCGACTTCTTCAGCGAAACGCGACGCTTCTACGAGCAAACTCTGGGGCGCGATGTCGTTAGGGCATTTCGCCAATTGCAGGAGGCCGGCGCGCTCGAAATCATCGCCAGTTGCGCGACCCACGGTTTTCTCCCCCTCCTCCAGGATTTCCCGGAAGCGCAACGCGCCCAGATCCAGATCGGTTGCGACAGCTATCGCGAAATGTTCGGGCGCGAGCCGAATGGTTTTTGGCTCCCGGAATGCGGCTACAGCCACGACCTCGATGCCATCCTGCAGGAGGCAAATATTCGCTGGTTCGTCCTCGATACCCACGGGCTCATGTTTGCCCAGCCCCGGCCGCAACACGCCATCTTCGCCCCCTGCTACACTCCGGCCGGTCCGGCCGCTTTCGCGCGCGACCGCGAGTCGAACCGGCAAATCTGGAGCGCCGAGTCGGGCTATCCGGGCCATCCGTTTTATCGCGATTTCTATCGCGATATCGGGTTCGATCGACCGGAGGAAGAGCTGGCGCCTTTTCTCCGCCCGCGCGGCCTCCGGAAATTCAGCGGGATAAAATATCATCGCGTCACCGGTCGCGAGCGGGAGAAGGAGCTTTACGATCGCGCCCGGGCGCGCGCCGTCGCCGACGAGCACGCGGACGATTTTTTTGAGAAGAGCGCGGCGCGTTTCCGCGACCTGGAGGCAATGAATTTCGCTCCCATAATTGTGAGCCCGTTTGACGCCGAGCTTTTCGGTCATTGGTGGTTTGAGGGTCCGCGTTTCCTCGAAATGTTCATCCGTCGCGCGGCTGCGGAGGAAGCTGCATTCCGCCTCACGACCCCGAGCGAATTCCTCGCCGCTTATCCCTCGCACCAGGTCGTGAGGCCTAATCCCTCGAGTTGGGGCGAGCATGGCTACAGCAGCGTCTGGCTGGATGAAAAGAACGCCTGGATCTATCCGCATCTGCACGCCGCCACCCGCCGGATGACGGAGCTGGCCCGGCGGCGTCGCGCGACGAGCGATCCCGCGATCGAACGCGCGCTCCGCCAGGCGGCGCGCGAGCTTCTCCTCGCCCAGGCGAGCGATTGGGCCTTTCTCATGAAGACGAACAGTGCGCCCGAATACGCCGCGCAACGGACGAAGGATCATCTCCTGCGTTTCAACCGGCTCTACGAAAATCTCGCGACCGATCAAATCGACCTCGAATTTCTTGGCGAATGCGAAGAGCGCGCTAACCTCTTCCCCGAATTGAACTGGCGATATTACCTCTAGCCGAGCCGAGCATGCGTCTCGCCCTTCTCCTCCTCGTCCTCGGATGCACCGCCACCCTCGCGCAGGAATCTCCGACGCCGTTGCCGATCAGCTCGCCATCGCCTTCACCTGCGGCAACCCCTTCGCCTGAACCTTCCGCGACGCCGCCGCGCAGCGTGCCGCTTCGCTTCGCTCTCCCGCCGCTCGAAGGCACAATCAGCCTCGGGATTTACGACGCAAACGGGAAGCTGGTCCGCGTCCTTCACCGCGAAGACGAGATCGCGGAGTTCACTCCCGGTCACGATGCTCTGGAAACGAACTGGGACGGAATGGATGACAACGGGCACCCTTTGCCTAACGGAAAGTATCACGGGCGTGGTTACCTCGTCGGCGACCTGCGGGTCGAGGGGATTGATTATTTCTTCAACGATTGGGTGACGGACGAAAACTCGCCCCACATTCTCCGCCTGACTCAGCTCTGGATGAAGAATGGCGAGTTGATCGCGGACGCGGAACTGGTCGGCGAGAAAAAAGCAACTTTCATTTGCGATCAGACAACCGGCGCGCTTCGCGGCGAGGCGGCGGCGCCGGCGGGTATGCACTGCCATCATATCGCGACGTTTCCCAACGTGCTCGACTGCGCCGAGGGTAAAGATGGAAGCATTTGGTTTGTCGATTTTCCCGACGCGCAGAGCCCGCGCCAGGTGCGGCAACTGGCGAAGGACCACGAAGTCCTGCGTCGACTTGATTACGTGGCGGACGATCCGCAGCCGGAGCGAATCGAGGCCTCCTTAACGGAGGAGAAAATCTTCCTCGTCGAGCGCAACCAGCTCCTCGAGCGCTTTCGTGGATTGACCCTTGTTCGCACGCTGGCGGACGGGGCCAACGGAGCCGTTTCCGATTGGAAAAGCCTCTTCGAAAAGAAAATCATCGCGCACAAAAACTTTTCTCTCGAAAACGGCAAACCGATCGCCGCCTCCGCCAACGCGCCGCCAGAGCCGGAAAAGATCACTCAGAAGCTGCGGCCCGATCCCCTCGAACACGATCAACCGGGAAAAGTCGAGCTCGCGATCGGATTCGATGAAGACGGCTCTTTTCTCGAGACACACGACGGTCTCCCCCTCCGGACGATCAGCAACAGCCCGAACCTGACGCGCACCCTGCTCGGCCGGCCTAACGACAGCACGATTGATGTTTTTCAGGATGACGGCGCGGTCGTCGAGCAGTTCCGCGTTTCCAATCTTGCGCAAATGATTGCTTTCGATTGCGGCGAGTTCGAGCTGAAATAGGACGATGCCGCGCGACATCGTTTATTTCGATCTCGAAACCCAGCGGACCGCGAACGACGCCGGCGGCTGGGATCGCAAAGGCAACATGCAGATGTCGGTCGGCGTCATCTACAGCACGCGCAGCAGGCGCTACGAAATTTTCCACGAACCGCGCGTCCACGATTTGATCGAACGTTTGCGCCGCGCCGATCTCGTCGTCGGATTCAATGTTTTGAATTTCGATTATCACGTCCTGATGGGTTACACCGTGCTCGATCTCGCGCACGAGCTGCCGACGGCCGATCTCATGCTCGACATGGAGACGAAACTCGGGCACCGCCTCGGCCTCGACGCGATCGCGCAGGCGACGTTAGGCGTGCGCAAGACCGCCGCCAGCCTCGACGCCATTCGCTGGTGGCGCGAAGGCCGCATCCTCGAGATCGCGGAATACTGCTGCTTCGACGTCAAGGTAACGCGGCTCGTGCACGAGCACGGCTGCCGGCACAAGGAGCTTTTCTTCCACGATCGCTTCGCCCGCCGCCAGCGGGTGGAGGTTGATTGGGAGCTGTAACACAGGCCTCTGGCCTGTCAGTCGAGCAGGCGTCTCGCCTGCTCTCTCACCCAGCAGGCTGGGCCGCCCCTATCTCGACCTCGATCGGCAGACAGTGATTGATCTCGTAGCTGCCGCGATCCAGATCGCGCTCCATCGGCTGGGCAAGCCCGCGCGAATCCGGCGCGCGCTCCCTGGGCACGGACCGACCGCTCTCTTGCGGCACGTTCCAGCCGAATGCCCACAGCTGCCAGCAATTCCGCGCCTTCTCCACGCCTAACGAACGGACGAGCGGGTGAATTTGCCTCGCCGCCTCCACCATGTCGGTCCCCTGCTCGTGAAGGCTTTCGGAGTTTTCCGGGATGTCGGAGTCGCCGATCCCGGGCAGGTCGGGCGCGAGCACGGTAAACCTTTCCGCCAAAAGTGGAATGGTCGGCCGCCACATCCGCGAGGTCTCGGCAAAACCATGGAGGAGGATCACTGCCGGACCTTTTCCCGGCGGTCAGGTAGTGAAGTCCCATGCCATCGATCTTTGCAGTTCTTGCTTCAATTGCAGCTGGCGCGGCCAAGCCAGCACCAGCCGGCAATAGGAGAACCGCCCACAGCCCGATCTGAAAACGGATCCAGCGAAAAGATTTTCGCATAAACGATTCCTCGAGACGTACTATTGGCTTCATTGGCCGGAAGATGGCAAGAGCAGAATGCAGTCTCCGTTTCAAACGTCCTGGGGTGAAAAATTCACACAAATGTAACCTGACGTCCCGCTGGCAAGCAGTCGGGATGGGCTTGCCGCCTGGCGACGGAGGCCGAGTTTACAATCACAACTTGCAACTGAAAGGAAATCATTGTGCCATACGTCACTAGCGGGAAAGAAAACGGAGCAAGCGTCGACATCTATTATAAAGACTGGGGCAGCGGGCAGCCGATCGTGTTCAGTCACGGCTGGCCTCTTTCGGCGGATGATTGGGACGCGCAGATGCTTTTTTTCCTCAGCAAAGGTTACCGCGTCGTTGCGACTGATCGGCGCGGACATGGTCGCTCGACTCAAACCGGCGACGGACATGATATGGACCATTATGCGGATGATCTGAAGGCCGTCACCGATCATCTGAACCTGAAGGATGCGATTCACGTCGGCCATTCGACCGGCGGCGGCCAGGTCGTGCATTATCTAGCCCGTCATGGCGATAAGAATGTGGCGATGGCGGCGATCATCAGCGCTGTGCCGCCGCTCATGGTGAAGACTCCGGCCAATCCGTTAGGCCTGCCCAAATCGGTCTTCGACGATCTCCAGGCCCAACTCGCCGCCAACCGGGCCAAGTTCTACTATGATCTGCCATCCGGGCCGTTCTACGGCTTCAATCGTCCCGGTGTGAAAACGATCGAGCCTCTCATTTGGAACTGGTGGCGCCAGGGCATGATGGGCGGTGCCAAGGCGGGTTATGACGGCATCGTCGCGTTCTCACAGACCGACTTCACGGAAGATTTGAAGAAGATCTCGGTACCAGTTCTGGTCATGCATAGTGAGGACGACCAGATCGTGCCGTATCAGGCTTCCGGTCCACTGTCAGCCAAGCTCCTCAAGAATGGCACGCTAAAGACATACAAAGACCTCCCTCACGGCATGCCGACGACGCATGCCGACGTCATCAACGCTGACCTGCTTGCGTTTATCAAAACGTAGTCAGGAGAATAAGAGGATCTCCAATGATATTGCGCGTTTACACACAGATTCATGTCTTAATTAGCTTGATAGGCATTTTCACCGGGCTCGTCGTTTTGTTTGGCATGCTTGGCAGCAAGCCGCTCGATGGCTGGACCAAATGGTTCCTGATCACGACTGTTCTCACAAGTGTCACGGGCTTCTTCTTCCCGTTTCATGGTGTCACACCAGCCATTGGTGTCGGGATTATATCGTTAGTCGCGCTGGCAATCGCGATCTTTGCCTGCTACTCGCGCCGAATGCTTGGCGCGTGGCGTTGGATCTACATCGGCACCGCTGTCATTGCTCTTTATCTCAACGTGTTCGTTCTTGTCGTGCAGTTATTCCAGAAAATTCCCGCTTTGCACGCGCTCGCCCCAACCCAAACCGAGCAACCATTCAAGCTGACGCAGCTCGTTGTCCTGGCGCTTTTTCTTTTGGTAGGCATTATCGCGCTAGTCCGGTTCCACCCGGAACGAGAAAGCATTTCAGCAATCATCTGTGAATAGGAGGACGAACAATGAATCAAACATTAAATAAAACAATGAAAGTGGTGGCGATCGATCGGTTTGGCGGAATTGAAACTTTGAAGATTCGTCAACTTCCTATACCCGATGTGGGCGCCGATGAAGTGCTGGTCCGGGTCGAAGCGGCTGGCGTCGGCGTTTGGGATCCGTTTGAACGCGAAGGCGGCTTTGCTAAAGAGTACAACGTCCAACCCACGTTCCCGCTTGTGCTCGGTTCCGACGGGGCCGGCACGGTGGAGGCGGTCGGTGACGGCGTGCAAAGTCTGGAAAAAGGCGACCGCGTGTATGGAGTTGCTTTGATGAATCCAAAAGGCGGATTCTATGCACAATACATCGTGCTGAAGGAGACCAACCTGTCGCGCATTCCGGTCAAGGCCAAATTGACGATGGTGCAGGCGGGAGCGATGCCGGTCGATGCCATTACGGGACTCACGGGCCTGGACGCGACGCTTGGCCTGAAGGCCGATGAATCCATACTCATCCTCGGTGCCAGCGGCGGAATCGGACACATGGCGGTTCAATTAGCTAAACGCATGGGCGCGCGTGTGCTGGCCGTGGCATCGGGTGAGGACGGTGTTGCGTTCGTGACGCAGTTGGGTGCGGATAAGGTGGTGGATGGACATAAAGATGACATCCAAGCCGCAGCCCACGAGTTCGCTCAGAAAGGATTGGATGCGGTCCTTTTGACGACGGGCGGCGCAGCTGCTGAAAAAGTCTTATCGACCCTACGGGAAGGAGGGCGCGTCGCCTATCCGAATGGCGTGCAACTCAACGCCAAGGAGCGACCCGGCATCGAAATCCAAAGCTTCGACGGCGAATACAACCCGCCGCCGTTCGAAAAACTCAATCGTCTCATCGAAGCCGGTCCGTTTGAAGTCCATGTCGCGCGCACGTTCACGCTGGACCAGGCCGTTGAAGCCCAACGTGCGCTCGACGATCACTATCTTGGGAAACTCGCGTTGATCAGCCAATGAAACATGCAGCCGACAAGTCATCCGAACAGCGTGACTGTCGCTAATTAAAAGGATTGGCGAATGATTAAAGGCGGCGAACTCAGAAAAGCAGATCATCAGATCGTGCCGCTTTTGCTCGACCGCTGGTCGCCGCGCGCAATGTCGGGCGAAGAAATTTCGGAAGAGGAATTGATGCGACTTTTCGAAGCCGCGCGCTGGGCCCCGTCTTCATTCAACGCGCAGCAATGGCGCGCGCTGTACGCCCGGCGTGCCACGGAACATTGGCAGACATTTTTCGATTTGCTCGTCGACGCGAACAAAGCGTGGGCTAAGAATGCCGCGGTTCTGGTTGTGTTCGTTTCACGAAAGGTTTTCGATCACAACAACGAACCTTCGATCACTCATTCCTACGATTGTGGAGCGGCTTGGGAAAACTTCGCGCTGCAGGGCTTCCATCAGGGTCTGGTCGTCCACGGGATGGAAGGATTCGATTACGAGCGCGCGCGGCAACAGTTGCGAATCCCGGACGAATTTCAAGTGGAAGCCATGGCCGCAGTCGGCAAACCCGGACCGAAGGAGCAGCTTCCGGAAAAATTGCAGGCTCGCGAGAGTCCGAACGATCGCCGCAAACTTTCTGAGAGCGTATTCGAAGGTCCGTTCAACGGCATTAACAAACCCAGCCCCGACATAGGGGCGACAAACTAGGAGATTCGCATGAAAATTGTAATAATTGGAGGCAGCGGCCTCATTGGATCAAAGGTGGTAACCATTCTTCGCCAGCG
>DATBDG010000030.1:0-17700 GCA_036270055.1 Chthoniobacterales bacterium
CCTCCTCCGCCGCCAGACGAACCGACCGAGTTCACCATTCAAGAGCCGACCCCTCCTCCGCGGCCACCGCAAGCCCCACCGCCGAAGCCGAGACCGAAAGTCGCGCAGAACAAGGGCACGGCCTACTCGGGGACGGCCAACTATTCCGCGGCTAAGAATAACTTCGTCAGTAGTCCGCACCCTGTTTACCCTTACGAAGCGCGGCGAGCCAAGCAAACCGGGAGCGGCTCATTCATCATCACGTTTGATGACAACGGCAGTGTCTCGGATGTCTCAGTCGCTCAAAGCACCGGGAGCCCGATACTTGATCAGACCTCCATGAACACGTTTCGCCGCTGGCGTGTGAAGCCGGGCACTTACAAAAGGGTGAAGGTGCCGATTACCTATACGCTTTCGGGCGCCCAGCTGTAAACGAACTCTGCTAGTATGCATTTCACTTCGCCAGTTCCAAAAAAAAGGGCCCGCATCGAAATCATCCCGCTGATCGACATCATGTTCTTCCTCCTGGCGAGCTTCATGATGGTAAGCCTGAGCCAGGTGCACATGAAGGGCATTCGGGTGAACCTGCCGGCGATGGTCGCGCCCACTCAGCCTCTGCCGACGCCCGACCCGAGGGACCGCCTCAGTTTGTTTGTGGATCCCGATGGCCTCGTCCACTTCGATAAGGAAGTGGTGACGGACGGTGACGTGATGCCGCGTCTCCTCGCGCTTTACAAGGGGAATCCCGATGTGAAGGTCTTCATTAGTGCAGACAGGGAAGCGCTCCACGGCGATGTGATGAAGTTGCTCGATCGCGTGCGCTCGGCAGGAATCGAGAAAGTCGCCTACGAAATTAAGATAAAGCACGGTTCCGCAGGCGCACCCGGTACACCGGGCGCCCCCGGCGTGCAGGCACCGGCAGGTGCACCTGGAGCGGCCGGTGCGGCACCGCCACCTCCTCCGCCACCACCGCCACCGTCTCCCTAGGACTTTCCTACTTCAGGAGATTCGCGCCGCGGAGGAACTGTCTCATTTTCGCGACGGCGCGGCCGCGGTGACTGATGGAGTTCTTCGTCGCAGCAGGGAGTTCAGCAAATGTCTCTGCAAACTCGTTAGGCTGAAATAACGGATCGTAACCAAAGCCGGCCGCGCCGCACGCTTGCCTGACGATTTCGCCGACGACCGAGCCTTCGTAAATCGCCAGCACCCTTCCATCCCGCGCCAGAGCGAGTGCGCAGTGAAATCGCGCCGTTCGGGCCGCATCGGGTCCCCTTTCCGCCAGCTCGGCCAGCAACTTCTGCCGGTTCGCCTCATCGCTCGCTCCGGCGCCGGCGTAGCGGGCGGAAAAAACTCCGGGCGCTCCTCCTAACGAATCGACCTCCAGCCCGGAATCATCCGACAGGACCAGCCCCGGCAGTTGCCGAGAGACGGTGATGGCTTTGAGCCGCGCATTTTCCTCGAAGGTCGCGCCGTCTTCTACGATTTCGCCGATCTCCGGATGCCCCCGCAGATCCTCGAGCGCGAAAGCGCTGCCGAGGATCTGGGCAAATTCCCGGCTCTTGTGCGGGTTGCGTGTCGCCAGGATGAGCCGGATCAGGTCGGACATGGATCAGGAAAGCAGCAAAACAGGAATGAAAGAAGGGGCGCGGAGAAATTTTCTCAAATTTCCTCCTTTCCAGCTTTCCTGATTCGCCCACCTTCTCGTCACTCCATGAGCGAACGGCGGAAACCCTATCCATTCGACCAACTCGAGCCGAAGTGGCAGGCGCTTTGGGAAGAGCGTCGCCTCTTCCACGCGGCCAACCCGGGCGAACCGGGCTTCGATCCCGCGCGGCCTAAATGCTACGTGCTCGATATGTTTCCCTACCCAAGCGGGAGCGGGCTGCACGTGGGCCACCCCGAGGGCTACACCGCAACCGACATTGTCGCGCGCTACAAACGCTTTCGCGGCTTCAACGTCCTTCACCCCATTGGCTGGGACGCGTTTGGGCTCCCGGCCGAGCAATACGCGATCCGCACCGGGCAGCATCCGGAGGTTACGACCCGCAACAACATCGCGCGCTTCAAAACGCAGCTGCATCGGATCGGGTTTTCCTACGATTGGGAGCGCGAGGTCAGCACGGCCGATCCCGGGTTCTATCGCTGGACGCAATGGATTTTCCTCCAGATTTACAACTCCTGGTTCAATCCCGAGACGCGCAGGGCCGAACCGATTGCGACATACAAAGGCGACGACCCTGACGCCGTGCGGCTGGCCTATGTCGCCGAAGTGCCGGTAAACTGGTGCCCCGGGCTGGGAACCGTGCTCGCCAACGAGGAAGTGATCGACGGCAAGAGTGAAGTGGGCGGTTTCCCCGTCGTCAGGCGCCCGATGCGGCAATGGATGTTGCGTATCACGGCTTACGCTGAGCGCCTGATCGAGGAGCTCGAGCCACTCGATTGGCCGGAAGGAATCAAGCTATTGCAGCGCAATTGGATCGGGAAAAGCGAAGGCGCGGAGGTGCAATTTACTGTAGCCGGGGGCACTGACCCCCGCGCCTCGGGCAACGGGGCCCGGGTCCAGATCGCCGTTTTCACAACCCGGCCCGACACGCTTTACGGTGCCACCTACATGGTGCTCGCGCCGGAGAATCCGCTCGTCGATCAACTCACGACCGCCGAACAGCGCGAAATCGTCGCCGCTTACAAGGCCGAAATCTCCGCCAAGAGCGACCTCGAGCGGACCGACCTGGCGAAAGAAAAAACCGGCGTCTTCACCGGTGCGTTTGCGATCAACCCGGCGAGCAACGAACGGATGCCGATCTGGATCGCCGATTACGTCCTGATGGGCTACGGGACCGGCGCGATCATGGGTGTGCCGGCGCACGACGAGCGTGACCTCAAGTTCGCGCGGAAGTTTGACCTGCCGATCATCGAAGTGGTGCAACCGCCGGGCGACGTCGCGCCGACCGGTTTCATTGGCGAGGGCGTAGCGATCAATTCCCCCGTGATTGACCGCTTGCCAACGCCGGAAGCGAAAGAGCGGATCACTGCCTGGCTCGCCGAGCGCGGTCTCGGCCGGCGCACGATCAATTACAAACTGCGCGACTGGCTTTTCTCCCGGCAACGCTACTGGGGTGAACCCTTCCCCGTCATCTGGCAAGATGGAAAACACGGAGCCCTCTCACCGTCTGATCTGCCCTTGGTCCCGCCGCCGTTGGATGATTTCAAACCAACCGGCACGGGCGAACCGCCCTTGGCGCGGGCGAAGGAATGGGTCCGCTATTCCGCTACCGCCACGCGCGAGCTGAACACGATGCCGCAATGGGCCGGCTCCTGTTGGTACTACCTCCGCTTTTGCGACCCACACAACAGCGCGCGTTTTGTCGGCGAAGAGGCGGAACGTTATTGGATGAACGTCGACCTTTATGTGGGCGGCACGGAGCACGCGGTACTGCACCTTTTGTATGCGCGTTTCTGGCACAAGGTGCTTTTCGATCTTGGCTATCTCTCAACCGCCGAGCCGTTCCAGCGCCTGGTAAACCAGGGCATCATCCTGGGCGAAGACGGTCGCAAGATGTCGAAGCGCTGGGGGAACGTGATCGATCCCCTCGATGTCATCGCCGAATACGGCGCAGATGCCTTCCGCTGTTACGAGATGTTTATGGGGCCGCTCGAGCAAATGAAGCCTTGGAGCATGACCGGCGTGGAAGGTGTGGCTCGCTTTCTGGCCCGTGTCTGGCGCCTCCTGATGGAAGAAAATCAGGCCGGCGAATGGGTCCTTTCCGCCACCCTCGCCGAGGTTGAGCCGACCCGCGCGCAGCTAAAAATCGTCCATGCCACGATCAAGAAAATCTCCGAAGACATCGAGGCGCTTTCCTTCAACACCGCGATCGCGCAGATGATGATATTCGTGAATGCCTTCACCGCCGCGACGACCCGGCCCGTCTCCGTCCTGCGCACCTTGCTCATCCTCCTGAATCCTTTCGCACCGCATCTCACTTCGGAACTGTGGGAGACGCTCGGCCGGAAATTTCCCATCCAGCCCGCCGCCATCACGAGCCAGCCGTGGCCCGTCCATGCGCCGGAATTCCTCGTCGAGGAGGAAGTGGAGATCGCGCTCCAGGTTAACGGCAGGGTCCGGGACCGGGTGATGGTGCCGGTCGCCGCCACCGACGCCGAACTGGAAGCGATCGCGCTCGCCAACAAACGGGTGCGCGAGTTCACTGCTGGCCAGACGGTGCGCAAGGTCGTGGTTGTCAAGAATAAGCTTGTCAACCTCGTCGCGAGCTAACAATCATCCCGTCGCCATGTTCAAGGAATTCAAAGAGTTTGCGATCAAAGGCAACGCGGTTGACCTCGCGATCGGCGTCATTATCGGCGCGGCCTTCGGCGCGATTGTCAATTCCCTCGTGAAAGACATTCTCATGCCACCGATCACTCTTCTGACCGGTGGGCTCGACTTCACCAAGAAGTTCATCGTGCTCAAAGCCGGCGCTAACGGCGCGACAAATTTCGCCACCCCGGATCAGGCGCTGACGGCCGGGGCGGTCACCTGGAATTACGGCAACTTCATCACCCTGATCGTGAATTTCGTCATCGTGGCATTCTGTATTTTCCTCGTTGTCCGCGCCTTGAATCAAATGAAACGGCCCGCTCCCGAGGCGCCGGCGGTGGCGAAGGATTGCCCCGCCTGTACGATGTCGATTCCAATCAACGCGACCCGCTGCCCGCACTGCACGACCGAGCTCTCGGCAGGCTAAGCGGCCTGTGGACGACGCTCGCGCGGCTGCATTTCGCACAGCAAGACGTTTACAGGCACAACACCCGCCCCGGGGTGCAAAGCCAGATCTGGCTCTCAACCTCCTCCGGCCAGGCCACCCCGCCAGCCCAAGGCGAAAACGCCGGCAAGATCCAGCGGCTCTTTTCTTGCACGAAGGCTGGCAGCTTGAGGCGCAACCCCGCCCCGTCCCGGACGCTGGCCGCGGGGTGAAGGTGACCGATGATGCGAATCCGCCCCGGCTCATCGGCCTCGCAATGGCCATGTTGAAAAACGAAATCGGGCGTCTCCCAGCGCGGCACGAATTCGATTGCCCGCCCGAGATGCCGGTCGTGATTCCCGGCCAGCGCGACCACTTCGCACCGATCCCGAAGCCGGGCCATCAGCTGCGCCGCCGCGACCGAGGCCGCCGCGTCGTGCACGAGGTCGCCCGCAATGATCAACCGCCGGGGCCGATACTCCTCCAGCAACTCGCTCAGCCGGTCCTCGATGGAAGCCATCCCCCAGAGCGGCATGAGCCGGCCGGCGGCCCGCTGGCTCAGCTCGTAACCGAAGTGTAAATCGGCCACTGCCAGCCAGCGTTCCACCTCATGATAGAGGGCGAGGCGCCCGTCGAGCACCACATTTTGGGCTATGACTACTCGGCCGGCGGCGGTGTTGGGCATGATTCCGGCTCCAAAATTATGGCTTGCCATCCTCCGCTTCAACCATTAAGCAGGCGCCTTAAGCCGAAATGACGACACTCCTGAGACTTACATTTGTAAGCGCCTTCGCCCTCCTCGGCGTCAGCTGCGCCTGCCAACCAAAAACCGCCGGCACCCCGACCGCGACGACCAAGCGCTTCTGCAAGGTGCGCACCACCGCCTACACCCACACCGAGCCCGGCGGCCGGCGCAACGCCATCGGCACCCGCCTTTCGGGCAAGAACGTGAAGAGCGCGGCGGCCGATTGGTCGCGCTGGCCGCTCGGAACGAAATTCCGCATCGTCGGCACGGACGAAGTCTTCCAGATCGACGACTACGGCAGCGCCCTCGTCGGCACCGGCACGATCGACCTCTACAAATCGAACCGTCTCGCGATGCGGAAATGGGGCGTGCGCTCGGTCGACATCGATGTCATCGAGTGGGGCTCGAAGGAAAAGAGCCTCGCAGTGCTCAAGCCGCGCAAAAACAACCGGATCGTCCGCCGGATGATCCTCGCTCTTGCCAAGGATCCGGCCGAGATGCTGCTACGAAAGTTCTAAGCTGACTTTCTTTTGACAGCGGCGAGGGCCGCCGCACCTTCCGCGGATGAAAATCTTTGTCGTCGGCGGAGCGGGCTATATCGGAAGCATTTGCGTCGAGTTGCTCCTCGATGAAGGCCACGAGGTCGTCGTCTTCGACAACCTGAGCGAGGGCCATCGCCGCGCGGTCGACGAGAGGGCGGCCTTCATCGGGGGCGATCTTTCCCGGCGGGAAGAAATCAGTCGGGCGCTCCAGGAGACGAAACCGGAGGCAGTCATGCACTTCGCCGCCAACGCGCTTGTGGGCGAGTCGATGCAGAATCCATCGAAATATTTTCGCAACAACGTTGCCGCCGGGCTCAACCTGCTCGACGCCATGCTCGAGGCCGGTGTGCGGCGTTTTGTTTTCTCTTCCACCTGCGCCACCTTTGGTCCGCCGGAGCGGGTGCCGATCGACGAGACGCTTCCGCAGCGCCCGATCAATCCCTACGGCGAATCGAAGCTCATGTTCGAAAAAATTTTGCGCTGGTACGACCAGATCCACGGGCTCAAGTTCGTTTCCCTCCGCTATTTCAATGCCGCCGGCGCGACGGAAAAATTCGGCGAAGATCATCGCTGCGAGACGCACCTCATCCCGAACGTCCTCAAAGTCGCGCTCAGCCAAAAGCCGCAGGTCGAGATCTACGGGACCGATTACAAAACGCCCGATGGGACGTGTATCCGGGATTACATCCACATCCTCGATCTCTCCCGCGCCCACATCCTCGCCCTCGGCGCGAAAGCGAGCGCCTTCTACAATCTCGGCACCGGCGGCGGGTCGAGCGTGCGCGAAGTGATCGACGTTTGCCGCGAGGTAACCGGAAAGGAAATTCCCGTGGTCGAAAAACCGCGGCGACCCGGCGACCCGCCGCGGCTCATCGCTGCTTCCGAAAAGATCAAACGGGAGCTCGGGTGGAAACCGCAGTTTGAAGATTTGCGCGCCATCATCGAGAGCGCCTGGAAGTGGCACCAAAAATTTCCTTACGGCTACAAAGACTAAGCTCTTTCTCTTCGCTTCCTGGGATAGCGATGGATTCAGAGAAAGCGGAAGAGGAAGACAAAACAAAACGCCCGCGAACACACGGTTCGCGGGCGTTTTAGAATGAATTACCTGACCATCTCCGACTCGTTAGGGAGTCGTGGTCGTGGTCGTTGTCTCTTTCTTGTAATAGCTGATCGGCTTCTCCAGCGTCACCTTTGTGACGACCATCCGATCGCCTTCCTTCGTGTAGGTGTAGTGCACCGGCATGTCGGATCTCAGCATCGACAACTCGACCGGGTTACCTTCCGAATCGACCACCGTCGTCTCCTTCGTGTAGTAATACTTCACCGGCTCCGCGCTCGCCTGCGTCCGGAACGTGATGTAATCCGAGCTCGGCGTGAAGGTCGTGATTGTTCCCGTCCCGTCCATCGTGCTCGTCGTCGTGTTCGCGCTCACGCCCGCCCCGCCCGCAGTCACGGTCGTGGTGCTTGAGTCCTGCGCAAAGGCCGTGCCCAACGCGAGGGCGCAAGCGGCTCCGGCAGCTAACATTTTTGTGAATCTGTTTTGTTTCATGTTTGTCCTTTGGTTTGGTTGAACGGATGATCTCCGTCGTGCTTTCGTCCGACTCGTCCCAACCGTTGTTTATTCACCCCAAATTCGTAAGGAAATCGACCCGCGGTTGCATGGCCATGTAACCAACCACCTTATCTTTCACCGATGCAGCCACTTCCCGGTTTCAGAGATTTTTTGCCCGATGATTGTGCCTTTCGAAATGCCATTTTTGCGCGCTGGCGCGAAGTCTGTCGCAGCTATGGCTTTGTCGAATGGGAAGGCCCTGTCCTCGAGCCGACCGAGCTTTACAAGAAAAAGAGCGGCCCCGAAATCGTCGCTCAGCTTTTTAATTTTACCGACAAAGGCGACCGCGAAGTCGCCCTTCGTCCCGAGGTGACCCCGACGCTGGCCCGGGTTGTCGCGGCCCACGAACGAGAATTTCGCAAACCGCTCAAGTGGTTCTGCATTCCGCAATGTTTCCGCTACGAAAAGCAGCAGCGCGGTCGGCTGCGCGAACATTTCCAGCTCAATTGCGACCTGATCGGCGACGCCTCCCCGGCGGCTGATGTCGAGATTGTGGCGCTCGCCATCGATCTCCTCCGCGGGTTCGGTTTCAGCGCGAATGATTTCGTTGTCCGACTGAGCGACCGGCAGTTCTGGACCGATCTGCTCGAGGCGCAAAAGGTGCCGGGCGAACGCTGGAGCGAGCTTCTTCAGATCATCGACAAGAGCGAACGCGAGCCGCGCGAAAAAACTGCCGAGCGCCTTGGACCTTTGGCCGGCCCGGTCTTCGAAGTGCTCGAGGGCGGCGGTCGGAGCGAGAAACTGGCCGCCCTCGTTAGGGCGCTCGAAGCCCGCGGGCTGGCTGACTACGCGAAGATCGACCTCTCGGTCGTGCGCGGTCTCGCCTATTACACCGGGGTGGTCTTCGAAGTCTTCGACCGCGCCGGGGAGCTGCGCGCCATCGCCGGCGGGGGCCGCTACGACAATCTGATCTCCCAACTGAGCGACGGTGGCGTCTCGCTTCCCGCGGTCGGCTTTGCGATGGGCGACGTCGTACTCGGCGATCTGATCAGGGAAACACCGCCCGTCTTCACCCGTCTCGCGGATGCGATCAGCCGCCAGAGCGCGCTTGATGTTTACCTCGTGGTCGCGAAGGAGGAACGACGCGCGGAGGCGCTCCGGCAACTGCAACAACTGCGCGACGCCGGTCTGCGTGTCGATTATCCGCTGACCCCTACCAAAGTCGGCAAACAATTCCAAACCGCCGAGGCACTGGGTGCAAAAATCAGTCTCCTCTACGGAGACGAATGGCCGGCGGTGAAAATGAAAACGCTCGCAACCCGCGAAGAAGTCCTCGTGCCTAACGATGAATTGCTCACCCGCGTGGGAGGAGCATTGTCGTCCTGAGCCGGCGCAGCGCGGCGCAGGACCTCACGAGCGACCCGCAGCGTTCTTTTGGGATCGAACTTGCGCGAATCCTCTCTTCGCCCAAACTGACACGCTTTGGCAGCCACAATGTATCGCACCCATCACTGCAACGCCCTCCGCAGCGCTAATATCGACGAGCAAGTCAAGCTCGCCGGCTGGGTCCACTCCCGGCGCGATCATGGCGGGGTCATTTTCATCGATCTGCGCGATCGCGAAGGCCTCACCCAGGTCGTTTTTCGTCCGGAGGAAAACGCCGAGGTCGCGAAAGCCGCGCACCATCTCCGCAACGAAGACGTCATCCAGGTCGAAGGCCGGGTCGCGCCCCGCCTCCCCGGGACTGAGAATCCAAAACTGGCCACCGGAGAAATCGAAGTCCTGCCGTCTCGCCTAACGATCCTGAACCGCGCCGAAGTTCTCCCCTTCCCGCTCGACGCTGAGGTCAGTAACGAAGATCTGCGCCTGACCTATCGCTATTTCGATCTCCGCCGCCCGCAGCTCTCGCGCAACCTGCGCCTCCGCCACCGAGTCGCGAAGGCGACGCGCGATTATCTCGACGACCAGGGCTTCCTTGAAATCGAGACCCCCATTCTTTCCAAGAGCACGCCGGAAGGTGCGCGCGATTTTCTCGTTCCGAGCCGCATTCTCCCGGGGAAATTTTACGCTCTCCCCCAGGCGCCCCAGCAATACAAGCAGCTCCTCATGGTCGGCGGGGTGGAGAAATATTTTCAGATCGCCAAATGTTTCCGCGACGAAGATCTGCGGGCCGATCGGCAGCCGGAGTTTACCCAGATCGACATCGAAGGTTCCTTCGTTAGGCCGGAGGACATTTACTCCCTGACCGAAGGAATGCTGGCCTCCATTTTCAAAGCCGCGCGCGGCATCGACATCCCGACGCCGTTCCCTCGCCTGACCTATCGCGAAGCGGTTGGCACATTCGGGAGCGACAAGCCCGATCGCCGGTTCGGAATGCAGCTGGTCGATTTCACGGAGGAATTTCGCGCAAGCGGTTTCAAGCTTTTCCGGACCGTGATCGAGAGCGGCGGAGTCGTGAAAGCGATCAACGCCAAAGGTTTTGCCGGGATCACGATCGGGCAGGTCGACGAGCTGAGCGCGATCGCAAAAACTTTTGGCGCAAAAGGTCTCGCCTTTATCAAAATCGAAAATGGCGAATGGAAATCGCCGATTGTGAAATTCTTTTCCGAGACGGAAAAGGCCGCCCTGCAGAGCAAGCTCGCGCTCGAGGAAGGCGACCTGATTTTCTTCGGCTCCGACAAATGGGAAATCGCAACCGAAGTACTCGGCCGTCTCCGCCTGCGGGTGGCCGAAATCCAGGCCCTGACGAAAGGCTCCGAGCAACTGGATTTCCTTTGGGTGACCGATTTCCCGCTCCTCCAATTCGACGCCACGGAAAATAAATGGAACGCCGTGCATCATCCTTTCACTCGTCCGCACACCGACGACCTGCCGCTTCTCGGCGAGAAACGCTACGGCGAGATGCGCGCCGAAGCCTACGACGTCGTCCTCAACGGAGTAGAGATCGGCGGCGGCAGCATCCGGATTCACGAACCCGATTTGCAGGCAAGAATGTTCGGCGTTCTCGGTATCACCGAGGAGCAGCAGCAATCGCAGTTTGGCCATTTGCTCCGCGCCTTTCGGTTAGGCGCGCCGCCCCATGGTGGCATCGCGCTCGGGCTCGACCGGCTCGTCATGCTCGTCTGCGGCGAAGAATCGATCCGCGAGGTGATGGCTTTCCCAAAAAACAACCGTGGCCAGGATCTCATGTCCCAATCGCCGAGCGAGGTGGATCAGAGGCAGTTGCGCGACCTGCGAATCAAGCTGGCGGCTGATGCTCCCTCTCCGTCCGAAGCAACACCGCCACCAGAAAAGTAACGATCGTCCCGCAGCAGATCCACCAGGGGAATGCCATGATCGGGAGCCAGTCGGGCGGAGTGTAAAGCTTCGCCCCGAAGATGCGCGCCACGTCGTTAGGCAGGTTGCTGATCAGCGCCACAAAAAGAAAGCCTGCGATCATGGCGAGCGGGTTGGCCCAGTCGCGGCCCCGCCGTTTCGTCAGCATCCCGCAGAAAAAAATTCCGAGCAAGGAACCGTAGGTGTAGCCGAAGATGCCGAGCGCGATCGGGATGATGCGAACGTTAGGCAAAACAATTACGCAATAGGAGGTGGCGGAAGCGACCACGATCATGAGAATGGCGAAACCGACCGTGGCCCAGCGGACCGCGCGCAGACTTTGGGCCTCGCTCGCCGCGCGGTTGATGTAGGGCTGATACCAATCGCGGGTAAAACTGGTGGCAAGCGCGTTCAGGGCGGTGCTAAGCGAGCCCATCGTGGTCGCGAAGATGCCGGCGATGAGCAATCCGCGCAGGCCGACCGGCATCTGGTAGAGGATGTAATGGCAGAAGGTCTCGTTAGGCGTTTTCGAGAGGGTCGGGTCGGGGTGCGCCTGGTAGTAGACCCAAAGCAGCAGACCGATGGTGAGAAAGGTGAAGGCGATCGGGATGTCGGCCAGTCCGGAGAGAATGAGCGAGCGCCGGCTCCGCCGGATATCGGGTGCGGTCAGCATCCGTTGCACCATGTCCTGGTCGGTCCCGTGAGTGCCCATCGTAATGAAGGTTGCGCCGAAGAGCCCGGCAAAGATCGTGTATTCGATGCCGAACATCGCAACAATTTTTTGCCAGCCATGCTTCGCCGGATCGAGTCCGGTGCGGAAGAAATCGTGGAGCTGAAAGCCGCCGGTTCGCGCCACGATCTCGTCCCAGCCGCCGGGGATCGAAAAATACAGCAGGGCGACAGCGACGAGCGCGCTTCCAAACATGATTGAGGCCTGGATGAGATCCGTCCAGATCACAGCCTTGATTCCGCCTAACGTCGTGTAAATCGCAGTCAGGATGACAATCGCGATCGTGGAAAGGACATAGATCCAGAGGGTTTGCATGGGGCTCGGCCGCACCCCGCTGATCATCTCGTAGGCGAGGGCGAGGGCGATCGCGCCGACATAGAGCCGCGCCCCGGAGGCGAGGAGGCGCGTGATCATGAAAACCGCGGAGGCGGCGTTCTTCGTTCGGGTGCCAAAGCGCGCGGTCAGGTATTCGTAAATCGAGAACACTTTGTAGTCGTAGTACGGCTTGATGAAGATGTAGCTGACGAGAATGCGGGCGATGATAGTGCCGAGAGCGAGCTGGAGGTAGGTGTAGTTGCGGAGGGCGAACCCTTCGCCCGGCGTGCCGAAAAAAGTGCCGGCGCTGGTCTCGGCCGCGATGATGGAAGCGAGCACCGCCCACCACGGAATCTTGCGCCCGCCGAGGGCAAAATCCTCGAGGTTGTCCTCTTTCCGACCCATGTAGAGGCCGATGAAAATGATGATGAAAAAGTAGAGAAGGAGAACTCCGGAATCGATCAGCAGGCGCGCATCCACGGACTGTTTGCTGCCAGAATTTCGGGCCGGCGCAAAGGGTTTTTCCAGCCAGCCGCCCGCGCCGCACCAAGCGCCCGCCGTCATCCCGAGCGGAAGCGCAGCGGAGTCGAGGAATCCCGTCGCGTCGCCGAGAAGGCAGCAAGCGCGGTGGAAGAATCGCGCGGCATCACCACGAACTCACCGAGTCGAGCGCAAGCATGCCGGTGCGGCGCGGGATCCCTCGACTTCCCTCCGGATGACGATTGATTGCGGGATGGAAATCCCTGCGCCCGAATTCGATCTCGCGGCAACGCTCGATTCCGGCCAGGTCTTTCATTGGGACTCGTTAGGCGCGGGATTTGTCGGCACGATCGGGAACCGGGCGGTTTACGTGGAGCAACGCGGGGATGTCCTGACAGT
Organism: Chthoniobacterales bacterium; assembly: GCA_036270055.1. Lineage (GTDB taxonomy): Bacteria > Verrucomicrobiota > Verrucomicrobiia > Chthoniobacterales > UBA10450 > Palsa-1392. The sequence goes on from DATBDG010000030.1 coordinate 12,797, forward strand.
GCGCGGAGGCGAGGCGCCTCTGCCGGCACGCGGGGAGCGTGCGCTCTCCAGAATGGTGGCGCGCTATTTTGCGCTTGATCATCGCCTCGCGGAAATTTGCGCTTCGCTACCTGACGATCCGGCGATGCAGACCGCCGCCGCCTTTTGCCGCGGGTTGCGGATCATGCGCCAGCCGCGCTGGGAATGTCTCGCCACCTTCATCACCTCCTCGATGAAGCAGGTGGCCCACATCCGGCAGATGTCCTTCGCGCTCCGCCGGCGCTTTGGCCGCAAGCTTGAGATTTGCGGGACTCACCTATATGCGTTCCCGAGCGCGCAGAGCCTGGCCGGCACGACGGAGAAAGAGTTGAAAACCTGTGGGCTCGGCTATCGGGCGAAGAATCTGCTTGCGACCGCCCAGCGGGTGGCGAGCGGAGAGGCGGATGTCGAAGGCTGGGCAACCTTGCGGGACGAGGACTTGCGGACGCGGCTTTATGAGCTTCCCGGGGTGGGCCCAAAGGTGGCGAATTGCGTCATGCTCTTCGCTTACGAGCGGCTCCGCGCTTTCCCGATCGACGTCTGGATTGAACGCGTCCTGCGCCAGCACTATTTCCCGCGCCGGCGCAGGCTAACGACCGCGCAGTTGCGCGAGTTCGCCGCCCGACATTTCGGCGCCCACGGTGGCTATGCCCAGCAATATCTTTTCCATCACGCCCGCAAGACAACGCCGCGCCGTTTGTCACCACGGGTGAGGTGAGATAATTTTGCGCCTGAAGAAATCATCCGCCGTCGCATACCGCGCCCTAGCTAAGAGGCGCCCATCCTGCCCGGCGGCCAGGCCATGAGGGAACCCAATCGAGAAGGGCGCGGAGTGTGGTGGGCAGTGCTCGCCTCCGTTTGTCTGCACCTGCTCATCGGTCTTTCCCTGGCCGCGTTTGGCGGGCGGCAGCAGGAGATCCCGCTCGAGGAGGACCAGGTGCCGCAATTGACTATCGTGCAAACGACCACCCCCACGCCGCCTCCGCTCGTGCCGAAAAATCCACCGATGACGACGGTGGACCCCTCACGCAAATCCGCCGAGGCGCCGAAAGAGAAGACGTTCGAAGCGAATGAGAACTCGATCGCCGCGGCGGAAAAAGCGGCCACGACAGATAATGAATTACCCGGTCAGGACGGGAAGGAACGTCCCTTCATGAACCTGGAGGAGCATGAAAATTCCTTCGCCAGCGCCGGCGCCGCTCCCCAACCGACGCCAAGCGCAACAGCACCGCCGGAAAAACAGCCTACGCCTAATGAGACCGTGCCACCTGCCGCGCCCACCCCGGAGCCGAGTCAATTCGCCCTCCTGACGCGGACTCCTTCGCCGGTCCCCTCGCCGGGCGAGACGGAGGAGAAGGCGGAGATCCCCACGCCGACCGCGACTCCCACGCCGACGCCCGAACCGACCATCACCCCGCCCAAGCCGGCCTCCGCCTATCGGGATTTCCAGCAAAAGACACTCATCCGTGGCGGGATCAATAACCGTGGGCGTTCGGCGGTGAACGCGGTCGGGACGCCGACGGGCCGTTACAAAAAGCTGCTCGAAGATGCGATCGGATCGCGCTGGTACCATTACACGGCAGCCAAGGTGGACCTGATCAGCATCGGCACGACTTCTGTCACCTTCGAGATCATGGCCGATGGCAGTGTGCAGAATCTCCGGATCACGGAAAACACGGCGAACGAAGCCTCCGCGAGCATTGCGCTACGCTCGATCCAGGAAACAAAGTTTCCGCCGATCCCGGAGGACCTCCTCGCCATCTTGCCGCAAGGCCGCTTTACAATGGAAGAATCCTTCACGATTTTCGCAAACCGATGACCGCTCTGTTCCTCGCTGAAGCCACCAACCCCTTTCAATCCGTCATCGCGTTCCTGATTCGGGGCGGGCTTTTCATGTGGCCCTTGCTCATCTGCTCAATCGTGGCCCTGACCGTCATCATTCTGCGCACGATCGCGTTGCGCCGCAAAAACGTGCTCCCGCTCGTGATCGAGAGCGAGATCGAGCGCCTTTCGCCCGGGGGAAATCCGGAGCGGCTCCTCCGGATCGTGCGCGAGGACGACTCCTCCCTTGCCCGCATCACCCGGGTCGCCCTGCAACATCTGCGCGCCCCGCGCTCGGAAAATGTGGAGGCGGTCGAGACCCGCGCACGCCACGAGATGGTCATCCTCGAGCGGGGGCTGATCGTGCTCGAGATCATCACCGGCATCGCACCATTGTTAGGCCTGATCGGCGCCGTCTCCGGCCTGGTACACGTCTTTTCCCACCTCGGGCTAGGGACTGGCGCGGCCGACACAAAGGCCATCGCGCTTGGCATCGCCGAGGCGCTCAACGCGACCGTTTTTGGCTTGTCCATCGCCGTCCCGACCCTGATCGCGTTTAGTTATTTCTCGAAGAAGGTCGAAGTGATGTCGGTCGAAATGGAAACCCTGGTGGTGGAATTGATCAGCAAATGCTACTACGGACGAACCCCGGAAGGATCGTCGATCCGCGTCACCCCCACGGTCCCCGCGCCCGCCATGTCGCACGCCGCGACCCCGCTCACCTGACGAACCGCCGGGATCGCCGCCATGAAGTTTGCCGTTCGGAAACGCCGCGCGCCCTCCATCATCATCGTCTCGCTCGTCGATATCCTGACCATTCTCCTCATCTTTTTTGTCGTCTCGACCACTTTCAAAAAGGATCAACCGGAGGTGCAGATCAATTTGCCGGAATCGCAAACCTCGACCGCGAAGCCGGCGGAAATCGAGCATGCAGTCGTGAGCGTGGATGCCGAGGACGCCCTCAAGCTCGATGGCAAACCGATCGAGGTGGATGACCTGCAGGAGGCGATTACCAATCTGCCGCCAGCGCGCAAGAGCTCGCTCGTTCTGAAGGCGGACGAAAAGGCCTCCTTCGGCATTATCATCAAAGTCATGGACGCGTTGAAACTGGCGGGGGTGCGCAACCTGCCGGCCTTCACCGAGCCGCCGCCGAAATGAAGTTGCCGATCGTTCGTTATGGCGATCCGATCCTGCGGGCCAAGGGCCAGCGGATCGATCAAGTCGACGCGGAGTTGCGCGAGCTGGCCGCGAATATGATCGAGACCATGCACGAGGCGCACGGCGTCGGCCTGGCCGCGCAGCAGGTTGGCGCTGCCCTGCAGTTGACGGTCGTCGATCTCTCGGGAGCGGAGGACCAAGCGAGCACTTTAAAACTAAACGGCGCGGAGGCCGACCCGAAAACATCGATGCCACTGGTCCTGCTCAATCCGGAATTGGTTCTGGGCAAGGAAACCGATGTAGCGCTCGAAGGTTGTCTCAGCTTTCCCGAAATCACGGCCGATATTCGGCGGGCGATTTCCGTCGTGGTCCGCGCCCAGACACTCGAGGGCGAGGCGCTCCAGATCGAGGCGAGCGGCTTGCTCGCGCGCGCTCTGCAGCACGAGGTCGACCATCTCAACGGCGTGCTTTTCATCGACCGGATGAGCGCGGCGACAAAGGTGGCGCTGCGCAGCCGGTTGAAGCGGATGCAGAAGGAAACCGCCGCCGCCGCTCGTTAGGCTATTGTGGATGCCTCCCTCTGGAAGGCACGGGTATCGGCGCTGCGTACGCGAACGACGTCCCCCTCGCGCTTGGCAGAGCGAAGCGTCCACAACCGGAGCTGGGGTCGCGCTCAAATTTCCTTGTACGTGACCGTAATGTTGCGGTAAACGTTCGGCTCTTTCTGGGCCGAAAAATAAAAGAGCTCGAGGGCCGATTTCCCGATCACCCATTGGTAGCCGACCAACGTTTGGATGACATCGGTATCATTGTCGCGCGAGCGTGAGATCAGCCGCCCGGTCCCATATTTCGCATCGAAGTAGCGCCGCACTTCCCCCATCCGGCTGTTGTAATGCTCGAGTGTCCAGTCCGGGTATTCGTACTGCAGCTCGACCTGGGTCAGGTCGCTCCCCTTGAACGTGAAAAGCGTCCGCTTCAATCCCGGGTGAATCAAGCCCTCGACTGTCCAGACTTCCCCGTCCTTGGTGCGCTCGCGCTCGACAATTTTCGCTTTCGCCCCCTTCAGAACCTTTTCCACCCGGGTGGCGGAATCATTCCAGCGGAAACCAAATGGCGGCGGGATCTCATCCGCCATCAGGGAAGAAAGCGGGAGGAGAAAAAGGCCAAGGACTATCGCTAGCAAGCGCATCGCAGCCTAACGAATCCCCAGATTGTAAACCTCGTAGCGCCGCACGAGCGGATGCAGGTAACGCTGCATCGCAATCGAATGGCGCGGATCCTTCTCGTAGCGGTTGAGCGCCGCGCGGTCGCGAAAAGTTACCACCACTCCGAGATCAAAGTCCTGGGGCGTGTGCGGCCCGATCGGCGGCACGGCGCGGCCGGTCTCGACCCGCAGCACCCCCGGAATCATGCGGAGCGACCGCGCCGCGCGGATAAGCTCGGCCCGGTCCTGCGTCCGTTCCGGATGCTTCAACCACATCAGGACGACATGGGTCACATTCGGACCCGGCGGCGGCGGGCTGACACAGGCGCCTGGCAAAAACCAAAGCGCGAGCGCAAGCGCCGTCAGCCCGACGAATCCCGCGGCACCTTTCTTTTTCCATTCCCTTATCCCCATTTGCAGTCCCCGAATTTCGGGCAAATCGATCGCTGCGCGAACCTTTTTGGGTCCGAAGTCATGCCGCGGCGCAGGAAAAGAAGGCCCTGCCGAGCGTTTCCAAAACGCTTTCGCCTAACGAGTAATTTGCCGGAAAAATCTCGCTTTCCAGCGCAAAGAGGGACCCTGCCAGACTCCATTTTGCGTCAAGGTTTTTTTGCGCGGCGAAGCAAAATAAAGTTCCGATTTTTTCTTGTGAGGCCGCTGCTCGATTTCTAATCTGAAGCCGCAGGCCGGGAGGAGAGAGACC
>DATBDG010000031.1:0-38036 GCA_036270055.1 Chthoniobacterales bacterium
CCGAGCATTGGAATGGATCCCGCTGGACGGTCGTGAAGGCGGCCATTCCCGGCCGGGTGGGGCAACTCTGGGGCGCGGCGGCGGCGGCTGGTTCGACCTGGGCGGTCGGGGCATATTCCCTCGTCCCGATGACCCAGGGCTACATGGAAAATCCCGCGACCCTCATTCTCAAGAACCGTTAGGCGGCGGCTGGCGCGGCGGTTTGCGATCGCCGTTGGCGCCGGGGAAAGCGCCTCTCCCGGGAATTCCGCCGGAAAAGGGCTGCGGAACGACCGCAGCCCTTTTGCAAAATTGCAGCCGCGGCTTACTCCGTGCTGTGCCCGCCCACGCCGTGCAGCACCTCCATCGCATCGAGTCGCTTCTGTTGCTCAGGCGTGAGGAGAGGCCGGATCTGGGTATGGAGCTGCTTCAGGATTACGTCCGCATCGGCTCGTGCTCTTTCGTGAATCGCCTGGAGCTGCGGACGCACCGCGGTCACGAGTGGTTCGACCTGGCTCTTTTGCGCGTCGGTCAGTTCCAGCATGTGCGTCAGCATCGCGGTCATATCCGGTGCGCCCTTGTGACAGAAGGCCTGGCCCTCAGGCGTCTGTGCCCCGGCGAACGGTGCCACGGCCAGCAAGGCCGCGATGGAAGCGGCGATTGGAATCAATTTCGTTCTTTTCATTTCTTTCTTTCCTTTGTTAGGCAGCAGCGGAATTGCTGTTGCGCACTCAAAGACACGGCCCGAGCCCGCCGGTTACAGATTCCCTTGTAACCTCCGGTCGCCCATTGTGTCTTTAAGCGTGATGTGGACCCGCTCCGCGATCGGCCATGCCAGATGAGAGTTTTGACGAGCAGTCGTGCCGGCGACGCATTGCCGATGGCGACGAGGATGCCGCCCGCGAGCTGCTCCGCCATTATCATTCCTTCGTCCTGCGCCTCGTGCGCTCCCATCTGCCGCGGCGAATGAGCGAGGAAGACCTGACCCAAATGATTTTCATCAAGATTTTTCAAAACCTCGACCGCTACGCCGGAAAAGTGCCGCTCCAGCATTGGATCTCGCGTATCGCGGTCAACACCTGCCTGAACGAGTTACGGGCCGAAAAACGGCGTCCGGAATGGCGGCTCTCCGATTTCGACCCGGAGTCGTCCGCGGCCATCGAGCGACTGGCGCGGACCGAGGTCGATCTCGCCTCAGCGGATGACGAGCGGGTCGCGCAGGAACTGCTCAACCGCCTGCTAACTCAGCTTGCTCCGGCGGATCGTTTGCTCGTCACGCTTCTGCATCTCGATGAACGCTCCGTCCAGGAAGTGCATCTCCTGACCGGCTGGAGCCGGGCGGCGATCAAAGTTCGCGCTTTTCGGGCCCGGGCAAAGATGAAAAAGATGCTGGGCAGAACCGGCGCCATCATCCCGGCTTTCGCTTCATGAACACGGAACAACTTCTCGACCGCATTTTTCGCCTCGCCCGCCGCGCTCCTCCGCCCGCGACGCCCGCGCCGGCCTTCGGCCTCGAGACGGCCGTCCTCGCGCACTGGCGGGCCGCGGCGGCGGAGAGTTCGCCTAACGGCGGACTGCTGCGCGGCTTGCGTTGGGCGGCCCTGGCGGCGTGCGCCATCGCGCTGCTCACAGCCGCTTTGAAAAGGGATGAGCTCGCAGCCTTTAACCGTCGCTCCGATCCGGTGGCGCGGGTGGCGGATTCGGCGATCGTCGTCGGCTACGGCTATGAATAAATCACGCGCCGTCCGTATCGTTCTCTACGCCGGGCTGATCTTTCTCGCCGGCGCCATCACCGGCGCCCTCGTCGCACCGATGGTCGGACGCCACTTCATGCGGTTGCCCGATTCGCCCCAACTCTCGCGCCTGATGCTCGCCCATCTGCGCTCCGGTCTGGATCTAACGGCCGAGCAGGAGAAAAAAATTAAACCGCTGGTCGAGAAAAGCTGCGCCGACATGGAAGCGATCCATCACCAGACGATGCAGCGCGTCGTCGATCGCCTCAACGAGACGAGCGAGAAGATCTCCGCTTTCCTCACTGCGGAACAGAAAGTGAAGCTAAAAAAGATGGAGGCAGAACATCGATTACACCTGCGGCATTTCCATCACGCCGGTGGGCCAGTGGAACCGCCGCCGCCATAATTCGGGATCGAACCCATCCTCCGGGCCCCCTTTTTTCGAATCCTTTAAAAGGAAATCAATCCCCCCGGAGAAACGTACGAATGAAGAAATCTCTGATCATTTTGTTAGGCGTCGTTCTCTGTCTCGGCGCGTGTGCGCCCGTCTATGGGCCGGAACCGGTCTACGGGCCGCAACCGGTCTACGGATCGCAGCCGGTGGTTACCGGCAGCTACGTCGTCGCGGTGGGCGACCGTCCGTATTACACCCGCGGGCCCTATTACCTTCATCACGGCCGGCGTTACGTCTGGGTGCACGGACATTGGGCGCGCCGGCACGGCCAGCGGGTCTGGATTCACGGCCACTACGCCTTGCGCGGCTAGTTCCGATCCGGCTCCAGAACTACGAAGCGGACCCGGGCGCCGGAAGGAAAATGCGGACGAGGTAGGCCTGCAGTTTGACCGGGTCGAAATCGGGGCTCCGATAACCGATGTAGCCGTCTGGCCTAACGACGACGATCCCGCCCTCGTATAGATCGTAGGCGGCGTGGGCCAGTCCGCTGAGATCGCGCAGGTCCGCCGCCAGCTCGCTCTCTCCACGGGCAATGCGGTAGACATCGATCCGCTCCGGTCGTAGCGCTCCAAGTTCAGCCTTGGCCGTCGCGCCGAGAAAGATCAACAGGACATGCCGCGGCTCACGGAAGAGCTCGAAGAGCCGGCGCGCCTGATTGTTTCGATCGCGCAATTCCGCGTCCGGCGCACGGTCCCCCGCCTTTAGCCGCCCGGGGCCATGATTCTCCACGATCGGACTCTGGCGATAATTCACGCTCAGTTCCGTCAGGCGATCGGCGATCTTGTCGCCTACAAAATCAATTCCGCTCACCACCGGGAGAAGAAAATCGCGCACGTTCTGCGCAATCGCGTTGCGCATCGTCGCCATCCGCGTGATGCGATCGGTCAAATTCAAAACCCCTTTCGCAACCGGGTCGCGCTCGATGTGATAACTGGCGAGCAACTGCGCGGGGGCGATGCCCCTGACAACGGCCGCCAGCTTCCATCCAAGATTGAAGGCGTCTTGGATGCCGGTGTTCATCCCCTGCCCGCCAGCCGGGCTGTGAATGTGGGCCGAGTCGCCGGCAAGGAAAACGCGCAGTTGTCGAAACTGCCGCACTTTGCGATGCGAAATGTGGAAGCGCGAGAGCCAGACCGGAGCGCTCGCCTGCAACTCTGGACCGACCCGGCGTTCGATCAGTTTCTGCACTTCCGCCAGGGTGACCTCGGGCAAAGTCAGGTCGCGCGATTCAGGCGGGATGTTGGCCACGATTCGCCAGAGGTTTTTGCCGAATGGGATCAGGCCAAGAATTCCGTCTCCGCCCAAAAAAAGGTGCACCCGATCACGCGTCAGCGATACGGCCAATTGCACATCAGCGAGAATAAAACTCTCATCGTAGGCCGCCCCCTCGAAATGCATTCCGAGCGTATGGCGGGTCGTGCTGTGGGCCCCGTCGCACCCGATCAACCAGGGTGTCTCGATGGTTTCTTCCTCTCCATCGCTCCGGCGCAAAGTGGCCCGCACGCTCTCGGTCGCTTGGGTAAAGCTTTTCAGCTCCAGGCTGCGTTCGACCTCGATTCCCAACTCCGAGAGATGTTCCTCGAGCAGCCGTTCGGTTTCCGATTGCGGGAGACCGAGTGCGAAGGGAAACGGACTCGCGACCGACGTGAGCTCGATCTGCGCGATTTGTTCCTCGCGGTGATGAAGCGACAAGCCATGAAGGCGGTGACCGGCAGCGAGGAAACGATCGACCACGCCCATCGTTTCGAAGACTTCGAGAGTGCGCGGGAAGATCGCCAGCGCCTTGGAAGTCTGGGAGCGCTCCGCGGCGCGCTCGATGATTCGGCACCGCACCCCGTGGCGTGCCAGTTCGTTAGCGATTGTTAGGCCGACCGGTCCGGCCCCGACGACGAGCGGGGCGGAGGCGTCAGGTGTCATGGGTTATCATAACATCACGCACGAGCGGCGGGAGATGAGGGGGTGGCGATGGCACGGCTGAGTGCCGATGCGCGCAAAATTTGCCTATTGCCCTTGCGGGTCCCTTCCCTCGCTGCGCTGGCGCGAAATGACGAAAGGGGCGACGCGAGACTGTTCCGCGAGTCTTGCGCTACCCTACAGCTTCCATTTTTTCGGGAGCTTCTGCTTTAGCGTTTCCACTTCGGCGAAGAGGTCGCCCATTTTCTCCGCTCGCTTGAGCGTCTCCTCGCAACGGAAGACGAGCTGCTTCGGCTTTTTTTTGCGCGCCGTTTCCTCCACTTCCTTCCACGTCACCGGAGTCGACGCGGTCGGCTCTTCCCTGGCCCGCAGCGAGTAAACACAGATGGTCGTCTTGTGCTCGTCGTTCTGGCTCCAGTCGACGAAGATTTTTCCTTTGCGCAACGCTTTCGCCATCTTCGAAACCACCAGCTCGGGATGTTCCCGCTCCAGGTGCTCCGCGAGCGCGTGCGACAACTCCTTTGTCTGGTCGTAGGTGACGGCCGTGTTCAACGGAACGTAAACCTGGAGACCCTTCGAGCCGGAAGTCTTGGCAAAACTCTTTAGTTTCATCCCCTCCAGAATTTCACACAGCCAGAGCCCGACCTGACAGCACTGCACGATGTCGGCCGGCGCCCCGGGATCGAGATCGAAAACCATCATCGTCGGCCGCGCGACATCCTTCTTGCGCGAGAGCGAAGTGTGCAACTCGATATCGGCAAGATTGGCGGCCCAGACCAGCGTCGGCAGATCCTGCGCGAGGCAGTAATACATTTCGCGCTGGTTGCCTTCGCTCCAGACTTTGGCGGTCTTCACCCATTTCGGGCGATGGATCGGGCAATTTTTTTCGTAGAAAAAATCGCCCTCCACGCCGTCCGGATAACGCTTCATCGTCAGGGGCCGGTCCTTCAAGTGCGGCAGGAGGACAGGTGCGATCTGAATGTAGTAATGGATCATCTCGCCCTTGGTGAACCCCGCTTTGGGCCATAGCACCTTGTCGAGATTGGAAACCGCCAGCGTGCGATCCTCGACGACAAGTTGGGCTTTCTTGCTCATTGCAAAAAGTGGATCAGGAAAAGAGGTAAGCAGGAAAAAGATTGTCTGCCTCGACTTCCTGCTTTCCTGCTTTCCTGATTCATTCCGTATTTCCTCAGGAAAAGAATCGTTCCGGCGAGAGCATCGGTTGTGGCTGGCAGATGCGCGCCACGCAATGCTCCCAAGTTTCGTGGCCGCTCAAAATCAGGATTTCGACCCGCAGAAAATAAATCGGGACTTCCGGTTTCGTCAGAGGCGGGAAACGGACGGCGTCTTTTTCCGTCGTCACGATCATGTCGACATCGCGCCGGAGACAGCGGTTGATGAAACTTTGCAGCTCGTTTTCGCTATAACGGTGGTGATCGGTGAAACGTTTCGCGAGCTCGATCCGGGCCCCGAGCTTGCGCAGTCCGTCTTCAAAACTTTCCGGCGCCGCGATCCCGCAGAAGGAGCCGATGTAGGTATCGGTCAGCCGGCCGAGCGGAAGCTGCTCGCCGCTGTAAACGCCCTGCAAATAAAGCGGCTGGTGGGCGCACTCGATGATTTCGGCGGTGCGATTGTAGCGCCGGATGCGCGCGATCAGTTCGTCGTTAGGCTCGCCCGTGCTCTTGGTGATGAAGATGTAGCTCGCCCGGCGCAGATTGGGCGGCGGCTCGCGCAGCGTGCCCCGCGGGAGGAGAAACTCATTCCCGAACGGCGCCTGGCGATCGATCAGGACAATGTCGAGCCGATGTTTGAGATGCAGATACTGCAGGCCGTCGTCGAGCAGGAGAGTGTCGGCTTTCATCTCGCGAATCGCATAAAGCCCGCTCTTAACCCGGTCCTTGTCGACGAGCACGATCACGTCCTTCAGATTATTGGCCAGCATGTAGGGCTCGTCGCCGGCCGTGAGCGAATCGAGGAGGAGCGATTGCCCGTCGGAGACGACCCGCGGCGGGTCGGGCGCGACGCCGCGGAGGCGATCGAGCCAGCTCCGCTTCGATGGTTTTGCCACACTTTTGTAGCCGCGGCTGAGGATCGCGACCCGGCGCCCGCCCGCCTGGAGGGCGCGGGCAAACTTTTCCACGATCGGAGTCTTGCCCGTCCCGCCGACGGTCAGGTTGCCGATACTGATGACGAGGCAGCCGAGGGCGCGCTCGCGAAAAATGCGTTTCCGATAAAGAAACAAGCGCAACTGCACGAGGCGGGCGTAGACTAACGACAAGAAGTAGAGCAGGCTGCGGAGGAGCGCGGCGCGGGCCCCATGGCGACGCCCGAGGATGACGTCGATCGCGAACTGTTCGAGGTTTTCAAGCCAGCGACGCATCGGGAGCAAGAATCGAAACCACAATCCGGACGCCGTCGTTATCCGCGCCGACAATGCGCGTCTCCGCCGCGGTCAAACCGGAGGCTCGCAGCATGGCGGCGGCGATCGCTTCCGGGGCGTGGAGAGTGGCGGCGGCGATGGTCGAGCCCGATCCGCTCAGGAAGCCGCCGAGCGCCCCGGCCTGCTCGGCCGCGGCGATGACTCGGTCGAGGAATGGAACAAACTCTGCTCGAAAAGGCTGGTGCAGATGATCGCCCCAGGCTCCTCGCAGGGCCTCGTAGTCGCCACTCGCCATCGCGGCGGTGATGAGACAGGCGTTGCCGCAGGACTCGATCGCCCCGAGGCGGCTGATCTCGTTAGGCAAAACCCGGCGCGCCTCGTTCGTCCGGACCTCGAAGGAGGGGATGAGAAGCACGAAACGGAGCCGCGGATCGACCGGGAAGCGCTGATGCCGATTGTGGCGCGCGACGACGAAGCCGCCAAATTCGGCCGGAGCGGCGTTGTCCGGATGACCTTCGAGCTCGGCGCAGAGGCCGAAGATCTGGCTCCGCTTGAGCGGACGATCGAGCATCGCATTCAGAGCATGAAGGACTCCGAGCCGCACCGTCACGCTGCTCCCAAGCCCGCGCGAGGGGGGGACTTCCCCCACGATCGTGCAGGAAAAAGGAAAAGGTTCGCAGCCTACGGCGTCGAAAAACTGGCGCGCCGCCTGCCGCGCCATCCCCTTGCCGCCGGGCGCGCTCGCATGCGCGATCGTGATGAAGTTGTAAATCTGTAAGGCGATGCCGAGACAATCGAAACCAGGGCCGAGATTCGAAGTGGTGGCAGGGACGCGCACCGTGATCTGTTGCTTTTTCAATAGAAATCGCCCGAAATATCGGCATCCAACCTATGGCCGCTGAGATTCTAGCTCGCGTCGTCCCGGCGGCAAGACGATGGCGGAGAACCGCATGAAAGACTGGATCGATTTCGGATTGGTACGCGATTTTGCCGCCGAAAAAACCGAAGCCTACCGGCTCTGCACGAGACTCGACGGCTGGGTCGAGCGCTATGGCCCCGACGTCATCGTCTCCTACAAAACGGAAAACGCGCGGGAAGAAATCCTGCGGGCGCTGGATGAATGGGCCCTGCTCGGAAATCAGAAATTCGAGCGCGTCTTCGGGCGTTACCTCCCGAAACAAAACGCCGAGCGCAACCCGCCGCAGCTCATCTCGGGCGAGGTGAGCGCGCCCCTCTCGCGCACCGTGCTCGAGCGCGGCGTTTGTTTCGGGCTCGATTTCGGGGCCGGTTATTCCGCGGGGCTTTTCATCGACCAGCGCGAGAACCGGCGCTTCGTCTGGCAGGCGTCGCCGCGCCGGTTGCTCAATTGTTTCGCCTACACCTGCTCCTTTTCAGTCATGGCGGCTCTGGCCGGCGCCGAGACGGTGAGCGTCGATCTTTCTCGCAAGTCCCTCGAACGCGGACGCGACAATTTCATGCTCAACAAGCTGGCGACCGACCGCCATCACTTTCTGGCCGACGATGTCGTCGCGGTGCTGCCGCGGCTCGCGCGCCGGGGCGAACGCTTCGATGCCATCATTCTCGATCCGCCGACTTTTTCCCGCTCGCGCACCGGCCGTTCCTGGCAAGTCGAGCGTGACTTCGAGAACTTGCTCCTGGCCGCGCTGGAAGTGGCGGAACGCGATGCGAAAATCCTGCTTTCGACCAATTGCACTCGACTCGATGAGCGCGCTCTCGAAGCGATGGGCCGCTTTTGTCTGAAGGCGACTCGCCGCGGCGGCCGCTTCCTGCCCGCGGTGCCGTTGCCGGATTTTCCCCGCGGCGCAGGCGCCCGCTCCCTCTGGATGATCTTGCGTTAACTAATTTCCTGACGCGCAAATACGTGTCATCATCCGAACAACATTTATATGGACAGCGAACAAATGACCGGCGCTTCCGGAGATCTGGCGGAACGAGGAATCCAATACACAATGGACCAGTGGAACGAGATCATGACGCAGACGGAGGATTACGTCCGCGCAAACCCGAGCAAAGCGGTGCTTTACGGGGTGGCGGCCGGGTTCATCATCGATCGGCTGCCGGTCTTCCGGATTTTCGGCGTGTTCGTTAGGCTGCTCCTCATGGCGCTTAAGCCCGCCATCCTCGTCTACGGCGCGACTAAGCTCTATCAGATCGTGCAAAGCGACGAGTAGCCGTACCGAACGGCGAGGGCGAACCCGGTTTTAGCAAACCTGGTGGGGCGAGACTCCGTCGAGCCGGACGGAAGACGTCACTCGTGCAGCCGAGCAATCTCAGGCTCGACAGAGTCTCGCCCTACTAACTGCCTAGCCCTCGAGGGTGAAGCCGATCTTCACCGTCACCTGCCAGTGGTTGATCTTGTTTTCCTCGATGTAACCGCGAGTTTCGGTGACCTTGAACCACCGCATGTTGCGGACCGTCTTGCTCGCGCGGGCGAGGGCATTCTGGACCGCATCCTCGATCCCACTCGGCGAGGAACCGACCAACTCCAGCATTTTGTAAACGTGATCGCTCATGCCGGCAAAGTCCGTTAGGCACCGCCAGAAAACAACTGCAAAGCCGGGGCTGGCAAATAACTCCCACGTGCAGTTTGTCATCCCATCGCCCCGTCGCCACGGGCAAGGGCCGGCGAGTGAAAAAGATCGCGAGCAGGACGCGGAGGCTGTAAAAGCAAGGCGTGCCACCCGATTCCGAGAGCAATCTGCGGCTCGCCTGAACAGGACGTGCCAGATCTACTCATTTCCCCCCGGCGGTCGATTAAAGCAACGCCAGCTGTTCGTTAGGCCGGCGAAAACTTGCGGTCGAGAGTTTCGGCCGTTCGCCGATGCCCTCCCGCTTGCAGGCGAGCGTGAAAAGGTCGCGAATCTGCTCGGCGAAAATTCCTTCGCCGCGCATGCGGGTTTTGAAGCCTGGATCGTTCAGCCGCTCGCCGCCGCGCAGATGTCGAATCCGGCCGAGGACCTTCTCTTTGCGATCAGGAAAGTGTTCCTCCAGCCAGCGCTCGAAGAGCGGCGCGACCGCATACGGCAACCTAACGACCGTATAACCCGCAAACTGCGCCCCCGCCTCGGCCGCGGCGGCGATGATTCCCGGCACTTCATGGTCGGTCAGGCCGGGAATGATCGGCGCCGTCATCACGCCGACCGGTATCGCTGCCGCCCGCAGTTGCCGGATCGCTTCCAGGCGCGCGCGCGGCGTGGACGTGCGCGGCTCGAGCACCCGTTGCAGTTTCGGATCGAGCGAGGTGATCGAAATATTGACGGCCGCGGCGCGGTGCGCCGCCAGTTCGCCTAACAAATCGAGGTCGCGGGTGACGAGCTGGTTTTTCGTGATGATCCCAACCGGGTTGCGAAACCGCGCCAGCACTTCGAGACATTTTCTCGTAATCTGCAAACGGCGTTCGACCGGCTGGTAGGGATCGGTTACTCCACTCATGACGAGCGTCTGCGGTTTCCAGCGCGGTCGCGAGAGTTCGGCGGCCAGCAACTCCGGCGCGTTTTCCTTCACCATAATGCGGCTCTCGAAATCGAGTCCGGCGGAAAAGCCGAGGAATTCATGGGTCGGCCTCGCGTAGCAATAAATGCAGCCATGCTCGCAGCCTCGATAGGGATTGACGCTGGTTTCGAAGCCGACATCCGGACTGTCGTTATGCGCGATAATGGTGCGGGTGAAATCGCGCAGGTAAAGGGTGCGCCGGGCCGGCCGCTCCGGATCGTTCTCGTCCTCGGGGTCGGGTTCGAGATGGAGCACCTCGAAGCGATTGGCCGGATTGTGGGAAGCGCCGCGGCCGTGGATCGGACCAGACATGAGGCACGTTCGCCTGAACGTATACGATGTCCAGGGGATTTGTCATCCCGAGCGGAGCGCAGCGGAGTCGAGGGATTCCGCCGCGAAACCGAGCAGCCTAACGATAGAAAAAGCGGCGCGACAACTGCAGTGGGCGAAGTTCAGAGGTGGGGCAGCCGCAAGTCGCGCGATCTCAGCGCTTCTTCGCTTCCTTCGCCCACGTATCGCGCAGCGTGATCGTGCGATTGAAAACCAGCTTGCCCGGCCGCGAATCGGGATCGAGCGCGAAATAAGCCAGGCGCTCGAACTGGTAGCGCAGCTCCGGCTTCGCTTCGCCTAACGACGGCTCGCATTTCGCGGTCACGACCTCGAGGGAGTGCGGATTGATGAACGATTTGAAGTCGCCCGCCGCATCCGGCTCCGGGACGGTGAAGAGCCGATCGTAGAGCCGGACCTCGGCCTCGAACGCGTGCTGGGCGCTGACCCAGTGGATTGTCCCCTTGATCTTGCGATTGGAGGTCGCGCCGCCCGATTTACTTTCCAGATCAGCGGTGCAGCGTAATTCGACGACTTCCCCGGTCGAGTTCCTGATGACTTCGTCGCACCTGATGATGTAGGCGTATTTCAGACGCACTTCCCCGCCCGGCCGAAGCCGGAAATATTTTGGCGGTGGTGTCTCCATGAAGTCGCCGCGCTCGATGTAAAGCTCGCGGCTGAAGGGCAGCTGACGCTTTCCCGCCTCCGGATCTTCCGGGTTGTTGCCCGCCTCGAGCTCCTCGGTTTTTCCGTCGGGATAATTGCTGATGACGACCTTGAGCGGATGCAACACGGCGAGGCGGCGGACCGCGGTTTTGTTGAACTCGTCCCGCATCGCGTATTCGAGCGCGTCCACTTCGGTGAGCGACGGATATTTTGTGATCCCGATTCGGTAGGCGAAATCGCGCAGAATGCTCGCGGTCACGCCGCGGCGCCGCATCCCGGAGATGGTCGGCAGGCGCGGGTCGTCCCAGCCATTCACGAACCCTTCCTCGACGAGCTGCTTGAGCTTGCGCTTGCTCATCACGGTGTAGGTGAGATTGAGGCGGGCGAATTCGTACTGGCGCGGGAGCGGCCGCGGGAGATCGAGCGACTCCAAGATCCAGTCGTAGAGCGGGCGATGAACTTCGAACTCCAGGGTGCACAGCGAATGGGTGATCCCTTCCAGGTAATCGCTCAGCCCATGCGCGAAATCGTAGAGC
The DNA here is from genome assembly GCA_036270055.1 of Chthoniobacterales bacterium. Taxonomy (GTDB): domain Bacteria; phylum Verrucomicrobiota; class Verrucomicrobiia; order Chthoniobacterales; family UBA10450; genus Palsa-1392. The sequence goes on from DATBDG010000031.1 coordinate 11,503, forward strand.
GGATAAATGCACCACCTGTCGCCGGTGTGATGATGAGCGGCATGCCGGATGCGATAGAGGACGGGATCGCGCAGCCAAACGTTAGGCGCCTGCATGTCGATCCTGGCGCGCAGGGTGCGGTCGCCATCCGGAAACTCGCCTCCTTTCATCCTCTCGAGCAGATCGAGATTTTCTTCCACGGAGCGGTTCCGAAAAGGGCCGTCCTTGCCGAGCCGGCGATATTCGTCGGTCTCTTCCGGCGTCATGTCGCAGACGTAGGCCTTTCCTTTGCGCACCAACTCCTGGGCAAACTCGTAGATTTGATCGAAATAATCCGAGGCGAAAAAGGGCTCGCCGTCGTCTTTGAGCTGAAGATTTTGATCGGCCCAGCCGGCAATGAGCCAGCCGACATCGGCCATGATGGAATTGACGAACTCGACTTCCTCCTTCGCGGGATTGGTGTCGTCCATCCGCACGTTGCAGCGGCCGCCGAATTCGTGCGCGATCCCGAAATTAAGGCAGATCGCCTTTGTATGCCCGATGTGCAGGTATCCGTTAGGCTCCGGAGGGAACCGGGTGTGAATCTGGCGGCGCTTTCCGCTCCGTAGATCTTCCGCGACGATCTCGCGGATGAAATCGGAAGGGGCGGTCTGGTTCGAAGCCGGCGTGATCATGGGCAAAGCCGGATGGTAGCAGAGAGAGTGACGTGGGCCAACCGGTCCGAAGCTGTAGAAGCTGTCCGGAAAGTGCCGTCGCCGTAACACAGCCGTCCCGGCTGTCTCGTCGCGCGGGGCGTCCCGCCCGTCCAAATATCAACCTGCGGGCGCGACGCCCGCAAGACCTGACACCTGGGACCGCTGTGTTACGATTTTTCGGACAGCTTCCAGCAAAAACAATCGCGCCGCCGGCCAAAGACCGGCGGCGCGTTGAGAGACTCGCGGTATTGAAAGAGGATTCCGACTAGGCCATTCGAATGCTCCTGCGCAGAGCAAAGATCGCCGCACCGCCCAGCGCCAGAAGAAGCAGCGTAGCGCCGCCCTCTGGAACGCTCCCGGCACCGCATTGGATAAGCGGCCCGTTAATGGCAAAGTCAGACTGGCCATTAATGTCGCTCACATCAATGCTGAGACTGGCAATGTCGGACATATCGCTCAGGACACCGATGAAAATGGCGGAGTCATCTCCGTCGGAGGTCGAGTTTCCGTTAAACATGAATGAGCCCAGCGACATGTTTGAGCTGTCGAAAGCTTCCAGCGTGGCGGTAAATGCACCGAAAAAGTCCGCCTGAATTTGGAAGCCGATTCCGCTGATCGTCGAATTAAACGCCAGGGTCATGGGGCCGTTGGCGCCCGCGGTCCAAAGCAATTCTTCGCCCGGGCCAAAGTTTCCACCCCAACCGTTGCCTTGGTCCCGGCGCTCGAACGAGCTTTGGCCTGCCTGTGAAACAACTGCACTCAGGTTACATCCATCCACGCCGATCGTGAATGGGTTGTTGATTTGGGTGAAAGGAGGCCCGAGCGGGCCCCAGTCGATGGTTCCGTCGATCGTGAGAGCGCCGGGGTTGTTGATGGGCATGACGGCCGCGTCAGCGGCGCAGGCGCTCAGGACTAGGAGAAGCGCGACGAACTTTTTCATATTGGGCCTTTCTGGGTTGCTATCGGTTGGGTTAAAACGGTTTTGTCAGCATCACATGTGCCGCCCAGTCGCATGTTTCGGCAGGCGTTTGCGGAACAACAACTTACAATAATTTCCAAAAGGACATGTAAAGTTCCAAGCGGTCGAAACCGTAAACTCACCCGACGTTGCGGCCGGATGTCGTACGACTTTTTCCTATCTCCATTCAATCAGATTCGCCGAGAAAATCATTCACTATGGATTGCGCACTTTCCGCACCTCGCATGCTCTGCGACGATCTGGTGGATGAAAGCCGTTTGTCATCCGATCCACGTTCGCAAATGAAGTCGGTTTACGATCTGAAAGAACTCAACCGCTGGGAAACGACCGCCGGCCAGGTCGCGCCTCCCATCCGCCTCGGCGTGGTCGGTGATCCGGTAACCCACTCCCTTTCTCCGTCGATGCAAAACGCCGCCCTGGAAAAAAGCGGACTCGAAATGCACTTTGCGGCCTTCCGGATTGCGCCTGACGAGCTGGCGGAAGCATTGGAGTTATTTCGCCGGCACAATTTTATTGGGCTTAATCTGACCGTGCCGCACAAGATCCCCGCCGTCGCCCTGGTCGATGAGGTGGAGGAACGGGCGCAAATGATCGGCGCGATTAACACGATCGTCTTCCGCGACGGCAAATCGTCAGGCTGGAACACCGATGCGCCCGGCTTTGAACGGGCGGTGCGTGAAGTCTTCTCGGTCGATCTGCGCGATCTGCGGGTCCTGCTGCTTGGGGCCGGTGGGGGAGCGGGACGGGCGGTGGCCTACCAATGCGCCTTTGAAAAGTGCGAGCGGCTGGTGCTCGTGAATCGCACCCTGAACAAAGCGCAGGCCTTGGCGCGGGAGCTGGCCGGCTACTTCAGCGGTCCGCGCGTTCTCGGGCCGGAGGCGCGGCTTGAGGCGGTGCCGTGGGAGGAGGCGGCGTTGCGCACTCAACTCGCGCGCACCGATCTCGTCGTCAATGCGACCACGCTCGGGCTGAAACGCACCGATCCTTTGGCCTTGCCGCATTCGCTTCTGGCGCCGCACCTCATGATTTACGACCTCGTTTATAAGGCAACCACGACCCCGCTGCTTTCCGCCGCGCAAGAGGCGGGCGCACGGGCCGCTGATGGCCTGACGATGTTGCTCCAGCAAGGGGCGCTGGCTTTCGAACTCTGGTTCGATCGGGCCGCGCCGCTCCCGGCGATGCGGGCCGCGCTCCGCTCGCTCTTGTAGCCGGGGGACCGACCCCGGCTCGCGACCAATCAGCAGTACGGGCGCGCTCAATGCGCTTTCGAAGCCGGCCTCTGTGGGACGAACAGGATGAGCGCCACGATCACGACCAGGAGCGCCAGAGAGGCGGTGTAACGACTGAGGGCCAGGCCTCCTTTCGCGATCGGCTTGTCCAGAAAATCGCCGACGACCGCTCCGAGCGGCCGGGTCAGGACGAACGCTGCCCAGAACAAGAGCGCGTGCGAAAGGCTGGTGAAGTAATAGAGGAGCGCAGTCACGGCAAGTAACCCGCCAAAAATCGCAGCCGCCCCGACGTAGCCCATTTGATTGGTATCCGCGACCCAATCGCCAAGCGCCGTGCCTAACGTCTGCGAAAACATGATCGTGACCCAATAGAAGACTTCGACCTTAGGCGTATTGACGGTCTCGATCGAGATGCTCCCGGTCGACCAGCGCCAGATCAAGAGCGACGCGATTACGCAGGCGAGCAGAATAGCCGAGCCGCCGGTGTAGCCGATGCCGACCGATCGCGTGCAATAATCGGCCAGCGTCGTCCCGACCGTTGTCGTTGCCACGATCGTCAGCCAGTAGAGAAACGGGTGAAATTTTTTCGCCATGATCTGGACGAAGACGGCGATGACAAAAATGACGCCGAAGATGGCAGTGCCGATGAGATAGCCGGTGCCCGTGGCGCCGGGAGTCGTCTCGCCCAGCCACGACATGGTGACGGCGTCGCCGCCGGTTTCGCCCAGGGTGGTGGCGAGGATCTTGATGATCCAGAAAAGGAGCGTGACCTGCGGAACCTTTGCGACTGCTTCCGATGCTTGTTTGTTCATGTCTTGGTTTTCAAAGTTGGAATTCCTCCTCGCCCGCGTCACCCCTGCCCTCAGTAGAGAAGCTGGATGCCGCAGTAGCCGAGCAGCGCAAGGGGCTGATTATCGCCCGAATGAACTTCGTGGCCTAACGAACCGATCCAAATCGCGTGCTCGTTCACGACGTGACGGCAGCCGAAATTCAGCGCGACGACATCGCGGCTCAGATCCATGCGTGAGGTCGCGTGCACCTCCGCCATGATTGAAGTGCTCTTCGTAAGTTCCATTCCCGCGATCACGCCGTAGATCAGCTCGCCGCGGCCGACGGAGCTGATGAGCGGTCCAAATTCCGCGCCGACATCGAAGCGGCCGACCTTTTTCGATATCTCAAATGGAATCTGAAAACGTGTTCCCTCCTCGGCCAGGCCGCGCCGGACCGATGAGTGCACGACGTGAAAGAGAATGCGCGGGAACATCGACAGATCGATCCCGCTCGTCGCCTCATCGAGAAAGCGCCATTTGACCGCCGCCTCCGTCCCGCCCAAGCCGCCAATGAGGCCGTGATCGGTTCGTTTCAGGAGGGCAGCGGAGGTCTGGAGGGTGAGCTGAATGTGATCGCCCCAGCCGTAGTTCAGATCGATCCCCGGAGCATCGAGTGCCCATTCGTTAGGGGTATGGGAGAAGATGATCGCGAGGTTGTCTTCCCAACGGCCGTTGCCCGGCGTCCCGGGATCGTCCGTGATCATGGGCGGCCCACCCTGTCCGCGCGCGGGCGCCAGGCACGACAACCAGCAGCCGGCCACCGCGGCCAATGCAGTCGTGAGGCGAGATTTACGCACCCGGCCCGTAGATCAGCAGCTTCATCGAATTGGGAATGATGGCCGGCCAATGGGGCGCGCCCGGGCCCGGCGTCGGATTTGGCCCGAACTTCGCCGTCGGCAGGTAAATCCGGTGCGAAACCGGGTCGAGCGCGATCGTGCGCGCGCCCCGCTCCGTCTTCAGGGTTTGCACCACCGTCAGCTTGTCGGGCGTTTCCTCTTTCGCGATCGTCGTCACCCCTTCGCCGCAGGAAGCGAAGACCAACTGCGTCGCCTCATCGAAGGCGCAGCCATCGACATGCTCGCCGATCGGTACCGTCGCCACCACCTTGCCCGTGTCGCTGTCGAGCATGACCAGCAGCTTGTTGTGACACGCCGCAAAGAGGCGGTGATGCGCCGGATCGAACGCGATCCCGGTCGGTTCTTCCCCGGGTGCGAGCGGCCAGCGCGCGACGACTTCGTGTTTGGTGACGTCGATCGCCGCGACCTCACTCTTGTCTTCGAGGTTGCAGTAAACCCGGCCCGCCGCGCGATCGACCGCCGCGAATTCCGGACTTCCCCCGAGCGGGATCGTGTGGACGACTTCGGCGCTCGGGGCGTTGATCACGGTCGCTGAATCTCCCTTGTGATTGAAAATGTAAATCTCCTTGTTCCGCGGCTCGTAGACGAGAGCATCCGGGTTTTCGCCGGTCTCGATTTTCGAAATCGTGTTGAGCGTTTTCAGATCGACCACGCTCGACCTCGATTCCTTGCCGTTGCTGGAAAAGCCGCGCCCCAGTTCTGGCACTGCCACAAAACCATGCACACCTGGCGTATCTGTGATTTCGCCCGCGACCGCGTCCCTGGCCAAATCCACTACGGCCACCTTGGTCGAGTGCGAAAGGTAGAGCCGGTGGGCGGGCGAATCGACGGTCAGAATATCCCAGCCGCCTTCGCCACCGATTGGAATTTCACGGATAAACCGATAAGAGTCGTTGCTCGCCCCGGTCGCACTTAGCAAAGCGCAGGTGCAGGTCAGGGTTCCACAGATGAGGTTCCAACGCATCCGCATTCCTAGCACATCCCGCCGCGCGCGCAGGGCAAAGATGCGACTGCGTCTGCCGCCTCAATGATTGCCGGCAGCCTTGTCCGCCGCCCGTTCTTTTGCCTGATCGGTCGTGTTTTCGGTGCTGACATCGACGATCTTGCCGGTCTTCGCGTTCACCAGCACTTCCGTGATGTTCTTCGTCCCCGGATTTGCGATGTCGAACGACCAAACGAGCGCGTTGTGCTCGTTCTCGATTTCTGCGCTTTCGATCTTTCCGTTTGGAACTTTTTCCAGCGCGATCTTCTCGGCCTGCGTTTTGCTGATTTTGGCCTGGCGCAAGAGTTCAGCTTCACTCGGAGCGCCAAGTACCGAACTGGGAAGGACCAGGGCCATCAGGGCGAAGGGAACAAGCAGATAATGATTTTTCTTCATAGAGTATTCGACGCCGCGCCCGGCCGCTCGTTCAGATCTCTGCCCGCGGAATCTCCTGTTCACGAGCACGGCTCGAAATCTTTCGGCCGCACGGATGGCGGCCGGCGAAAAAGTTTGCGGGCGGTCGCGCGCACGCGCTCAGCTCCTTGCGCAGCGCTGCATTGCCAAAGCCGGCTGCGATAATTTTCCATTCCCGCCTCCAGGCAACCGAGGGTCGCGCCGTAAGCGCGGAGCGTCTCTGGAGTGGCGGCCGGCGGGGCTGGCTTGCGGGAGTCGAGGCCCGCGTAGCGTTGGACCCATTGGGGCTCGTCGCTCAGGAGCGCGGAGGGGAGATGACGATCGACAAATCCGCGGGCGGGCGAGCCCAGCCAGAGATCGTGCACGAAGACGGCCGAGGCCTTTCCCCGGTCAAGGAGACGGAGGGCGAGTTTGAGGGCGCGGAAATCTTTCGGTCCATCGATCAGGACAACGTCGCCGGGCCCGACGATTTCGGGAAGGAGAAGAACCGAATCGCCGAAGCGACAATCGACGTTCTCGCATCCGCGCAACCGCTCCGCCGCGACCGCGACATCTGGGGAAGCGACATCCGATTCCAGGCTGACGATCGCGCTTTGCGCAAAAAGTCGCGACAAAACAAGGGTGCTCTGAGCCCGGGCCCGACCGGACTCGACAATTCGCGGCGGATTTTTCGGCGCGACCAGCGCGTAAAAAAAGAAGAGTTCGCTCCGGCGGATTCCTTTGTTTTCGTGCGAGAGTCCAGCCGTCGCCGCGAGGTATCCAGGCAAAAAGTGCTCCGCCTGGTCAAACAATTCTGTCCAGCGCGACTTCATGCGGTCATGAATCCAGGGAAGTGCCCGGGGCCTACCAATCGTTGACGCATCTTCCCCTGGACGATACACCCTTCGGGCATGACGCAGGCGAGGCCGCAGCGGAAAAGCCATGGCCCCTGGCTGGTGGCGCTCGGGGCTGCGCTCTGGGGGACGGAAAGCGCCTGGCGCATCCCGCTCAACGATCTCTTCGATGCCCGCGTCATCGTTTTTTGGGAGCATGTGCTGATCCTGCTCATGTTCCTCCCGCTTCTCATCGTTAGGCTGAGCGAAATCCCCAAGATCGATGCCCGCACCTGGGGCTACCTCATCTTCTCCGGCTTTGCTGGCTCGGCTGTGGGCACGATTTTTTTCACTCTCGCGCTCAAGACCGGCAATCCGACCGTGGTCAACGTCATCCTCAACATTCAGCCGATGTTTTCGACCGTCGCCGCCTGCCTTCTTTTCCGCGATCGGCTCGCGCCGCGTTTTTTTCTCTACGCGCCGATCGCGATCGTGGCGGGAATTTTTCTTTCGGCGGAACATCCGACTTTGATCGGCGTTTCGTTTGCCCGGGCCGGGGTGAACATTGGCACCGGCTACGCCCTCATCTGCGCGCTCTTCTGGGGCCTCTCGACCGTCGCAGGACGCGGCGTGATGACCGGAATGTCGCTCCAGTTGGCGGCGAGTTTGCGCATCGTGGTTGGATTAATTTGCATGTCGGTCATTCTGCTCGCGAGCGGTCTGATGCAAGCCGCCGAACTCTGGCCGAGCGCGGCCCAGATGCATCCCGGGCAAGCGATCGGCGCGCTTATTTTGCTCGCCAGCATCTCGGGCGGCATTCCGCTTTTAATCTACTTTGAAGGTCTTCGCCTAACGAAGGCTTCAACCGCCGGTTATTTCGAGATGATGCAAACGCTCGCCGCCGTCTGCATCACCTGGGGAGTTTTCCACGCCGCCCTCCGCCCCCATCAGGTCGTGGCGGGGCTCGTCTTGATCGCGGCGGTCACGATGGTGCAACGGGTGCAGGAGCGATGAGAGGCGGCGGGCCCTCCAAGGTGGGGCGCGGCCGCTAAAATAGCAGTAACTGGCCCGGCTCGATCTCTGGTAGGGTGTGCCGCGCAAATGGATGCCAAGCACGATATCTTGACTGCAGGCGCCGAAATATTCATCCCCGCCGCTGCTCGAGGCGAGACCTTCCTCGGCCATCCCAGGGGGCTCTTCTTCCTCGCGTTCACCGAAGCATGGGAAAGATTTTCCTACTATGGAATGACGGCGCTGGTCGTCCTTTACATGGTCAACCAGTTGCTGCTCCCGGGCCAGGTCGAGCACATCGGCGGGTTTGTCGGCTTCCGCGCCGCAGTGGAATCGATCGTCGGCCCGCTCTCGACCCAGGCGCTGGCGTCGCAGATCTTCGGTCTCTACTCCGGTTTCGTTTACTTCACGCCCCTGCTCGGCGGGCTGATCGCCGATCGCTGGATCGGACAGCGCAATGCAGTCGTCATCGGCGCCCTCTCGATGAGCGCCGGTCATATCGCCATGACCTTTGCGGAGTCCTTTCTCCTCGCCCTGCTGCTCCTCGTGATCGGCTCCGGTTTTTTGAAGGGCAACATTTCGGCGCAGGTCGGCGCCCTTTATCCGCCAGATGATGAAGCGCGGCGGACCCGCGGTTTTGTTATCTTCAGCACCGGCATTAATACCGGCGCGGTCACGGGACCTTTGCTCTGCGGCTTGCTCGCGCAGGTTTTTGGCTGGCACTACGGCTTCGGCGTCGCGGCGATCTTCATGCTTCTCGGCCTTGCGACTTATCTCTATGGATACTCCTATCTGCCGGCTCGGGTCGAGCGGCGTAAGTTTGAGGGGACCCGACTGACGGCGGTCGAGTGGCGAATTGTTTATGCGCTCATCGCCGTGATGATCATCTCGGTCTTCGAGTCGATCGCTTACGGTGAGATCTTCAACGTCAGTTCGATCTGGATCCAACAGCATGTCGCGCTGAACCTGGGCAGCTTCCGCATCCCGGTGCCCGGGTTCCAAGCGATCAATTCTGTCTTCAGCATCGCGAGCGTGCCGCTGCTTTTCTGGATCTGGCGAAAACAGGCCACACGCAGTCGCGGAGCCTAACGAATTGGCCAGGATCGGTACCGGAGCCGTGCTGGCCGCGGCGAGCAACCTGATCCTGGTCGCCGCGATCTTCCTTTCCGGTCCCGGGCCGGTTCATCCAATCTGGCCATTTCTCTACAGCGCTGGGTTGGGTGTTTCCTTCCTTTACTACTGGCCAACGCTTCTCGCCTTGGTTTCGCGCGCGGCGCCGGCCAAAATGAACGCGACCATGATGGGGCTGGCCTTTATGAGCCTCTTCATTGCGAATAACATCATCGGCTGGATTGGCGGCTTCTACGAAAAGATGACCCCGGCTCAGTTTTGGGCGATGCACGCAGCAATCGCGGCCTGTGGGGGGCTTCTCGTCCTGCTCTTCGGCCGTCGTCTTAGCCAGACGCTTCGAGCCCGCTAAGACCGGAGCCAGCACAAAGCGAACAGACGATTCTTTAAAAGGAGCATTTCCAACTGCTGCCAGGTGTGTTCCGCAGCTTCCAATGGGGCGAGAGCGCCGTTCCGCACCTGCTGGCTATTCAATGGTTTGCCGAGAAGCAGCAGATGGCAGTCAATGCTCCAGCCATAGAATCCGTAATCTCAACCCTCTGTGAGCGAAACAATATGCGTTCCGAAGACGAAAGTTTTCCTCCTCCATTGGCATCCGCCGACGACGTCCTAGCAAAACTTTTCAGCAGCGATTCGACCAAGAAACCGAATCGACGCGCACCGGGCACGTGGTCTCTTGAAGCGTTGATGGAATTTCTCGCTCGGAGAAATCAGCGCATGATCCTAGAGCGCCTTTGGCGACAGATTTCACGGCTCGACATGCTTTCATTCCAGCCAGAACCCGCGATCGATGGGTTTTTATGGAAAAGTCCGAAAGGACACGAAGCGGTGAGACATCCGGAGACTACGCAGAGTTGGAAGGTGATGGTGGATAAAGCGTCAGAGGATCGTCGTCAGTCGTTGCCTCAGATGCTCAGAGATGACTCGGATTTCGCGATTATGTTCCTGCTGGCGTATCCACACCGCCTGTCGCCTGCGTTGGTTCGCCATTTGGATGCCAGGCTGCAGGATCACTGATCACGATTCGGCGTCGAAGGTGAGCGCGAAATCAGTTTCGTGTATTCGAGCACGAATTCTTTTGACGTGACGGAAGACTGGCGTGTCCAGGATTTTGTTGAGCGCGGTGCCGTCGGATCGGCATCCGGTAATTACTTCGCAAATCGCTTCAGGCACAATAGGTGCATAATGCAGGAACTTCCCGCCTCTCTGACTGTCAGGAACGGATTCACATTCCCGCAGCGTTCGAAGTTGGCGCCATTCGCGTTCATAGCTCCAGTGCGAACTCTTTCGACTTATTAGCTCCTTAATTACCTCCCGATCGCGATCTCGATGGTCGTGATAATGCCCCACAAGAACTCTTTCGTTTCCATACTCGACCTCGTATGTCGGAGGACCTTTCGTGAAAAAATCGTGCGAGGTCCTAAATCCGATCGCGAAACCAGTATGTCCGCGGGTGTAGTGCGCCCACATCAGAATATCGTCGAATCGAGCTGACAGGCAGATCAGCCCGAACTCAGGGCTAACCATCGCCAAGTGCGTTTCTCTGAAGTGCGCGGCATCGTTGGCGTAGTTCGCGACGTTACGCGCTGCGAGGTCGTCTGCCTGGCTACGAATCAACGCGGAAAAGCGCTCGAAATCCTGATATGGCGGGAGCAGCTCAGTCGTCTCGTACAACCTGCGGATCATTTCCGGATCAGTCACCGCAGCCTTAGCGTCCTCGTAAGGAAAGTCAGGTCGCATGCGTGGCGCGATCTCGAAGGGATCGTTAAATTCGTCAAAGGGAGTTACTTTTAAGCGATGTGATTGGAGAACATCAATTCCTCTCGAATCGCAATATTTGTAGAGTATAGGCGGCAGCTGCGAGGGCATAAGTCTTGTTATTTTAACCTCCCCGTCATTACAACTCGCCCCGAAACGCCGTCGGCGTGACGCCGACGATGCGCCGGAAGACTTGGGCAAAAGCGCTCGGGCTGGCGGAAAGAAGTGAGAAAGAAGAAGGAAGAAGGAATTCGGCCGGCCAGCGTTTCGACGGAGGTCTCTTCGGCCAATCGTTCGCTGATAGAGTCTTCCACCTAATGGAGCTGGCGGATGGGCAGGCCGCCGCGGACCTCGGCTTTTTAGCGGGCGGCATCGGTATATTTCTCGCCGGCCCCAACTGAGGTGCCCACCGTTACGAAAATGCGCCACATTGAGATAAGTAATGACGCATTTAGCCGAAATGCGCCACATTGAAGCGCCGGGACCGGCGGTGCCGCTGGTTGCGCTCGTTATGCTACTGGGATTCCGATTGCCTTGACCCGGCTTGGTTTTTTAAGATCACTCCGGAAGGGGGCCAGGCTCCGAGATCGCAATTTGAAAGGATGGGCCCCCGCGGAGTTGTTCGCCAGGCGCTCCACCTCCAAGAGAAAAATACCGGCCGATGAATGAATTTTTCCAACGTTTGAAGCAGCGCAAGCTGGTGCAATGGGCGCTGGCCTATGTCGCGGCGGCCTTCGCGCTGTTGCAAGGAATCGACATTGTCGCGCAGCAGTTCGGCGGGCCGGAGGGGGTGCACCGCGGGATTACGCGGAGCATCGTCATTCTGCTCGCATTCGGATTTATCCTCGCGTCGATCTTTAGTTGGGTCCTCGAAAGGAGGCCGCTTTGCCGCCGTTTGCCATCATTGTCTTGGTTCTGATTCTCTCGCGCGCGATTGCCGAGTTGTGGCTGAGCCGCCTGAATCAACGTCATGTGTGCGCGCACGCGAAGGATGTGCCGCCCGCCTTTGGCGGAATGATCGACGCGGCGACCTACCGCCGATCGGTTGATTACACCCTTGCCAAGACCCGGTTTGGAGAGGTCGTCACGTTGTTCGATGCCGTGCTCCTCACTGGTCTGTTATTTACCGGTGTTTTGCCGTCGGCGTTTGGAAAATTCACAGCAGCTTTCGGCACGTCCGTTTTGCCAATGTCCGGCTTTCTTTTCGCTACGGGCGTTTCATTGAGCATCGTCAGTTTGCCATTCGCATGGTACGCGCAGTTCAAACTCGAAGACCGATTCGGCTTCAACACGAGTAGCGGGAAGACGTGGATGCTCGATCGTCTGAAAGGATTTCTGCTCGCAGTGTTATTCGGCTTTCCATTGCTTGGGCTGGTCTTGAAGCTGATCGAGTGGACCGGTCCAAGCTGGTGGATTTGGGCAGCGGCGGCCGTGACCGCGTTCCAATTGCTTTTGCTGCTCATCGCCCCTGTGGTGATCATGCCGCTCTTCAACAAGTTTACGCCGCTGCCGCAGGGCTCGTTACGCGAACACCTCTTTGACCTGGCGCAGCGCACCGAATTTCCAACCCGCAGCATTGAAGTGATGGATGGCAGTAAACGGTCGCGTCACTCCAACGCCTTCTTCACCGGGTTCGGGAGTTTTCGAAAAATTGTCCTATCCGACACCCTCGTAGCCCAGCTTACCGAGCCGGAACTGGAATCTGTGCTTGCGCACGAAATCGGGCATTACAAAAAACGTCACGTCGTGAAGTTGCTCGGTGTTTCGATCGCCGGCGTGTTAACAGGCTTCGCGGCGGTCGCCTGGCTGGCGCGTCAGCAGTGGTTTTATCGCGCCTTCGGGTTCGAGTATCACGCGGGTTTTGTCGCTGCGAACTTCGTGCCGGCAATGCTCCTCTTTGCATTGTTGGTTGAGACAATCAGTTTTTGGTTTTCACCGCTGGTTCGCATGTGGTCGCGCCGTTTCGAGTACGAGGCGGATGCGTTTGCCCGCGCCATCATGGGCGACGCGCAACCGCTGGTCCAAGCACTGCGCAAACTCACCGAGAAAAACCTGAGCAACCTGACGCCGCATCCGCTCTACAGCGGGTTTTATTACTCACACCCAACGCTGCTCGAACGGGAACGCGCGCTGCAAGAATGATGTAGCCGTCTGCCGCCGCCAATGCCTAAGATCAAATCCCAGTGGCTGAGGAGCAAGAGACGCAGATGGAGATCGGGCATGTCCTCTTCATCGACATCGTCGGTTACTCCAAGCTCCTGATCGAAGAACAAAAGGAGCGCCTTGGCCAGCTGACGAAAATCGTGCTCGGGACAGCGCAGGTGCGCGATTCAACCGACGAACAACTCGTCAGACTGCCGACCGGCGATGGGATGGCGCTGGTCTTTCGCCACAGCGCGGAAGAGCCGGCGCGCTGCGCGCTGGAGATCGCCGAGGCGCTTCGGAAGCACCCGGAAATTCCGGTGCGAATGGGGATTCACAGCGGCCCCGTGAGCGAAATGAGCGACGTGAACGAGCGCACAAACGTCGCCGGCGCCGGGATTAACCTGGCCCAGCGGGTGATGGATTGCGGCGACGCCGGCCACATCCTTCTTTCGCGACGGGTGGCGGAGGACCTCGCCGAATATCGCCAGTGGCAGCCGCGTCTGCACGATCTGGGCGAGTGCGAGGTGAAGCATGGCGTCCGCTTACACGTCTTCAATCTCTATACCGAGGAATTCGGCAACCCTGCGCCGCCTGTCCGATTCGTTGGGCGCAAGCAACAGAGGGATAGCAGGCCTTCGAAAAGTCGGTCCTTTTGGATCATTCTGTTGGTTCTGCTATTTCTGATCTTCTTCGGGGTTCCGGCCCTCATCTTCACTCCCGCGATTCTGCACTCGCGTGCCAGGGCGAAGACGAATAACCCGCCTCACCAGAATGCCGCCACAGCAGTCCCGGAAAAAAGCATCGCAGTGCTGCCCTTCGTGAACCTGAGCGCGGAGAAGAGCGACGAATATCTGAGCGACGGCATGACCGAAGAATTGCTCAACGCCTTGACGAAAGTAAAACAACTGCGCGTGCCCGGCCGCAGTTCATCCTTCGCCTTCAAGGGCATGAATGAGGAGGACATCTTTCGCAAGGTCGGCCAGGAACTGCGCGTCCAGACGGTGCTGGAAGGCAGTGTGCGCAAAGCTGGCGACAAGCTGCGGGTGACCGCCCAGCTCATCAAAGTGGCCGATGGTTTTCATCTCTGGTCGGAAACTTACGATGGCGATATGAAAGACATCCTTGCCTTTCAGAGCGCGGTGGCAAAACGGGTCGTCGAGGCGTTGCAACTCCAAATGGGAATTGAGGAAGCGCGCGCTTTGGCGAAGCGACCGACCGAGAGCCCGGAGGCGCAACGCCTTTATCTGCGTGGCCGCTATAATTTCGCCCAGTTCACCCAGGAGGGATGGACAAACGCCATCCGCGACTTTGAACAAGCGCTGCGATTGGATCCGAAGTTCGCGCTCGCCTATTGCGGACTGGCGGATATCTACGGCTGGGCGGGAGGGCAGACCATGCCGGGGAAAGAAGCGTGGGCCAAACAAATGGAACTGGCGAGAAAAGCGCTCGCGCTCGATCCCGAACTTGCCGAAGCCCATCTTTCGATGGGAACAGCTCTCCAGACTTCACTCGACCTCAAGGGCAGCGAAAAGGAACTCGATCGTGCCGTCGAACTGAATCCGAACCTGGCCCTGGCCTATGACCAATATGGATGGACTTTCGCCACCCAGGCCCGATTCGATGAGGCGCTGGCGAACGAGAAGGAGGCTTTGGAATTGGATCCGCTCAATCCTTTGCTGAATACGGATCTCGCCTGGTTTTATTACCTGGCCCGTCGCTACGATGAAGCAACCACGCAGATTCGCAGCACCCTGGAGTTGAATCCAAACGGCGCCTTCGCTCATAACGTGGCTGGCTGGTGCGCGGTCGCGAAAAAAAATCGCGCGGAGGCCCGGGCGGAGTTTCAGAAAGCTGCGATACTCGATGATCTGCCTTGGTATCGGGCTTCGGTCGGTTATACCGACGCTTTCCTGGGTGATCGTGCAGAAGCCGGGCAGATTCTGCGCGAACTGCAAGAGCTGTCGACGAAACGCTATGTCTCGCCTTCGAACGTGGCGACGGTCTATCTGGGGCTGGGCGAAACGGAGAAGACTTTCGATTGGCTGGACAAAGCCTTTGAGGTCCGCGACCCCGCCCTCTGGTGGATCAAGAGCGATCAGCTTTACGATAGCGTGCGCGAAGCACCGCGCTTTCGGGCGCTGACGACGAAGATCGCCCAACTGGAGCGGGCGACGCAGGAATGAACCCGCGCAACTTTTTCGCCGAGCAGGCTCGTCGGCCCCAAAGGCGTTCCTTGGCTACTCCTCCTTGTCGTAAACCGCCTTGGTGTGGAACTTTTTCCCGTTCGCGTCCATCCCGTGAATGGTGACGGTGCGCGATTTGCCGTCGGGCGCGACCGTGATTTGCCCGCTCCAGAAAATCTTCCCGCCCTTCATCGCGGTAATGTCGTTCGTCCGATCGTCGACCACTTTGTAGGAGACGGCATCGTAGGGAAGGTTTCCTTTCACCGGATAAGTTTTGCCATCGAACCGGCCGAGCCAGACGCTGTGCGTCGGTTTCCCATCCTTGTCGACGCCGTCCACCGTTACCTTTACCTGACCCTTCTCATCGGTGTAACTGACCGTCCTGTTCTTGCCCATCTCCGCCGGCAACTTCGACTTTGCCTCATTCAGCTTCCAGGTTCCCATCTGCGGACTGGCTAAACAAACCGCCGTCGCCGTGAACCACAATGCCACCGCGACCACTGCGCTTCGTATCTTCATAGGCCGCAATTCGGACAGAAAGAAGATACGCCGTCAATTACCAATTGGAGACGGGTGAAGTTGGTTGCGCTGATCCTTTTGCAAATCCTCGGCCCGCGCCACTCGACTTTAGGGGAAAACCGGCGGATCGAGCTTGGTGTTGTCCGTGGTTGCACATCCGGCCGATCGGATGGTTCTTAGCGTGATTATGAACTTCAAATTCCTTGTCGCCTGCTGTCTCTCGATCCTTTTTCTTTCCGGTCTGCGCGCGGCCGATCTGCCCCCGGCGCCGGTCGCCGAGAAAAAGCCGGTCACGAACGAATACCACGGGACCAAAGTCGCGGATGATTATCAGTGGCTGGAGGATGATGCCGCCGCCGCGGTCAAGGCCTGGTCGGATGCGGAGAACAAACGGACCCGCGCTTATCTCGACAGCCTTCCGGGTCACGACAAAATCGCCCAGCAACTCACGGCCTGGTATGCGAAGACCTCGCCGAGCTATTCCAGCATTAGACCGCGGCCGGGAGTCTTGTTCGCGATCAAATTCCAGCCGCCGAAGCAGCAGCCGATGCTCGTTAGGCTCGCTTCCGCCGACGATCTGAAATCGGAGAAGGTGCTGGTCGATCCGAACCAGATCGACCCCAAAGGCACGACCGCGATCGATTGGTATGCGCCCTCCCTCGACGGCAAAAAGGTCGCCGTCTCGCTTTCCACCGGCGGGAGCGAAGATGGCACCCTGCACTTTTACGACGCCGGCACCGCCAAGGAAATCGGCGACACGATTCCGCACGTGCAATACCCGACCGCGGGCGGGAGCGCGGCCTGGAATAGCGATGCCAGCGGCGTTTACTACACTCGTTTCCCGCGCAAGGGAGAGCGGCCGGAGGAAGACCTGAACTTTTATCAGCAGGTTTATTTCCACAAGCTTGGAACGCCGGAGAGCCAGGATCGCTATGAGATCGGGAAAGACTTCCCGCGCATCGCCGAGATCCAGCTCGAATCATCGCCGGATGGCAAGTACGCCCTCGCCTCGGTCGCGAATGGCGACGGCGGCGATTTTGCGCATTACTTGTTAGGCCCGGATGGCAAATGGCAGCAGATCACCCAGTTCAGCGAGGCTGTGAAGCTGGCCCGGCTCGGCCGGGACGATGCGCTCTACCTTCTTTCGCGCGCCGATGCTCCCCGCGGCAAAATCCTGCGCCTCCCGCTTGACACCCCCGAGCTGAGCAAGGCGAAGGAGATCGTGCCCGCGAGCGATGCGGTCGTGCAGCAACTCGAGCCGACCGGCAAAGCACTCTATGTCGTCGATTTGTTGGGCGGTCCTTCCCAGCTCCGCCGGTTCGAGCTCGACGGCGGCAACGGCACGACGATTCCCGTGCCGGAAATTTCCAACGTCCAGGAACTGGCGGCGGAAGATGACGGGACGCTCCTCTTCCGCGACCAGAGTTACACCGAGCCGCCGGCCTGGTTCGCGGTCGCCCCGGGCCAGACGGCGCCAAAGAAAACTGCGCTCGTCAGCACGTCGCCGGTCTCATTTTCCGATATCGAGGTGACGCGCGAGTTCGCGAGCTCGAAAGATGGCACCAAGGTCCCGCTCAACATCATGCGCAAGAAGGGAACGAAGCTCGACGGTAACAATCCGACCCTGCTCTACGGTTACGGAGGTTACGGCATCAGCATGTCGCCGACGTTCGACTTCACCCGGCGGCTTTGGTTCGATCGCGGAGGCATCTATGTCGTAGCCAACATCCGCGGCGGCGGCGAGTTTGGCGAGCAATGGCACAAGGCCGGCAACCTGACGAAGAAGCAGAACGTCTTCGACGATTTCGCGGCCGCCGCGCAATATTTGATCGAGAAGAAATACACCAATCCGGACAAGCTCGCGCTGATGGGCGGAAGCAACGGCGGGCTCCTTATGGGCGCCCTTATTACCCAGCACCCCGATCTGATGCGGGCGGTCGTCTCCGCGGTCGGCATTTACGACATGTTGCGGGTCGAGCTCGCGCCGAATGGAGCTTTCAACGTGACCGAGTTCGGCACAGTGAAAAACGAGGATCAGTTCAAGGCCCTTTACGCCTACTCGCCGTATCATCACGTCACCGAGGGGACCAAATATCCGGCCATTCTCATGATGACGGGAGCCAATGACGGCCGGGTGGCTCCCTACCATTCGCGCAAGATGACGGCCGAGTTGCAGGTCGCAAATAAATCGGATCACCCGATCCTGCTCCGGACCACGACCAGCGCCGGGCATGGCATCGGGACGGCCTTGAGCGAGCGGATCAAACAACAGGCCGACATCTTCAGCTTCCTGTTTGCGCAGCTCGGCATGAAAGAGTAGCGACTGGCGACCGAGAGAGCTGGCCGGCATGAGTAACGGTTCCGTTACGGCTGGCTGCTTGCAAGCCGGGTGGCGCCGGGCAGAGGCTCGCAGGATGAAAGCCTGCCTGCCTCTTTCGGCCTTCGGCCTAACGACGAAACTTCTTCCGGCAATTCTGATCGGTCTGTTTTGCTGCACAACCTCGAGGGGCGCTGCGGTCGAAGCTCCGCAATTTCGAGCGCATCCAGACTCCGGTCCGGTCGACATCATCGTGCGCGGCAAATTCGGCGGCAATATTTTTGGATTCGAGGTCGACCCTAACGGCACCGAGGGGTTACTCTGCGAGGCAGTCGGAAATCCCGACGGCACCGTGACCGCGGCGGTCGAGACCTTTAGTCAGGCCACTGGCAAGATCATCCGGGTGGTGAGCAAATCGAACTCCCAGGATGATTTTATCGCCTGGACGGCGGCGGGTTCGATCGGGCTCTACGAGCGCGAACACGTCAAAGGCATTTTCAATATCCAGCGCACCTTTCACATCATCGATCCGCTGGCCGGCGACAAGGTGAACGGACGCTGGACACCGCCGATTACCTCAAAGCAGATCGTTAACCAAGTGAAGCCGTCTCTCGACGGCAGCCCGAAGGTAGCGGTTTACGCCCTTTCCGTCAGCACAAGCGTCAATCCGGTCGTTTTTACTTCGGACATTAGCAACAACAGTTTTGGATCGGCCTTCGAGATTACGGACCTCAATTTCATCACGGAGGCGCCACCTATCATTGGATTTGATCCCGTCGGGAACCAGGTCATCCTGGGGCATGACAAGCCGTCGCCTTTTATTGAGCCACCTCTAATTGGCTTTCTCGATCTCGCGACCGGTTCATTCGAAGTCGAGAATGGTCTGGGCCTGGGAGTCATCAATGGCGTGGCGGTGGATACGGAAGATCGAATTCTTTGCACCGACACTTCGTTCGACTCTGCGGTGCAGTTCTACGACTTGAATGATTTTATAGGCAGCGGCCTCAGCGTCTTACTTCCGGGCGCCGATCCGCAAACCTCCACCGCGAGCGGCGGTGACATCGAGTTTGACCCGATCAACAAGTTGTTCCTGGTTGCGCAGGAGTTTGCGGAGGGAAAGCTCAACAATGACAGTGCAATTCAGGTTTACGATCTCGCAGGTAACCTGGTCGAGACGATCGACGGGCTAAATTTCCAGGGCGGCTTCAATGTTTTCCCGATCCACATCACCCTGAATCCGAGTCATCGGACGGGCTTCGTGAACGGCCCCGACCTGACTACGGCGATTCAGTCGTTCAGCTACTGACGCGCGCTGATGACCAACGTTTTCGCGACGCTTGGGATGCCGTTGGTGAGGACGGTAACCTGAGCCGGCCCAGGCGGAAAATCTTTCACCGGTCGAGAGGTAAAGCTGGTGTCAGACCATCCCCGCTGAGGATCGACCGGGAGAAAGGCTACCTGTTCGTTGTCCAGCCTGCGTAACTGCATGATGGGATAATTGCTTGACGAATCCTGGGTGTTGCCACCGGAAGCTTGCGAGATGCCTTGGAAAAGCGAGCCCATGATACGAAGGCGGCTGCCGGATTTAAGTGTCAAAGGTGCCCTGTCGATCTCAGGCTGCCAGTCATTGTTGAAGCCGAGGCCGACATCGTAGAGATCAGCACTCGCGTTGTTGATTCCACCCGCGACAAGCACGTGGCCATCGGGTAGCAGCGTTGCCGAAGCGTCGTTGTGTGAAAACGGACCGCCAGTGGCCGTCCAGGTCCCGCTCGCCGGATCATAGAGTTCCGCGCTTTTGTTCGGCTGGCCTCCAGCGACCAATACCTTACCGTTTGGCAGCAAGGTAGCGGTGTGGTTCACCCGGTTGGTACTGAGCCTGCCGGTGAGCGTCCAAGTCCCGCTGGCTGGGTCGTAGAGTTCCGCGGTCGCGAGAAAATCAGGGTCCACCTGACCACCTGTGACAAGCACCTTACCATTGGGCAGCAAGTTCGCCGTGGCAATAATGCGACCGGTGACGAGACTACCAGTAGAGCTCCAAGTCTCGCTGGTCGGATCGTAGATCTCCGCGCTGGTGAGATGAAGGGTACCACTGCCCTGTCCGCCTGCAACCAGCACTTTGCCATCGATCAGCAATGTCGCGGTGTGACCCCGGCGAGCGGTAGCGAGGCTGTCGGTTACAGTCCAGGTTCCGGTGGCCGGATCATAAAGTTCCGCAATATCAGTATTGCCCGTGCCGTCCCAACCGCCCGCAACGAGGACCTTACCATCGGGGAGCAACGTCGCCGTGTGGTCATAGTGCGCGCTTGCCATGCTTCCGGTGGGCGTCCAAGTTCCGCTGGCTGGGTCATACAGAGCGGCGCTATTCAGGTAGCCGCTACCACCATCGGTACCAGAACCGCCTGCGACAAGGACCTTGCCGTTGGGCAGCAACGTCGCGGTGTGGGACTGGCGCGTCCCGCCGAGGTGACCGGTCTCCGCCCAAGTCCCGGTAGCTGGATCGTAGAGCTCCGGTTTATCTAGTAAGCCGCCGCCTGCGACAAGGACCTTGCCATTGGGCAAAAGCGTCGCCGTGTGAAATGCGCTGTTGGCTTCGAGGCTGTCAGTGGGCGCCCAAGAGCCTCTCGCCGGATCGTAGAGTTCCGCGCTCGCGAGCGGAGGTCCGGCGGCGAGAACACCGCCCGTGACGAGCATCTTGCCGTTGGGCAGCAATGTCGCCGTGTGAAGTTCGCGGCCGCTGACAAGGCTGCTGGTGGCGGTCCAGGTCCCGCTGGCCGGATCGTAAAGTTCCGCGCTCGCCAGTTCGCCCGAGGTTCCATTAAAACCACCAGCCATGAGGACCTGTCCGTTGGGCAGCAAGGTCGCGGTGTGATCGCGGCGGGGCGTAGCGAGGCTGCCGGTGACCGTCCAGGTCTCGCTCGCTGGGTCGTAAAGTTCCGCCTCCGCAAGAGCCCCGCCGGACTCTCCCCCGGCGACGAGAACTTCTCCGTTGGGCAACAGGGTCGCGGTGTGATTGCCGCGTCCGGTCGAGAGCGAGCCGGTCATACTCCAGATTCCGCTCGCGGGATCGTAGAGTTCTGCGCCCTCGAGCGCCGCGGAATTGCTGTCAAAGCCACCGGCGACCAGCACCCTCCCGCTCGGCAGCAGTGTCGCGGTATGATCATCGCGATGACCGGCCATGTTTCCGGTCGTGCTCCAGCTTCCAGTCGCTGGGTCGTAGATTTCGGCGCTCGAGAGAGCGCCAGCGCCAAGTCCACCGGCTACCAGCACCTTGCCGTCGGCCAGCAAGGTCGCAGTGTGAAATGCGCGTCCGACCGCCATGCGACCGGTCGTCTTCCAGGTTCCTGTCCCCGGATCATAAAGTTCAGCACTCGTAAGCGAGCTGAAGCTGCTGTCCTGTCCGCCAACGACCAGGATCTTGCCATTTTTCAGCAGGGTCGCGGTGTGACCCATGCGCGCGGTGCGAAGACTGCCGGTCGATGTCCAAGTGCCGGTCGCCTGATCGTAAAGTTCCGTGCTGGCGAGAGAGTTGTGCCCAGGATCCTGGCCCCCTGCGACAAGTACCTGCCCGGTTTGCAGGATGGTCGCGGTATGTTCGTAGCGCGGTGTGGCGAGGCTGCCGGTGTTCTCGAAGGTAAATGGAGCGGATGCGTAGACCGCGAAGGATGTGAATCCGGTTCCGAGAAGGAATAACTGGAACACGATTCGTGGCAGACGACTACGAGTTGAAAGTTGGTTCATAGGGCAGGTTGACTCCAAGGTTGCCTCTCCAGTGCGACGGAGTGCGTTTGCAGATCTTCGGGCTTGCGATTTCACTCGCTGCCTTTCTCCGCGTCAAGCTTATTCAGTGAATCGAGTGTGCTACCTTGATCGCCTCATGAAGCTCTCTCCTAAATTTGAAGAAGCCCTCGTCTACGCGACCCGCATTCATGGCGGGCAGTTACGCAAGAAGACGCAGATTCCTTACATCGGTCATCTCCTCGGCGTGACGGCGATCGCGATGGAGTACGGCGCGAACGAGACGGAAGCAATCGCGGCTTTGCTGCACGATGCCGTGGAAGATTGCGGCGGCCCGGAGCGACAACGCGAGATCGAGGAGAAATTTGGGAACGAGGTGGGCGAGATCGTGGCGGGCTGCACCGATACCGATCAAATACCCAAGCCGCCTTGGCGGGAGCGCAAGGAAAAATACATCGCGCATCTCAAGACGGCCTCTGCCTCGACTCGCCTTGTCTCAGCCTCCGACAAGTTGCATAACACGCGAGCGATCGTGCATAACTTGCGCGAGGATGGCGAAGAAGTCTGGGACCGCTTCAAGGCCGGGAAGGAAGGCGCGCTTTGGTACTATCGCGCGTTAGTCACAGCCTTTCGCGAGCATGGCGACAGCGCTCTGGTCGACGAACTCGATCGAGTCGTGACCGAAATGGAACGGTTGGCGCGCTAAGACTGGGCGAGGCCGAGCGACTCGACCGTTGGCTCGTCGATCGCCGAAGTGACCTCGAGGTCGTGATCGGTCTGGTAAGCCCCGAGGGCATCACGCGTTTTCGGACCGACCTGCCCATCGATGTCGCCTGTGTAGTAACCGTCGTCCTGCAGCGCAGTCTGCACATTCATCGTGACCTGGTCTGGCGGAAGGTTGTCATAACTGTAAATCGGCCCGTCATAGACATAGAGGGAAAACGCCGGGTCATAACCCCAGGCCGGATACCAATAGCCCGCATCCCAATAATAGTAGCCGCCACCTACGACGACGACTCGATCATAACGGGAGGTATACCAGACGCGATCGTGCCGGGCCGGGCGATAGTTGTGAAAAACTTCACGCGAACTACGCACCCGATAGTTGGCGTGGTTCGCATGCTGCCAGTTGTGGGTGCCGGTGCGATTGTGAACACCCTGCTCGTTCCGCGCCCATGTTCCGCGATTGTGACCGCCCCGGGCGTTGTTCTGATTCCGGAAGGCGTCGCGGTTGCGCCCTCCCATGCCGGCCTGCGCGGCCTTGCCATTCATCGGGTTGGTATTTTTCCCGCCCGCCTGGCGATTGTCCTGCATCATCGGGTTGGCCGTCGGGCCATTGGCTCTGGCGGATCGATTGTTGTGGGCGAGCGGGTTGCCGCCCCGGCTGTTGGCGTCATTCGCGCCGGACTGTCCGCCTTTGTTCATAAGGGGATTCGAAGTCTTACCGCCGGAGCCGGCCTGGCCACCTCGACGCATGAGCGGGTTGGTGGATTTGCTGCTCGCGTCGGGTGCGCTGGTCGCGGTCTGGCCACCTTTGTGCATGAGCGGGTTGGAAGTGGAGCCGGTTTTGCCCGCGCCCGGAACCATGGAATTTGCTTTGTGACTCCGCGACTGGGCCTGGCCGCCTAACGCCGGAGCGGAATGCGTGCTCGGATGCCTCGTTGTGGAACCGCCACCGGCGGGTTGTCCCATGTGCGAAAAGTTGGAAAGACCGCCGGCGCCCTTCTGACCGCCCCCGCCCCCGGCTCCAGCGCCACCCGGAACCGAGACGGGCGCGCCGCCGGACTGGTTCTTTTTCTTTTTCTTGTCACCTGCATGAACGCCAGGAGCCAGAGTGAGAAGGAGAAGAAAACAGATGAAGTTTTTCATGATGAATTTTCGACCTCGCGAGTGCAGCAAAGCGCCGCCGCGAAAGCAAGGAGATTTTTGCTCGGCACGCGGACCGCACGCCGGCCTCCTCCCTCGATTTTTTGATTGACTTTTCTGTCGCAAAAGGTCGCAAATGCCGCCATGAATGGTTCTCCGATTTCGGTAGCAGGCAAGGTCTTCGCGCGCATCCTCGCGGCGAGTATTTCTGTCTTTGTTCTTTTGGCGCCTAGCTGGTCAAAATTAGCAGGCGATCCCGGCCCCCCGGTAGCGGGGCCGGCGGTGGCCGCGCCGGTCGGCGCGGGTGCGATTTCTCAGCCAAAACAGGTGGCGCATCAGGCGCCGGCCGCGCCCGAGGCTCAACCCGGAATGCGGGTGGTGCGGCAGGTCCTGTCGCCGAGTGGAAAGTTGCGAATCGAATACATGCGCGATCGCCAGTCGGGTCTCCGGCAGATCGCGCTCCAGGATGCACAAAACCCGGCCAACACGACCGTCCTTGCGCAATACAAGCGCAATGCCTGGGTGGTCCTCTCGCCTAACGACGACTGGCTCGTCTTCAACCAGCGCGACGGCGCGGAAGGCGGGGCCCAGCTTTATCATCGGGTCAGCGCGGCGCCGCTCAAATACGAGGTGCCGGCGGAGATGCGCGGGCCAGGGAGCGCTCTGCAAGACGTCGTCTGGCAAACCTACCTCGACGATACACAGCAGGATCCGAACACGGACCGGAGCCAGGTCACGATCGACGGTCTGACCTGGGAGCCCGACTCGCAGCGGGTCACGCTTTCGGTTGCGCCCATCCCGGGCAAGGATGACACAAAGTTGCCGGAACCATGGACCTGCGTCTACGACGTCGCCGCGAAACAGATCGAGGCGCCGGCCGATATGGCCGACAGTGGGGCCGCTGCTCCGCCTAACGAATCAACCACCGCGTCTTCCGACGAAAACGCGACCGAGGAAATCCAAACCCCGGAGGCGGGCGAAGAATCCGCCGACCTGGAGGGCGAGCAATTCCCGGCTACGCGCGAGCAGGAAATCACGATGGCGGATGCGAACGAGCTGGAGTTGTCCGACATTCGTTATGCGATCAACGAAATGCTGGCCCGGCATGGGGCGACCTTCAAAGACGCCAAGACGAGGAAGACATTTGAGGCATTTTCCTGGTACCAGCCGCGGCCCGACACCTCGACCGAAGACATCGAAGGCGACTTCACCGACATCGAGAAACACAACATCGCTGTCCTGCGCCGTTGCCGCGATGCCAAGGTCGCAGCTGCGCGGCGCCCGGAACGACACGCGATCCGCGGCGAACCGGTGGAAGAGCCAGACTCGGAGCGCGCGCTACGCGGTTTTCTCCAGGGCGTCTCGGATGCCTTGAACCCCAACCCCTAAAGTGGTCCGTGCCTTAGCGGCCCGAAGGGAAGAAATCGAAGTCCAAATTCAGACTCTTAGCAAGCCACGGAACGCCCTCGCGCCGTAGTAGGACTGCGCACCGTGGTGATACGCGAAGACGCGGCCGACCCCGCGATCGCAAAAGAGGCCGTCGCCGAGTTTTCTCATCTCAGTAGGTGCGATCCCCGTACTTACCTTCCCGCGGACCGAGGGGCCAGCTGCGGCCGCGACTTTCGCGGACCCGCACGGTCCTGCTAAGGTCGGGCGTGCTTTCCAAACATTTCTTTGCCACCGATCCGCTCGCTTGCGCCGAGGCATTGGTCGGCACCGAGCTCGTCTGGGGGCAATGCGCCGGGATCGTGGTCGAGACCGAAGCGTATCTGGTCGAGGGGGACGAGGCCTGTCACACCTTCAAACGACCGAGCGCGCGCGAATTCGTCAGGCGAAACCAGGCGGGCGCTTGCTATGTCTATTTCAATTATGGCGTGCACTGGATGCTCAACGTGCTCGTGAAAGGCGGCCCGCGCGACGGTCTCATCCTGATTCGCGCGCTCGAGCCGCGCCGCGGCCTGCAATTGATGCGAAAACGCCGCGGGGCGGAAGATCTCCGGCGGCTTTGTTCAGGCCCGGGGAAACTGACCCAGGCCCTCGATGTTACGAAGCGCCATCACGAGATCGATCTCTGCTCCGATCCGAGGCACAGCTTCCATCGCCGGCCTCACGACAAGGTTGAGGTCGTGGCCGACCCGCGCATTGGGATCAGCCGGGCCAGGGAATTCCCCTGGCGCTTCAGTCTTCGCGAGAGCGAATTCGTCAGCGTGCCGGTGCGAAGAAATATCCGTCCGGCATTTTGAGGAATGGGCGCTTTGTAGTGCCCACGGAGATCGGACGGCTTGGTTACTCTCTGTTTCGTGAGGCGGCCAAAACTTTTTTGAAACTTCGACCGCTGCTTTCCGTAGCACCTAATTGATGGCGCGCTCCGGCGATATCCAAATTGCCAGCGGCGGGACCAGAGCGATTTTCTCTGCCGCTGCACCTCGCGGGAGAAGAGTCTCCCCATCGGTCAGGGGTGAACCCTTTTTGATTGAGAAGAGGCGCGTATCCCGCCAATCTACCCGCGACGCGCGGCTTTGCGCTGCGGGTCAAGATTTATCCCGAGACGCTGTCATGCCCTCAACCCCGCATCGATTCACGGAGTGAGAAACAACCAACCACATCGAAGTATTATGAAAAAACTGAAACATAACTCCGCGGGCGCTTCGGCGCTCCAAATCACCCTCTCGATCGCTTTGATCTTTGCCTCTGCGATCCCGCTCGCCGCGGACAGCGTGCAAAACGCTCCTGCGGGAACAGAGCAGGAGCAAAACCTGACACCGCCGGCCGGACTCAAGCCGGTCGAGCAGGAAGCGTGGCTGGCGCTGGCGCGGCGGCAGGGGGCGAGCGGCGGCAACGAGTTGGCCAGCTTCTATCCCAAGCGTTCCGGCCAGCCGTTCGTGGTGGAAGGCGAAGGCGGAAGCTGGGTCACTACCGGCAGCCTCGCCACCGCACGCGAACTTCACACGGCGACGCCCCTGCCCGCAGGTCAGGTGCTCGTGGCGGGGGGAGTTGGTAATAGTGGTTCCGGGAGCAGCGCGGAGCTGTATGATCCGGCGAGTGGAAGCTGGAGCAGCACCGGCAGCCTCGCCATCGCGCGTTACCTTCACACG
>DATBDG010000032.1:0-12493 GCA_036270055.1 Chthoniobacterales bacterium
GCGATATCGTCGGCGATCTGACTGTTCTGGCTCAGCTGGCTGTTGCCAACTCCCGCATCGCTACGAGTTTGGAGGTCGCTTTGAAAGGTCGCGAAGGCCGATTGCGCGTCCGCAAGATTACCGGATTTCAAAGCGTTTTGCAGGGCCATCAGATCCTTCATCGGCGCGCCCGGCTTCTTTTGATAGATACTGGAATCGGAAGAACAACTGGAACAACTAACAGGCGATATGCTCATGGTTTAATAGGTTGATTTTAGTCTTGGAGGACTTGCAAGGTAGCAATCGGCGTACCGTTACCCGGACAGACTCAACTCCAACTTCGCTAGATGGCGAAGGCTTCCTGAATGACGCAGGCCTGCTCGCGCTTATGGACGGCGAGGGCGCCGACCGCCGGGCTCGCACTCGCGTTGCGCCCGGAATAGAAAATCTCCCGGCCTAACAATGCCCGCAGGCGCGGCTCGATGAAGGTCCAGGCTCCCATGTTCTGCGATTCTTCCTGGCACCAGATGATCTTCTGCGCCTGCGCAAAGGGCGCGAGCGCGGCGCGAAGTTTTTCCTCGGCCAATGGATAGAGCTGCTCCACCCGCACGATCGCGGCCGTTGTGATTTTCTCGGCTTCGCGGTGATTGAGCAGGTCGTAGTAAATTTTGCCCGAGCAAAGAATGACGCGCTCGATTTTCTCCGCCGGTCCGGCTTCCGGTCCGGGCAGGATTTCCGAGAAACTTCCTTCCGTAAAATCCTCCGTGCGCGACGCAGCCTGTTCCGAGCGGAGAAGGCTTTTCGGCGTCATGATGATGAGCGGCTTGATGAAATCGCGCTTCATCTGCCGGCGCAGGACGTGAAAGTATTGCGCGGAAGTCGTGAGGTTGCAGACCTGGATGTTATCCTCCGCGCAGGCCTGGAGGAAACGTTCGAGCCGCGCGCTGGAATGTTCCGGGCCCTGGCCCTCGTAACCGTGCGGCAGGAGGAGAACGATCCCGCTTGGCCGCTGCCATTTCGATTCCGCCGAGACGACAAACTGGTCGATGATGGTCTGGGCGCCATTCGCGAAGTCGCCAAACTGCGCCTCCCAAAGGCAGAGCATGTTTGGGTAATCGAGCGAATACCCGTAATCGAACCCGAGCACCGCCGCCTCCGAGAGCAGGCTGTTGTAAATGCAGATGCGGGCCTGGTTCGGCGTCAGATGGAGCAACGGCAGATACGGTTTGCCGGTCTTGGCGTCGTAGAGAAACGAATGGCGATGGCTGAAAGTGCCGCGCCGGCTGTCCTGCCCCGACAAACGCACCGGCACACCCTCAAGGAGGAGCGAACCGAAGGCGAGAGCCTCGGCAAATCCCCAGTCATAGGGGCCGCCGGCCTGGTAAACCTCGCGCTGCCGATCGAGCGTGATCCGTTTCACTTTTGGGAGAACATTGAAGCCGTCGGGCACTCTCGTTAGGCCAGTCACGATTTGCTCCAGCATTTCGGGTGAGATCGCGGTCGGCCGGGTCTCGCAGCTGTATTTGGGTTGAAAAACCGCGGTCGATTCACGGAAGCGATCTGGCTGGTCGGCGCGCTCTTTTTCGATCGACTTCACTTCGTCGAGGGTCAGCTCGAGGCGCAGCTCGAACTCCGCCTCGAGGGAGGCGGCGTCATTGTCGCTCAGAACTCCCCCTTCGAGGAGCTCCGTCTTGTAGAGTTGCGCAACCGAAGGGCGCTTCGCGATTTTCGCGTAGAGGTCGGGCTGGGTGAACAGCGGTTCGTCCCCTTCGTTATGCCCGTAGCGACGGTAGCAATACATGTCGATCACGACATCGCGTCCAAATTCCTGTCGAAAATCGAGCGCCATCTCGGTCACGAACCGGACCGCGATCGGGTCGTCGCCATTCACGTGGAAAATCGGGACCTCGATCATCTTCGCGATATCGGTCGCATACATCGAGGAGCGGGCGTCTTCCGGCAGAGTGGTGAATCCGATCTGGTTGTTGACCACGACGTGGACCGTCCCGCCCGTGCTGTAGCCGTGCAGTTGCGACATGTTGAGGGTTTCGGCGACGATGCCCTGGCCGGCGAAAGCCGCGTCGCCGTGGACGAGGAGCGGGAGAACTTTCTGACGATGCTCGGTGTCGCCGCGCATCCGCTGCCGGGCGCGCGCGATTCCCTCCACGACAGGATCGACCGCTTCGAGATGGCTCGGATTGGCGGCGAGCCGAATCTCAACCTTCGCCCCGGAAGTGAGCTTGCGAACGGTGCGATAGCCGAGATGATATTTCACATCGCCGTCGCCCGCCACCAGCTCCGGGATAAAGTTGGTGCTGAACTCGGTGAAGATCACTTCGAGCGATTTCTGGAGGAAATTCGCCAAGACATTGAGCCGGCCGCGATGTGCCATCCCCATGCAGATTTCCTCGATCCCGGCGCCTGGGCAGCGATGCAGGATCGTGTCCAAAATCACCATGAGCGATTCCGCGCCTTGAAGCGAAAAGCGTTTCTGCCCGACGTAACGGGTGTGGAGAAAAGTCTCGAACGCCTCCGACTCGAGGAGCAAGCGCAGGAGCGCGATTTCGACTTGCGTCGACGCCTGATGTTTCGGCGGCCGCGCCTCCAGCCGGTCGCGCACCCAATGGCGAATGGCTGGGTTCTGGATGTGCTGAAATTCCGACCCGACCGAGTCCGCGTAAATCTCATCGAGACGCGCGATCATCTCGCGCAGGGTCATCTTTCGGTTCGCGAGAAAATATGGCGACGCGACCTCGCGCTCGAGGTCCGTTTCGCTGAAGCCAAGAGTCCGCAGACTAAGCAGTGGATTTTCCGGAGGTTGCTCCGCGAGCGGGTTGACGTGTGCGATGGTGTGGCCAAGGCGGCGATAAGTGTAAACGAGGCTGTTCACCCGCTCCTGAAGCTCGCTTTGTTTCCCGGCCGCCGGAGGAGAAGGCGCTGAGGCGGTCGCGGCGCCGTTGCGCTGCGGGGTGTTCCCGAGCTCGAACCCCTCGAAAAAAGCGCGCCAAGTGGCGTCAACCGCATCGGGATTTCTCTCCCAACGGCGGTACTGATCGTCGATCAGATCGAGGTTACCTCGGGTCGCAAATGATGGGCGCATGGATCGGGTACTCTGGCGGCGATTGCCCAGCGGGCAAGTTGACACTGCGGGACGGGCTCGGATGTTCGCCTGCAAATGAACCGGGGACGAAACCAACTGGAGGGCAAGGCCAGACCTTGGGGACGCTTCGCTGTGCGAAGCGCGGGTCGGCGCGCGGTCGACTTCCTGCCCTCCGCGCTTACCTCCGCGGCGCCCACAGGGCGACTACAGGTCGCACTTTTTTTGGCCATCGCGTCGACTGCTTTCGGCCAGGCCACTCCGCCGCCCGCCGCGGACCCCGCTTCTGAGCCGGCGGTGCTGGCAGTCGCGAAGGTTTTGCCGGCGGTCGTCAACATCAATACCGAGCGCATCGTTAGGCGAACGGTGCGCGATCCCTTCGATGATTTTGCCGCGCAATTTTTTGGCGTCTACCGCAATCGGCCGCGCGAGATTCGCCAGCGACTGCAAAGCCTGGGGTCCGGGTTCATCGTCGACCCGAGCGGTTACATCGTGACGAACGAGCACGTCGTCGAGCGCGCCGCCGACCTCAAGATCGAGGTCATCACGAACGACAACAAAAGCTTCAAGGGCCGCTACATCACGGGCGACCCGAAGAAGGACCTCGCCTTCATTAAGATCGACACCGACAAGCCGCTCCCCTTCGTCAACCTGCACGATATTTCGCCCAATTTGCTGGGCCAGACGGTCATCGTGGTCGGGAACGCGCTTGGCTACGGCAGCTCGATCAGTCGCGGCGTGCTGAGCGCGGTGAAACGAGAGATTACGATCGACAACAACGACTACCACGACCTGCTCCAGACCGACGCCGCCATCAATCCCGGGAACAGCGGCGGCCCGCTGATCGATCTCTCCGGACGGCTCGTCGGGGTCAGCTCGGCGAAAATGGCCTTCACCCCGCAGGGCGTGCCCACCCAGGGACTGGGCTTTGCCATTCCTGCCGATGTCGTTAGGCAAAGTGTCGAGCAATTCAAAAAAATCGCCGAGAAACAGCCGCCACCGAAATCGGGCGCGACCGACGAGGAAACCGGCTCGACCAACGCCGAGCGCATGTTCGGATTGCAGCTCCAGGATTTAACCAGCGATCTCGCCGCCGCCCTCGGTCTGGCGAGCGGCCGGGGCGTGCTCATCAGCGCGGTCGAGCCCGACAGCCCGGCCGACCAGGCTGGTTTCGAGCGCGGGCTCGTCATCTACCGGGTCGGGAAATACGACGTTAATTCGGTCAAGGACGTGGAGAAATTGCTCTCCCAAGCCGACACAGGCTCGAGCGTGGATTTCGCCGTCGGGATCGTCGGCCGCGCCGGTCGAGCGCGCCGCGTTGAGACGGTCAATCTCGAAGCGCGTTGAAAATTTGTCGGAAAAATTTGCCAACGCTTGCGACTTGGCGTTGTCAGTAAAACTTCACCGCCGCATGATCAAAGTTGAGAATCTCACCAAGCGTTACGCCGGGCAGACGGCGATCGACAATCTTAATTTCGAGGTCGGCAAAGGTGAGATCATGGGCTTCCTCGGCCCGAACGGCGCGGGCAAAAGCACCACGATGCGGATCCTCTCCAGCTTCATGCCGCCCACCTCCGGCCGCGCTTCGATCGCCGGCTTCGACATTTTCGAGAAATCGCTCCAAGCCCGCGCTCGCCTCGGCTACATGCCGGAAAACGTCCCGCTCTATAACGATATGCGGGTGACGGAATACCTCGACTATCGGGCCGCGCTCAAGGGTGTGCCGCATCGCCGCATCAACGAGCGCGTCGGAGATGTAAAGGAGTTGTGCGGATTAAAAGAGGTGGAAAAAAAGTTGATCGGCGCGCTTTCCAAAGGTTACCGGCAACGCGTCGGCCTCGCCGATGCGCTTGTGCACGAGCCCGATCTTCTCATCCTCGACGAGCCGACGAGCGGGCTCGATCCCAATCAAATCCGCCAGGTGCGCGAGTTGATCCGCAATCTCGGGCGCCAGCACACGATTCTGCTTTCGACCCATATCCTGCCGGAAGTGGAGATGACCTGCAGCCGCATCATCATCATCAACCAAGGGCGGATCGAAGCCTGCGATACGCCGGAAAATCTCGTGAATCAGATGCGGACCGCGACCGGCGTGGTGCTCGAGGCCAAAACCGGGAACGACAACGGTGTGGCGGAGCTGACAAAAATCGCCGGGGTCAAGGACGTCAGCCTAACGACCGAAGACGACTGGCAGATCTTTTCCCTCCGGGCTGAGGCCGGGGCCGATGTGCGACCGGAAGTTTTCCGTCTCGCGAGCGAGCGTCACTGGGCGGTGCGCGAGCTCACCCAGCGCAAGGCGACGCTGGAAGATGTGTTTGTGGAGATTACGCACCCGGACGTGGAGTGATGGAGTGATGGAGAATTATGAGACGCAGCGGCGGAATAAGAACCGCGGTTTCATGAAATTGATCGTGTGGCAGAAAGCCATGCAGCTCTTCGAGCTGGCTTGGAAAATTGCCTTCGTTGAAACAAAAATTGATTTCAAACTTCGCTCGCACTTCGCCGACGCTGCCCAGTCCGTTTCTGCGAATATTTCGGAGGGATACGG
Organism: Chthoniobacterales bacterium; assembly: GCA_036270055.1. Classification (GTDB taxonomy): domain Bacteria; phylum Verrucomicrobiota; class Verrucomicrobiia; order Chthoniobacterales; family UBA10450; genus Palsa-1392. The sequence continues at coordinate 5,625 of DATBDG010000032.1, forward strand.
ACGTCGCTCGGTCAAGGAGTACATCCAGTTTCTTTACGTTGCGCTCGGTTCAATGGCGGAAACGATGACCCGCGCGATTGGTCTCGTCCACGCCGGCCAGATTGCAGACGCACGCTTCCAGGAGTTTAATGCCCTCCACTATGAGGTCGAGAATCGCCTCCTCCGCTTAATCGAAAAGCTCGAACAAAAGCGCGACGATGGCGATTGGACAGCGCGGATTGCCGAAGATCCAACCGAGTATGTCGTCGAGCCTGACTCCATCACTCCATCACTCCACCACTCCAACCCCCCCTCCCTCTGATGCGTAAATTCCTCACCCTCCTCTCTCGCGAAATCAAAGGCTACTTCTACTCGCCGATCGCCTACATCGTCCTCGTCTTTTTTCTCCTCGTCAGCGGGGTCGATTTCTATTTCCAGGTCTCGTTCATGAACCAGCGGGCGGTTCCGTATTCCGTCCAGGAAGCGTTCTTTAACTCCGTCTTCTTTTGGTTCGCCTTCGTTTTGATTTTTCCCCTCATCACGATGCGGCTCTTCGCGGAGGAGTTTAAGCTCGGCACGATCGAGCCCCTCATGACCGCGCCGGTGCGCGACTGGCAGGTCGTGCTCGCGAAATATTTCGGCGCCCTCTTTTTTTACGTCGTCCTCTGGATCCCGACGCTTCTTTATTTCGTCATCTTCCAGGCCATCACCCATCAACCGGCCGCGGGCTCGACCGGGGCTTATCTCGGCGGCTACATCATGCTCCTACTCCTCGGAATGTTCTATCTTTCGATCGGCTGCTTCGCCTCTGTCCTGACGAAAAACCAGATCGTGGCCGCGATCATTTCCTTCGCCACCATCACTCTGCTTTTCTTCCTTGGGCTGGTTTCATTCATCCTCCTCGATGTCAGCTCGGAAACGCGGCAGTTGCTCGGCTATTTTTCCGCGATCGAGCAAATGGGAACGCTCTCCCGCGGTGAGATCGACACCCGCCCGATCGTTCTCTACCTCAGCATGACGATCGTGATGCTGACCTTCACCTATCAGGCGTTTCAATCGCGGAAATGGAGACTGTAATCGATGGCTGACGAAACCACTCCGCCGCCCGAGAAACCGAAAAAGATTCACCGTTTCCAGATCGGCCTGAACGTGATCGTGCAGGTCGCGATCATCATCGTGCTGGCGGCGATGGTGAATTACCTCGGCTTCGAGCATTACCGCCGCTGGGATTTGTCGCGCGACAAGAAGTATCAGCTCTCCGACAAGACGAAGCATTTCCTCGACAGCATCAAAGGTAAAGTCCGGATGACGGTTTTCTTTGGATCGCAAAATCCAATCACGGGTGACGTGCAGAATCTGCTGACCGAATATCAGTACGCTTCGCGCGGCAAGATCGACGTCGAATACGTCGATCCGGAGCGCAACCTGACGAGAGCGAAAGAGCTCTTCGATAAATACAAGGTGGTGACCGACGAGAGCGTTCTGATCGTCGATTACCAGGGCCGAAACAAGACGGTCAAATCGTCGGAGATGGCCGAGATGGATCAGGGCAATCCGATGTTGGGCGAGGCGCCGAAAGTGACCGCCTTCAAGGGCGAACAGGCGATCACGAGCGCATTGATCGATATTGTCGAGGGCAAGAAAAACATCCTCGGCTACATCGTCGGACATAAGGAACCGCCCCTTAGCGGCCAGAGCCCGATCTCAGTCCTGAAGACCTTTATCGAGAACGAGAACGTCCAGTTCAAGGAGCTGAATCTTTTCGAGGTCCCCGCCATCCCGGCCGGCGTCAAGGTCCTGATGGTCGCCGGGCCGCAATACGATTTTTCCGATCGCGAGATGAAAATGCTGCGCGATTTCTGGAACAAGGACGGCCGCATTCTTCTCCTCGTCGACCCGGCCGCGAAGACGCCAAAGCTCCTCGCCTTCCTCAACGAAGTCGGAGTGAAAGTGGATGACGACCGGCTCATGGCGATGGTTAAGACCGGGATCGAAGAAGTGGCCCGGGTGCGCGATGTGGTCGCGCATTTTCTGCCCGACAACCCGGTGACAAAGCGACTCGCCGACGTGCGCGCGCCTTTCTTCGGCTCCACCAGTTCGCTCACTCTCGAGGCGCAGCGCGTCGCGCCAGCCAACATCCAGCTCGCGCCCCTCGCCCAGGCGGAGAAGGGATACTGGGGCGAGACCGATTATTATTCGAATGAAGAAAACCTGCTCCAGTTCGATCCGGCCAAGGACAAGGGCGATCCCCTAACAATCGCGGCCTCGGTCGAAAAAGGCGGGAGCGCTGACGAACGCGTCCAGATCAACTCCGCCCGGCTCGTCGTCGTCTCCAATTCCACCTTCCTCCAGGACAACGCTCTGACGCAGGATCAGCAGGGGCTCGATTTCATCTCCGCGAGCGTCAACTGGCTCCTGAGCCGGGAGCAGATGATCGGGATCGCGCCGAAAATTCCGCAAACGCTCACCTTCACGCTCGATGAAAATGCGCTCCGCAACCTGCGCTGGGTCATCCTCGTGATCATGCCGCTCGTTCCCGCCATCCTCGGATTGTTCGTCTGGTGGCGGCGGCGCGCCTAACGGATTGAGAGAATGAAGACGCGAACCACTCTCATCCTTCTCGTTCTCGCCGTCGGGCTCGGGGTTTGGATCAAGTATTTCGAAATCAAAAGGCCGAACACGGTCGAGGCGGAGCGCGAAGCGGGCAATGTGGTCAATTTCGACCGGCAAAAGCTCGAGGGTATCGTGATCCAGAACAGCGATGACCGGATCGAGTTGCACCGGGAAAAAAGAAACTGGCGGCTGACGGCTCCGGTCAAAGACCAGGCCGACGACGCCGTGATCGACAATCTCATCAGCGACATCGAACTCTGGCGCAAGGAAGCGGTCATCCCGGCCCGGGAAGTGACGGCGGACAAGGGCCGCCTGAATGAATACGGCCTCCTCCAGCCAAAGCTGCGGATGCGTTTGCTCGGACCGGATGCGCCGCCGGAAATCCTCTTCGGTAAAGACGCCGCGCTCGAGGGGAAAATGTACGTTCGGCTGGCTGATTCGAAGGATGTTTTTATCGCGTCGCAAACCGTGCGAACTGATGTCGCGAAAAAGCCAGACGACTTTCGCGATCGCAAACTGACCGATATCACGACCGCGCTGGTCATGCGCGCGGTCCTGAAAAGTGCGGCAGGCGAGATCGAGCTGGCAAAAAAGAACGAGCACTGGGAAATCGTCAAGCCGCTTCAGGCGCGGGGCGACGACCAAAAGATCAACGATCTGCTCGCGCAAATTACGAATGCGCGCATTCAGGAATTCGTGGCCGACGACAAGGGCGATCTGCACGCCTACGGCCTCTCCGAGCCGCGCGGTTCGGTCACGATCTACGGCGCGGACGAGAAACAAGGACGTACCATCCAGATCGGCGGGCCGGCGGAAAAAATCAAAGATGCCGTTTACCTGCGCTCCCTGCCGCGCAACGCGGTTTACGCCCTGCCGAAAAAGACCGAGGAGATCCTAAACGTCCGGCCTAACGACCTGCGCGATCGCCATCTCGTCCGGATCGACACCAACAACCTCGACCGGATCAACATCGAAGCGACGGGCGAGCCGAAGATCGTCCTCGCGCGCAAGGAGCAGAATTGGACGCTGGCGAGCGGCAACAATCAGCCGGCGAACAGCGACGAAGTGCAACGCCTGATCAATCTTCTTAACGATCAGCAGGTGACGAAATTTGTCGCCGACACCGCCTCCGATCTGCCGAAATACGGGCTCGACCAACCACAACTGAAAATCACCTTCAGCTCCTTCGCCTCCGAGAACACGGCCGAAACGGGCGCGGGCGAACATCCTTTTATGACCCTTGCCTTCGGGAAGGTGGAGGGGGGCGACGTTTATGCGCGGGTCGGCGAAGAGCCGTTCATCGTCGCGGTCAATCACGAGCTGCTCGGCAAGATCTGGGTCGATCCGTTGCAGTGGCAGGCGCTCTCGATTTTCAATTTCAAGCCTGACGATATCCATCGTCTTTCCCGCGTGACCGGGCGCGAGGAGTCGCTCGTCCGCAACGGGGCGAAGGGCTGGGACTGGATCAAGGGCAGCGGCGAAATCAACGCGACGAATGTGCGGTCGCTTCTCAATACCCTCGCCTCGCTCCGCGCCGTGCGCTGGGTGGGCGCGACCATGCCGGCGCATGGCTTCGACAAGCCGCAATTGGTTTTGACCTTCACGACCTCGCCGGACGACAAGGCGCTCCATAGACTAACGATCGGCAGTGCGACTCAGGATGGAATGTGGTCTGCGGAAATCGAGGGGCGCGACGGCACTTTCGTCGTCAACCAGCCCGATATGGATGGGCTGAAGTTACCGCTAACAAAAGAGGCCACACCATCGCCGTCGCCCAGCGCAACGCCCACCAGCTCGCCGACGGCCGCGCCGTTGTAGACGCTTCGCTCTGCCCAGCGCGACGGTTTATTTCGCCGTCAGAAAACGCTTTCCACAAACCTCGCCGGCACCCGCGCGTCGCAGAGCGAAGCGTCCACAAGGCCTCAGCGCGCCGCGCGGTAGATCGCGACAATCCCGCCGGAGAGCGGCTCGGCAGCCGCAGCCCGGAATCCCGATCCTTCGAGTAACTCGCACATCGCGGGGCCGCTCGGAAATTCTTCGATCGAAGCGCCGAGGTATTGGTAGGCCGCACGCTCGCCCGTCACGAGGCCGGCAATCCACGGCAGGCAGCCATGCAGATAAAAGTGGTAAAGCGGACGCAGCGCGCCGGTCGGCAACGAGAAGTCGAGCACGAGAAGATGTCCGCCGACGCGGAGGACCCGTGCCATCTCGCGGATCGCCGCGGCCCAGTCCGCCATATTGCGCAGCCCGAAGGCGACGGTCACGACATCGAAACTGCCCTCCGCAAACGGGAGGTGAAGCGCGTCTGCCAACACCGTGTTCGTTAGGCCTTTGTGCCGCGCCACTTCCAGCATCCCGGAGGAAAAATCGGCCCCCGTGATTTCGGCCTCCGGCAATTTGCGCGCGATCGTTAGGGCAAGGTCCCCGCTCCCGGTCGCGAGGTCGAGCACCTGGCGCGGCTGCCATTGCCTCACGATCTCAGAAGCGCGCTGCCGCCACCAGAAATCGAGACCGCCGCTCAGAAGATGGTTCGCTAGATCATAGCGGCGCGCGACCCGCTCAAACATGGTGCGGACCGCAGCCGGATCTCGATCAACGGAATTCGTGCTCGGCGGAGAATGCACTCCGCTTCTCTAGCGGCAGTCCGCCTTTCCGCCAACCGGGATTCCCCGTGCGATCGATGTCGCGGTCAGCTCTCCTGGTAGCGCGAGACTCCGTCGAGCCGAGGCTGGAGGTCGCGATGTTTCCGCGCCAGGCTCGACGGAGTCTCGCCCTACCGAATTGCCCGTTGAACGCCCCCTCTGCCCGAGGAACCTTCCAGCGAATCGAATTCTGCTTCCCCTACTCCAGGACCGGCTCGCTTCGGTCGTCTTCGCGCGCGGAAAGCTTGTTTTTTGTGATCATCCGGGCGCACGTATTCCAGCGCAGGAGCGCGTCGTCGTTGCCGTGGGGCCGGATTTTTTCCGCCTTCTCAAACTGCCGCATCGCCTCGCACAATTCGTGGTAGGCGTAATGACCGGCCCCGGGATGTCCCTGTGCCAGTTTCGCCTTCGCCCGGCGCTCGGCGAGGATGCCGGCGTAATAGGCGCGCTCATATTCGCCTTCAATTTGCGCGAGGAGATGATTCGCCTGCGTCTCGCTCACCCCGTAGCCTTTGCTGAAACGATCGGTCAGCGCGAGGAGGAGCGTGATGATGGCCGCCTGATTACCCGGATCGGTCGCGAGAATATCGAGACAGATGCTTTCCGCTTCGCCCGGTTCGTTGAGCAACCGGTAACGCTCGGCCTTTTGCAGCGCGGCCGGGATCGCTTCCTTGGAGAGATGTTTCAATTCAGACATGCTCGTTAGGCTAGAGGGGGCTCCGGTGCGCGTTCGTTGCGCCGCCGGATCTTTTTCCAGAGCCAGCCCAATGGATCATAGTAATCGTCCACCACCCGCTCCTTCAACGGAATGATCGCGTTGTCGGTGATGTGAATCTCTTCCGGGCAGACTTTCGTGCAGCACTTGGTGATGTTGCAATAGCCGATCCCCTGGGTCTCGCGCAATTCCGTCACCCGATCTTCGATGTCGAGCGGATGCATCTCGAGCGCCGCGGCGTAAACGAGAAAGCGCGGCCCGATGAATTGATCGTGCTTGTGATGATCGCGCAGGACGTGACAGACATCCTGGCAAAGAAAGCACTCGATGCATTTCCGGAATTCCTGCACCCGGTCGACATCCTCCTGCGCCATCCGCCAGGTGCCGTCGGCGGCATCCGGCGGGCGCGGCTTGAATTCCTTGATCCGCTTTTTCACCGCAAAGTTCCATGAGACGTCGGTGATCAAATCCTTCACCCGCGGGAAGGCTTTCATCGGCTCAATCGTGATCGGCTTGTCGAGCGGGAGATCGCTCAGGCGCGTCATGCACATGAGCTTTGGCATGCCGTTGACTTCGGCCGAGCATGACCCGCACTTCCCGGCCTTGCAGTTCCAGCGGCAGGCCAGGTCAGTGGCCTGCCGCGCCTGAATATCGTGCACCGCGTCGAGCACAACCATGCCTTCGGAAACTTCAGTCTCGTAGGAGCGAAATCCTCCACTGTTGCCGTCGCCCCGCCAGATTTTAAAAGTGGCGATCATCGCGAGATCCCTTCCGGGTAGCGCACTCGTCTCGAGTGCTGGTTGCGACGTCTCGGCGCAACAGTCTTTAAAATCCAAGTTCGCGAAGACGAGACGCCTTCGCCAGCACTCGAGACGAGTGCGCTACCCAATCCTGTGCTCGACCGCTTCACTTCATCTCCT
>DATBDG010000033.1:0-4052 GCA_036270055.1 Chthoniobacterales bacterium
AAAATCGACGCAACCCTGCCGGGCGCGAAGCAGAAGGGGCATCTGGCGGCGTCGCTCGCTCGTTACAGCCCAATAACGGGGATGCGCCTCACTCGCTCCTTGCCATCTGCCCCTTCTGCTTTCTACGCGCGACCCACTCCAGTATTTCAACAGTCTCCTAAGCAGCGGACCCTCAGGATGACTTGTTTTTCCGCAGCGCCATCTCCAGGGCTGGCCACACATTGGCCGCGAGAATGCGCTGTCCGTTGGCGTTCGGATGAATCATGTCGGGCTGATTCAGGGCCGGCTCGCCGACGACTCCGTCGAGCAGAAAGGGAACAAGCTCCGCCTGGTTACGTTGCGCGAGGTCGGCGTAGATCGCGCCGAAGGCGTTGAGATACTCACCCCCCGAATAGTGCGGGAGCTGCATGCCCGCGATGACCACCCTGACCTCCGGATAACGGGCCCGGGTCCGGTCGATGATCTTTTGCAGGTTGGCCTCGATCTGCGCCACGGGCACGCCGCGAAAAGCATCGTTGATCCCGAGCTCGATCAGGAGGACGTCGATTCGATCATCGAGCAGCGCCGGGAGACGACGCAGCCCACCCGCCGTTGTATCGCCGCTCACGCCCGCGTTGATGATGTGGAGACGTTGCCCGGCGGCGGCAGCCTTTTTAGAAAGCAGCGCGGGGTAAGCGTCGGCCCGGCGCAATCCATAACCGGCCGACAAACTGTCACCGAGCACGAGCACGGTCGGGATTTTCGCGCCACTCCGGGCGGCGGTCGCGGGCGGCGGTTTGGCGAGAGCGGGAGCGGCACTGAGCCCGAGGAAAAGAAAAGGAATGAGGGATCGCATGAGCCGAATTTCGACTGTGGTTGAGCCAGTTTTGTTCATTCACTTGCCTGAGCTTTGGGCGCGATCTAATGGTAAGACCCGCGCCGCCGCTCGGCGGCCCTCAACTCTCAACTAAAAACTCTCACCTCTCTTTATGGCAAACTTCGGCATTAACGGCTTCGGCCGCATCGGGCGCAACGTCTTACGCGCCATGTCTCAGGACCAGGTCGCAAAAGTCCGTGCAATCAACGATCTCACCGACACCCACACTCTCGCTCACCTTCTGAAGTGGGATTCCGTGCACGGGAAATTCGACGGCGAGATCGGCTACGATGACGAAAACATCCTCGTGCGCGGCCACAAGATTAAGGTCTTGAAAGAGCGCGACCCGGCGAAGTTGCCCTGGAAAGACCTCGGCGTGGATGTCGTCCTCGAATCAACCGGGCTTTTCACCAGCCGCGAGAAAGCCGACCTGCATCTCGCGGGTGGAGCGAAGAAAGTCCTGATCAGTGCGCCGGCGACGAATCCCGATGCGACGATTTGTCTTGGGATTAACGACGATATCTATGATGCCGCGAAACAGAACATCATCTCGAACGCGAGTTGCACGACCAACTGTCTCGCGCCGTTGGCCAAGGTGTTGCACGACAATTTTACGATCGTGAATGGCTTCATGAGCACGATCCACAGCTACACCAACGACCAGAACATTCTCGACCTTCCGCACAAGGATTTGCGGCGGGCGCGGGCGGCAGCCCTCAGCATCATCCCCTCGAGCACCGGTGCGGCGAAAGCGATCGGCGAAGTCCTGCCCGTGCTGAAGGGGAAGCTGAACGGCGGCGCGTTTCGCGTTCCGACGCCGGACGGTTCGGTAACAGATTTCACCGCCACTTTGGAGAAGGAGGCGAGCGTCGAGTCGATCAATGACGCCTTCAAGAAAGCAGCCGCCGACAAGAGCTACAAAGGCGTGCTCGAGTTCAGCGACGAACCGCTCGTTTCGCAGGACATCGTGGGCAACCCGCACTCCTGCATTTTCGACAGCAAACTAACGATGGTGCTCGGCGGGAAGTTCGTAAAGGTCGTCGGTTGGTACGACAACGAGTGGGGCTACAGCAATCGCTGCGTCGAGATGCTGGAGATGATGTCGTAAACTCCTGCTCCTGCTCGTAATCGTGCTCGTAATCGAATCGAGAACGGGAGGTGGAGGATCATGATCGGGATTACGATTACGAGTATGCGCACGAGTAAGATGAAAACACTATTCGACCACGAGCAGGAGCAGGAGTCAGAAGAATGAACAAGCTCACCCTTCGCGACCTTGAGGTGCATGGCCAGCGCGTCCTCGTGCGGGTGGACTTTAACGTCCCGATCGAAGAGCAGGACGGGAAAATCGTCATCACCGACGACACCCGGATGCGCGCGAGTTTGCCGACGATCAATTACCTGCGCGAGCACGGTGCGAAGACGATCCTGATGGCGCACTTGGGCCGGCCGAAGGGCAAGCCGGTGGAGAAATATTCGCTCCGGCCGGTCGGCCTGGCGCTGCACGATCTGATCGATCAGCCGGTCGCCTTCAGCCACGATTGCATCGGCGCCGACGCCGAAAAGATCGTCTCCGAAATGAAAGATGGCGACGTCACCCTCCTCGAAAATGTCCGCTTCTATGCCGGCGAGGAGGCGAACGATCCGATGTTTGCCGAGTCACTCGCCAAACTGAGCGAAGGGCTCTATGTCAACGACGCTTTCGGCGCCGCCCATCGCGCTCACGCTTCGACCGCCGGCATAACGAAGTTCGTTAAGCAAGCGGCGATGGGCTTTCTGATGGAGAAGGAACTCAAATATCTTCAGGAAGAACTGGCGCATCCGGCCAAGCCGTTCCTCGTTATTCTCGGCGGCGGCAAGGTCTCCGACAAGATCGGCGTGATCAAAGCATTGATGGAAAAGGCCGACACGATCCTGATCTGCGGGGCGATGGCCAACACCTTTCTCGAAGCCGAAGGCATCCACATGGGAAGCAGCCGGGTCGAGCGGGACAAGCTCGATCTGGCGCGCGAATTGATGAGCCGGGCGAAGGAGAAAAACGTCCGGCTCCTTCTTCCCATCGATTTGTTAGGCGCGGAAGAAATCAAGCCGGGCGCAGCGACCCGCCACAGCGGGCGCATCTCCCGCGACTACAATATTCCGGACGGCTGGCAGGCGGTCGACATTGGGCCGCTGACGATCGCGCTTTTCCAAAGTGAGATCGCGCGGGCCAAAACAATTCTTTGGAATGGTCCACCCGGGATTTTCGAGGTTCAGGAATTTTCCGCCGGGACGGAAGCGCTCGCCGAAGCGCTGGCGGCGTCGAGTGCCACAACCATCATCGGCGGTGGCGACTCGGTGACGGCGGTCCAACATGCCGGCCTGGCGGACAAGATGACTTTCATTTCCACTGGCGGAGGCGCGTCGCTTGAGTTGATCGAGGGCAAGGAGCTGCCGGGCGTGGCAGCGTTGACCGAAAAGAATTAGACAGGATTAACGGGATCAAGAACACGTCCGAATTGCACCTCTCAAATCCAGCCAATCCTGTCCAAATCTGATGCGCAAAAAAATCATCGCGGCGAATTGGAAAATGCACATGACTCAGGGCGAGTCGGAGGCGTTTATCACCACCTTCCTGCGCGAGATCGACGATCTCGATGCCGTCGAGGTGGTGATCGTGCCGCCTTTCACGGCGCTCCCAAAAGTCTCGGAACTGCTCACGCAAACACAGAACATCAAGGTCGGCGCCCAAAACATGCACTGGGAACGGAGCGGCGCCTTCACGGGCGAGATTAGCCCCGCGATGTTGCGCGAATTATTCGTCCGTTACGTTGTTCTCGGGCACAGCGAACGGCGCGCGATGTTTGGCGAGACGGATGAGATCGTGAATCGCAAAGTGCGCGCCGCTCTCGAGGAGAAACTGCGTCCGATTCTTTGCATCGGCGAAACTCTCGCGCAGCGCGAGAAAGGGGAGGTGGAAAAGGTCCTCTCCTCCCAGCTCCGCGGCAGCTTGGCTGAAGTGGAAGCGAAGGAGTTGCTTGAAACCGTCATCGCCTACGAACCGGTCTGGGCCATCGGGACCGGCAAAGTCGCTACTACCGAGCAGGCGCAGGAAGCGCATGCCTTCATTCGCAAAACGCTTCACGAAATGTCGAACGATGCGACTGCGGAGAAGGTCCGGATTCAGTACGGCGGGAGCGTGAAACCGGACAACGCC
>DATBDG010000034.1:0-3282 GCA_036270055.1 Chthoniobacterales bacterium
TCCTTCCAGTTGATCACGCCGTAGATGAAATCGATCGCCTCGCCGTCCGAGGAGAGCGGCATCAATATGCCGCGATACAGGGTGTTGTGGCCACGCTGGCTGACGAACTCGGCCTCGAAGCCGATCGGCGCGCGATTGGCGATGATCTGGAGATAATGGTCGGTGAGGCGCGACAGCAGCGACCGGCTCGGCACCTCGCCGATCCGGCGGATCTCCGGCCCGAGCCCGCATTCGGCGCGCAAGGCGCGGCCGAGAAAGGCGATCTCGGGATCCTCGGCGTCGCTGGAGAAATCGAGCAGCACGCTGTGCGGGCCGAAATCCTCGATATTCTGGGGATCGATGTCCTGGATCGCCGGATAGGCGCGGCCGCCGAGCAGGGAGACCCAATAATTATAGGCGCGGACGTGCATCCGGCGCTCGTCGACGCCGATTTCGGGCGGGCGCTCGATCGACGGCTCCTCTTCGGGCGCCGAAGCCGCGACATCCTCCTCGAAACCCCTGAAATTATCCATCTGGCTGGGTCCTGCCGCCCCCGGTGATCCGAGAGCGGGACACTGCACCGGTCGTGGTTGAGATATGGTTAAGCCTGTTCGCCGGTTAACCCGCATGGGCCGGCGCTTGTCTTGAGCGGGCGCCGCTGATAATGGCCGCCCTCCTTCCGGGAACGCCGCTTTAGCTCAGCCGGTAGAGCACATCATTCGTAATGATGGGGTCGGGTGTTCGAGTCACCCAAGCGGCACCACTCATTTTCTCCTTCTTTTACAATAGCTTAGATCAACAGAAGGGTGGCGGTTTCATCGCGACTTTTCCGTCGGTTAGCCGCGCGTGTGCAACATGCCCACGCGCCGGAGACCCCGTAAGTGCTTGGAATCCCGACAATCTTGGAGGGTTTTCTCTGACCCCCCAAAACGTGGATACCAGTTGCGTTGCGTGATGCGCTCAGAGACGATCGGCAGAATACTTGGAGTCGTCTGCTAACCGAGCCACGGCCTCCGCCATCGCCGGCCTCACCGCCAGCTTCTTGAGCCACGCGGCATGCCCATTGACGCTCTGGTGTGGGATGAAATCAAGTCCAAACTCGTGTTGGGAAACGGTGATCACGCACTGCGTTATCAATTTCAAAGGCGCCCGGGAGAGGCAAAATGCAGAGATCCGTTTTTACCCGGGAACAGTTATACGATCTCGTCTGGTCCCAGCCCTTGACGACGCTCGCCAATCGGTTCGATCTTTCGGATGTGGCACTCAAGAAGACCTGTCGCCGGCATTACATTCCGACACCCCCGCTGGGTTGGTGGGCGAAGAAAGCCGCTGGCAAGAAAGTCTCTCAAACGCCGCTCCCGAGGGGGAAGACGAGCGAGGTTAGAAATGTCGTCATTCGCCACGGCCAGCGATCCAGTCTGCGTGAAAATCTGGAACGTGCGCGGGAAGTAGCCGAGCAGCTGGTTGAACCTGTCGCCGCCAAGCATGCCCAGCAGGACATCGTCGGCCGCACCATGACGCGTGTGCGCAAGGCCAAGATCGCGCCCGCGGGCATTGCGACGATCGAGACCTCCGGCGCGTTTGCCACGTCCATAGGTCCAGCCTCATTCGATCGGCTCGAGGCCTTCCTCAATCAGTTGGTCACGGCCGTTGCAATACGAGGCTGGAACATCAGGAGCGTAGCTAATGGCGTCGCCATCGAAACCGCCGACGAGGCCATTACTCTTGGTGTCTCCGAGATCGTCGAGCGTACCAAGCATGTGCCGACGGAGGCCGAGCTCGAGAAGCTTCGGAGGTGGGAAGAAAAGCAGGCGCGTGACGCGCGCCTGCACCGGTGGTCGTTCACGTTCGATCGGCCATCGATTCCCGATTGGGACCACGTCCCGAGCGCTCGCCTGCAGGTCCAGCTCGAACAGGTTTACGTCATTGGCGGCACCGCGCCGCGGCGAACCTTTGCCGATGGCAAGACGCAGACAATCGAAGGCATGTTGCCCGAAATCATCGTCGGCATCGCGGCCACAGCGATAGCCAAACGCGAGCACGAGGAATGGCTGGAACGGCAGCGCCGAGAATGGAAGGAGCGTGAGGAGCGCCGGCGCGACGCGGAACGGGAGGCGGCTCTGAGGGCGCGCAGGATTGCGTTTCTGGACGAGGTCTTTGCAACGGCGGAACGCCTGGAGCGCGTCGATCACCTCCAACAGCTGCTGGACCAGAGTGAGTTGCCAGGTCGCCGGGCAGGAGTGTTCCGAGAATGGCTGCGACAATATTCGGACGAGTTGCGAGCATCCATAAGTAGCGCCGGTATTGATCAGCGGCTCGAGCTCAGCGGAGCCTTCAATGTCCAGGGCAATCAAGCCGAAATCGGGGCTTCATCGTAAGTATCGGCCTGAGCTCCGCGCATGGTCTCTGGCACCAAGGGACAGAATTTGTGCCGAATATTCCGAGGCTTGAAAATGAGGTCATGGGTTCGAGATGGACTGCGAGCACCACTCATTTTCTCCTTCTTTTACAATAGCTTAACTCAACATGAGGGTGGCGATTTCGTCGCGACTTCTCCGTCGGTTAGCCGCGCGTGAGCAACTAGCTCCCGCGCCAGAGACCCCGTAAGTGCTTCGAATCCCTACAATCTTGGAGGATTTTCTCTGACCCCCAAAAACGTGGATACCGGTTGCGTTGCATGATGGTGCTCAGAGACGATCGGGGAAGCATGGAGTCCGCAACAAACCTGTCCCGAGAGCAGTCTCGCCGGCACCAAGTCATTGAAAATATGGCGTGATTTCCGATTCTTAGTGCCGAGGCAGTGAATTCGAGTCATCGAGTGGGCACCACCCTGCTCAATGTTTCGCGCGCGCCGTTTCCCGCGAGCGGGGATCACGACGCCAACCCTCGGAAATCAAAAACTTTCTCTGGGCTCCCGCATCGGCATGAGGTATCCGGAGACTCTTCTGGCGCGAAGGCTCTGGCGAGATCAGGGCGAGTTTCTCCGACCCCCTGATTTGCGGATACCGGTTGCAGATGGTGATTGGGCTCAGCTGAACCCGAACAAGCGGCGCTGCGCTGACCAATCCAGCGGGATGTCGGTCGCACGAAGCAGGCGCCTGCCGGTCAGTTCAACGGGCTGGTTCCCGTTGACAATCGCCGACAGGATATCCGGCGCCAGCCAGTTGATGCGAAGCAGCTGCCACAGATGCCGCTTGCCATAATGCCCAACGGTGGGGGTGGTCTGGCCGTCGACCAGCATCGCCTTGGCCGCCTTCGCGTGCGCCACAAGCCTCAGCAATACCGGGTCGGGCTCGCGCGGGC
>DATBDG010000035.1:0-11448 GCA_036270055.1 Chthoniobacterales bacterium
TGAAGGATTACTGGTGGCGAGTGATGGTGCGCGAACGCGACGACGTCGTTGGAATGGACGGCGCCATTCTCACCCATCGCGCCGTGCTCAAGGCGAGCGGACACGAAGACACCTTTAGCGATCCGATGGTCGACTGTCGCACCTGCAAAGTCCGGCTCCGCGCCGATCAACTGCCGGAGAAGAACGGCGTCAAACAATGTCCAAACTGCGGCGGCAAGGATCTGACCGGGGCCCGCCCTTTCAACCTCATGTTCTCGACCCAGATGGGCGCCTCGGCCGATCCCGACGCCATCGCCTATCTGCGTCCCGAAACGGCGCAATCGATCTTCGTCCAGTTCAAGAACGTGCTCGACACTTCGCGCAAGAAGTTGCCCTTTGGCATCGCGCAAATCGGGAAGGCATTCCGGAACGAGATCAACCCGCGCAACTACATCTTTCGCTCGCGCGAGTTCGAACAGATGGAGCTGGAATATTTCTGCCGCCCGGAGCAGGGGATGGACTTGCTCGAGTATTGGAAGGAAGAGCGCATCCGCTTTTACGAGAACATCGGCATCCCGCGCGAGAAGCTGCACGTCCTCACCGTGCCCGATGCCGACCGCGCCTTTTATTCTAAGGGCACCTACGACATCGAATACGAATTCCCCTTCGGCCTCCAGGAGCTCGAAGGCGTCGCCTACCGCACCGCCTACGATCTCACCCAGCATCAAACGGCGAGCGGCAAGCCGCTAGATTATTTCGACGAGGAAACCAAGCAGCGCTTTACGCCCCACGTCGTCGAGCCGAGCGCGGGGGTCGATCGCACCATCCTTGCGCTGCTCTGCGAAGCCTACGCCGAGGAGACTGTGACCGACGAGAAAGGCAAAAGCGAAACGCGTATCGTGCTGCGTTTCCATCCGCGGGTGGCGCCGATCAAGGCGGGCGTGTTTCCGCTCTTGAAAAACCAGCCCGCCCTGGTCGAGAAAGCCCGCGAAGTGCAGGCGCTTCTCCGACCGCAGATGAACGTCTTCTATGACGAAACGGGCGCGATCGGGCGCCGCTACCGCCGCCAGGACGAAGCCGGCACGCCCTTTGGAATCACGATCGATTTCGAGACGTTAGGCGAACGCGACCCGGCGCTGCGCGATACCGTCACCCTGCGCCACCGCGACAGCATGAAGCAGGAGCGGGTGAAGATCGGCGACTTGAGCGCACGCCTGCAAAGCGCGATCGCCTGATCCCACTCCTGCTCGTGGCAGGCCATGAACCTTGAAGATTTTCGCGAATACTGCCTAACGAAAGGGAACGCGACCGAGAGCACGCCTTTCGGCGAAGACACGCTCGTCTTCAAGGTCGGCGGCAAGATCTTCGCCCTCGCCTCGCTCGAGGAAGTGCCGCCCCGGGTCAACCTGAAATGTGACCCCGAGCGCGCCCTCGACCTGCGCGATCGCTACGAAGATGTGCACCCCGGTTATCACATGAACAAGAAGCACTGGAACACCGTCGTGCTGAGCGGGAGAATGCCGGCAGCCGAGGTCCGGCAAATGATTGATCACTCTTACGAGTTGGTCAGCGCGCGGCTGCGGAAGAAGCGCTGATGGAGGGACGATCCGCCTCAGGCGGATATCGTCCGAGGTCAACGTCGACCAAACTCGGACGGGACTGCGCCCGTCCCTCCAGCGTGGATCACCGATCGAAGCTCCACCTCGCCGATCTCGAGCTGCAAGGCGCGCAAGGCCACCTCGAGAAACGCGTCCGGCGGATCGGTCAGTGCGACCGAGAGATCGCTTTCCGCATCAACGGCCGCGCCCAGATTTTCATCTGCCAGCAGTCGGCTGACGGCGGCCGCACAATTCTGCGCCGAATCGACCAGTTGCACCTTGTCGCCGAGGAAACGCTCGATCGCTCCGCGCAGGAGGGGATAATGAGTGCAGCCGAGAACAACGGCGTCGACTCCCTCTTCCAGGAGCGGGGTGAGATATTGCCTGACGATCCGGTCGGTGATCTCACCCTCGAGCCACCCTTCTTCGATCAACGGGACAAAGAGCGGACAGGCGCGCGCTGTCACCTGCACCGCCTCATCGAGGGATTGAATCGCACGCTCGTACGCTCCGCTCTTAATCGTGGCCCGGGTGCCGATGACGCCGATATGGCCATTTCGGGTGGCGGCGACCGCTGCCTCTGCGCCTGGCCGGATCACGCCCAGCACCGGCACCGAACTCATCTCCTTGAGGCGAGGAAGGGCGAGGGCCGAAGCCGTGTTGCAGGCGACGACGATCGCTTTGCAATCCTCTTCCAGGAGCATTTCCCCGATCTCAAGGCTGTAGCGCTCGACTGTCGCCGCGCTTTTCCCGCCGTAGGGGACGCGCGCCGTGTCGCCCAGATAATAAATCGTCTCGTTAGGCAAAACCTTCCGCAGGGCGCTCACCACCGTCAGCCCACCGATCCCGGAGTCGAAAACACCAATCGGCCTCGACCGCTTTTTCGCTTCGCTCTCCTGCTCTCCGGCTTTCATCTATGGCGAGCCTTGGATGACGGCCGACGGTTCCTGCTCCGGGGCGACCGGCGCCCGACCGCTTCTCCCTAACGACTCGAGGATCGAATGAGTGTGCGGCGGGAGGTTGCTCGCGCTCGTCACGAGCGTCGTCTCGCTCGTCTGGAAATTAACCGCCTTGTTAAAATTGGTGACCGCCTCCGCGATCGCCTGGCCGAGCCGCGCCCGGTATTGGCGGGTGGCAACGCGGGGACCATCGATTCGGTCGTTCAGGAACCCGGCCTCCACCAGCATCCCGGGGATCCTGATGTCGCGAAGAACGTGAAAACGCGCATGCCGCACCCCGCGATCGAAAACCGAAACACGCGAGAGGATCGAGCCGTGAACCGCCGCGCTCAGCGCGATATTCGCCGTGTCCTGGGCGTTGCCCGCATACCAATGCGTCTCGACGCTCGAGGCATGGTCTTCACTCGCGGCATTGGACGGCACGCCGGCAGGAGCGAGCGCGTAACTTTCCACCCCCGAACCGCCTCGGGCGGAATTGAAATGGATGCTGATGAAAACCGCGTTTGGAAATTGATTGGCAAACGCGACCCGTTCCTCGAGCGAAACCGTCTTGTCCGTGTCGCGGGTCATTTGCACTTTGAACCCGGCTTGCAACAAATTTTGGCGCGCGGCCAGCGCGACATCGAGTGTATAGATTTTCTCGCTCCCCCAGCGGCCGGCCGTTCCGCTGTCTTCGCCGCCGTGGCCGGGATCGAGCACTACCGTATCGATTTTCTTCGCTGCGGTGATTTTATGCGGGCGTAGCACCGGCTCGATGATTTTCGCCACGTCCGTGGCCGAGATAAGGTTGGCATCGGCCCGCGCGAGGAGCGGGTAGTCGCTGAAGAAGCGGACGCCGTTGATGTAAAATTCGCTCGTCCCGCCCTGCGCCCGGAGACCGCGACGCTCGTCGCGCAACGAAACCGTCCGGTTCACGTGCGTGTATTTCGGGAACTGATAAAACCGCGCCACGTTGGCGAAGGTGACGTAATCACGCCCCTCCGCCTTGATCACTTTCCAATCCTCGGCCGCCGCCAGACTAACGAACGTCAGCAGGAGGACGCCAGAGAGGATGACCTTGAGTGACACAGGGCCAAACGTGCCGGGGCCCGCACCTGGTCGCAAGCAATATGGTAGCTTGCGCTACCTCAAATCCGCACGCCCCCCGGCGCCGTGAACGACGATTCCTGCGCGCTCCCCGTGTTCCGCGTCGCCGCCGGCTCGAAGAGGACCACTTCCGCCTCCTCGTCCGCGGCGGTGCGATGCTCGATTCGGTGTGGGACGACCATGAATTCTCCTGCACTCAACTTAATCGTGCGATCACGAAATTCGATCCGCATCCGGCCGCGCCAGACGAAGAAGAGCTCGTCTTCGGTCTCGTGATGATGCCACGGGAAAACGCCCTGGAATTTCACCACCTTCACTTCCTGACCATTCAGTTCGCCGACGATCTTCGGCCGCCAATGCTCGCTGAAAGCGGCGAATTTTTCCTCGAGATTGACCTTTTCCATGAGGCAATTGTAGCCGGGGTCGGTGACCCGGCCACTCAGTAGCGCACACTTAATTCCCGGCCGGGGTCAGCGCCCCGAACTACAGCGCTGGATCGGCGACGCGACCGTGCGCGATGTTTGCAATCGCTCCCGACTCTTGGATGATTGGTCCCCATGGCGGAACTTTCCAAGGGGTACGAGCCGCAGGCGGTCGAGGCGAAATGGTATGCGCGCTGGCTGGCGGAGGGCTGCTTCACGCCCGACCCGACTTCGTCCAAACCGGCCTATTCGATCGTCATGCCGCCGCCTAACGTCACCGGCGTTCTTACCCTCGGCCACGTCCTTAACAACACCATCCAGGACATCCTGGCTCGGCGCGCCCGCATGCTCGGGAAGGAAGTGCTCTGGCTGCCCGGGACCGATCACGCCGGCATCGCCACCCAGACGGTAGTCGAGCGCCAGTTGCGCAAGGAGGAAAAGAAAACCCGGCGCGATCTCGGTCGCGAAGAATTCGTCAGGCGCATCTGGCAGTGGAAGGAAAAACACGGCGGCATCATCGTCGAACAACTGAAACGCCTCGGCTGTTCCTGCGACTGGTCGCGCGCGCGTTTCACGATGGACAAGGAATACTCGCGTGCCGTCGAGCGCACCTTTGTCGATCTTTATCGCAAAGGGCTGATCTATCGCGGGCGACGGATGGTGAACTGGGATCCCGTCGCGCTGACCGCGCTCTCGGACGAAGAAGTCATCCCGACCCCGCAGAAATCCGCGCTATATTATGTGCGCTACGAGCTGGTCGACGAGCCAGGGAAATACATCGAGGTCGCAACCACCCGCCCGGAAACGATCATGGCCGACGTCGCCCTCGCCGTGCATCCGAACGACCCGCGTTATCGCTCGTCGTTAGGCAAAAAAGTCTGGCGTCCGCTCGATCGCGCCCAATTGCCGGTCGTGGGCGACGAAGGGATCGATCCGGAGTTCGGAACCGGGGTTCTGAAAGTGACCCCGGCGCACGACAAAGTGGACTTCGAGATCGGGCAGCGCCACGGCCTGCCGGTGATTGACGTCCTGCATCCCGACGGCACGATCAATTGCTCTAACATTCCCGAGCTCGACGGGCTCGACCGGTTCATGGCGCGCAAGAAAGCGGGCGAGATGCTGGCCGAGAGCGGGTTGCTCGCGAAAGAAGAACCGCACCAGAGCACGGTGGGCTTCAGCGAGCGCGCCGGGGTGCCAATCGAGCCGCGTCTGAGCGAGCAATGGTTTTTGAAATATCCGAAGGTCGAGGAAGCGCGCGCCGCGGTCGGGGCCAAGAAAGCAATCCAATTCCGGCCCACGCGTTGGGAGACGGTTTACCAGCGTTGGCTCGAGAACATCCAGGACTGGTGCATCAGCCGGCAGCTCTGGTGGGGCCATCGCATCCCGGTCTGGTATGCGAACGACGATCCCGCCAAGTTGCATGTGGCCGTCGAGCCGCCGCCTGATCCGGAAAATTGGACGCAGGATCCCGACGTCCTCGACACGTGGTTCTCCAGCTGGCTCTGGCCTTTTGAAACGATGGACGACGCGACGCGCGCGAAGTTTTATCCGACGAGCGATCTCGTAACCGCGCCCGACATCATCTTTTTCTGGGTCGCGCGCATGATCATGGCGGGACTTGAGTACACCGGGCAGGCGCCGTTTCGCGACGTTTTCTTCACCGGCCTGATCCGCGACGGGCAGGGACGGAAGATGAGCAAGTCGTTAGGCAATTCGCCCGACCCGCTCGATCTGATCGGGAAGTATGGCGCCGACGGTTTGCGTTTTGGCCTGATGCGGATCGCTCCCAGCGGGCAAGACATTCGCTACGACGAGAAACAAATCGAGGAAGGCCGCAATTTTGCGAACAAGCTTTGGAATGCCTGCCGCTTTCGCCAGATGCACGCGGGCGAAACCGAGGGCGAGATCAATCCCGCGCTCCTGACGAGCGACGACAAATGGATTTTGCTGCGGCTGGATGAGGCGATTCGCGCGGTCACGCAGGCGCTCGAGGACTACAACTTCAGCGAGACCGCCCAGGTGCTTTATCGCTTTTTCTGGAGCGAGTTTTGCGATTGGTATCTGGAGGCGAGCAAGGCGAGCCTGACGACTGACCGCAAAGCCAAGACCCTGGCGGTGATCGATTTCATTCTCGGGCACACGCTGCGTTTGTTTCATCCCTTCCTGCCGTTCATCACCGAAGAACTCTGGCACGGGATGGGGTTCAATGCCGATCTGCCGGAGAACCAGGGCGCGCAGACCATCCAGTTCGCCCGCTGGCCAGAGCCGCTGGACGACGATTTCAAGCAGCATTACGGTCTCACGCCTAACGACGAGCAATTCGCGAACGCAAAATACGAGACGGTCACGGCCGGCCGTCGTTTGCGGCGGGATTTCAACATCGCCTCGAATAAGCGGGTTGCTTTCATTCTCAAGCCATCGGCTCCGCTGGCGGACGAAGAAGCGGCCGTGCTGCGGATTTTGCTGAACGCCGAGCGGCTCGATCTGCCGCAGAGTTACAATCCGCCGAAGGGAACGCCAACTGCCCTGACGCCGTTAGGCGAACTCTATCTGCCGCTGGAAGGGTTGATCGATGTGGAGGCGGAACGGCAACGCCTCGGGAAGGAGATCGCCAAGACCGAAGCCGAGCTGGTGACAGTGCGGAAGAAACTCGGGAACGAGAATTTCGTGAGCAACGCCCCGGGAGCGGTGGTGGCCGAGCATCGGCAACGGGAAAAAGATTTCGCGGAGCGGCTCGCGCAGCTCGAGCGGATGCGCGAGTCGTTAGGGTAGCAAAACTCAACTCGCGGAAGCGAGTCCCTCCGGGCGGCCGAGCTCTCGCTCGTCCAGTTTCTGCAATTGCGGCCGCAAACTTCGCTCCGCTATATTCGTTCTCCGCATGCTTCGGGTCCTGAAATTTCTTCTTTGGTCAGGCATCGCACTCCTCGGGGCCGCCTCCGTCGCGGTCGCGGCTTTCGCCCGCGGCGAACCGATCAACGCGCTTTGGATCGTGACCGCCGGCCTCTGCGCCGCGGCCATCAGCTATCGCTTTTACAGCAAGTGGCTCGCGGCAAAAGTGCTCGTCCTGAACGAAGAGCGGGCCACGCCCGCCCTCGTGGTGGACGACGGGAAAGATTTCGTCCCGACCAATCGCTGGATGGCATTCGGCCATCATTTCGCTGCGATCGCCGGTCCCGGTCCGCTCGTCGGCCCCGTGCTCGCGGCCCAGTTTGGTTATCTCCCGGGAATGCTTTGGATTTTGATCGGAGCAACGTTAGGCGGCGGGGTCCACGACATGATCGTCCTCTTCGCTTCCGTGCGGCGCCGGGGTAAAACGCTCGGCCAGATGGTGAAGGAGGAAATCGGGAGCGCGGTCGGCGCCCTCGCCCTCATCAGCGTGCTCGCCATCATGGTGGTATTGATTGCCGTCCTCGCGCTCGTCGTCGTGCAGGCGCTGGCCAAAAGTCCCTGGGGCGTTTTCACGATCGCAATGACGATCCCGCTCGCGCTCCTGATGGGGATCGCGCTGCGCAGCGGGCGTATCAGCGTCGGCTGGGTGACGGCCTTCGGCGTGGTGGGCCTGCTCCTCTCTGTCTGGGGCGGCCAATTCCTTGGACAATATCCGGCGATCGAAAGCTGGTTCCGACATGGACAGAAATGGCTGGCCTGGGCCCTGATCATTTACGGGTTTGCCGCTTCGACCCTGCCGGTCTGGCTGCTTCTCACCCCGCGCGATTATCTGAGCACATTTTTGAAATTGGGCACGGTCGCGGCCCTCGCGCTGGCGGTGATCGTGATTCATCCCACGCTCCAGATGCCGGCTCTGACGCCATTCATCAACGGCTCTGGACTGGTTTTTGCCGGTCCGGTTTTTCCTTTTGTCTGCATCACGATCGCCTGCGGGGCGGTCTCCGGGTTTCATTCCCTGATCGCTTCCGGCACGACGCCGAAAATGCTCGAAAGCGAGTCGCGGATTCGCGACATCGGCTACGGCGCCATGATCACCGAGATGGTGGTGGCCTTGATGGCGCTGATCGCAGCCTGTGTTTTGCCGACGGGACAGTACCTCGCGATCAATGCGAAAGGGACGCCTAACGAAGTGGTGGCCAAAGTTTCTGCCGCCGGATTTCCGGTCACGGAAGGGGAAATGAAGCAGCTCGCGCACGAACTGGGGGAGGACACGATGTTTGGCCGGGCGGGCGGGGCGCCGACTTTTGCGGTCGGAATGGCGCACATGTTCGCGCGGGTCACCTCCAGCCCGACGGCGCTCGCTCTCTGGTATCACTTTGCCATCATGTTCGAGGCGCTTTTCATCCTCACAACGCTCGATGCCGGGACGCGGGTCGGGCGATTTCTGCTCCAGGATTTGCTGAGCAATCTCTGGCGACCGCTCGGCAACACCCGTTCCTGGAGCGCGAATCTTTTCGCGAGTCTCCTGCTGGTGAGCGCCTGGGGCTGGTTTCTTTACCAGGGCGTGCTCGATCCGTTAGGCGGGATCAACAGCCTCTGGCCGCTTTTCGGTCTCGCGAACCAACTCCTTTCCGTTATCGCCCTCTGCCTCGGCACCACGATCCTGATCAAGATGGGCAAGGCGCGCTACCTCTGGACGACCCTGCTCCCGCTCAGTTTCATGGTTCTCGTGACCTTTTGGTCGGGCTGGCTGAAGATCTTTTCTCCCGATCCGAGGATCGGATTTTTGAGCGGCGCGGCGATGCTGGATGAACGGGTCGCGGCCGCCCCGACGAATGTGGATTTCGCGCGTCAGGCCTTCATCTGGCGAATCGACGCCCTCGTCGCGCTCGCCTTTCTCGTCCTCGTCTTTCTGATTGTGGCCGGCTGCGCCTGGCAGTGGTGGCGCTTGTTGCGCGGGACAAAGCCGGTCGTCTTGCACGAGAGCGAATTTGTTAGTTTGGCCCAGCTTCGGGTCGCGAATCGTTAGGCAAAATGCGCGAAAAGGAGATGCCCGCGGTCCCAACCTAACGGGATCAAGAGACCGGTAGCGCTGAGACCAACACGGTCGCCTTCGCAGAAAAGCTTCTCATCACTCCGCGTTGTGTTACTGCAAGAGAGAGGATGATGAGCGCGACCGATCCCGCACTACCGTCTCTCGACCGGCCCTGGTATCGGCCCTCTCTCACCGTCCAGATCTTGATTGGTTTGGTCTTGGGCGGATTGCTCGGCTGGCTCAGTCCGGACTGGGGCAACAAGGTTTACTTCCTGCGCGACATCTTTCTTAACCTGATCAAGGCGATCATCGCGCCGCTTGTTTTCTCTACCATCGTCGTCGGCATCGCGGGCGCGGGGA
The DNA here is from genome assembly GCA_036270055.1 of Chthoniobacterales bacterium. Taxonomy (GTDB): domain Bacteria; phylum Verrucomicrobiota; class Verrucomicrobiia; order Chthoniobacterales; family UBA10450; genus Palsa-1392. Next base: position 9,329 of record DATBDG010000035.1, read on the forward strand.
GTCTGAAAAAAGTCGGGCGGATGGGGGTGAAGGCGATCATCTATTTCGAGATCGCGACGACGGCGGCGCTCTTCATCGGGCTCGCGGTCGTCAATTTCACCAAACCGGGCGTGGGCGTGGCGCTGGTGGCCGGGCCTAGCGCGGTCGTCGAAACCGTCGCCCACACCCATCCGAAAACGCTGCTCGAAACCCTCACCCATATTTTCCCGGCGAGCATCATCGACGCGATGGCGCGGGGCGATGTGCTCCAGATCGTCGCTTTCTCGGTTCTCTTTGCCCTGGCGGTCTCGGCGATTGGCGAAAAGGCGCGACCGATCGTGCTCGCGATGGAGAGCCTGATGCAGGTGATGTTCAAATTCACCAACTACGTCATGATGTTCGCCCCGATCGGCGTCGGCGCAGCCATGGCACATACGATCGGAACCCAGGGGCTGGGAGTCCTGCTTAATCTCGCGAATCTGATCCTCTCGCTCTACCTCGCGCTTATCATTTTCATCGTCGTCGTGTTTGGGAGCGTCATCCTGTTGCTTCGTGTTCCGCTGCGCCACTTCGTTAGGGCCGTGCGCGAGCCGGCGGCGCTTGCCTTCGCCACCACGAGCAGCGAATCAGCCCTCCCGAAGGCGATGGAATCGATGGAGCGCTTTGGCGTTCCGCCGCACATCGTCGGGCTCGTCATGCCGACCGGTTATTCTTTCAACCTCGACGGCTCGACCCTGTATCTCGCGATGGCTTCAGTCTTCGTCGCGCAGGCGGCGGAAACCACGACCGGACATCATGTCGGCCTCGGGCAGCAGATCACGATCATGCTCGCGCTCATGATCACTTCGAAGGGCGTGGCTGCGGTGCCACGGGCCTCGCTCGTCATTCTCCTCGCCACCCTGAATAGCTTTCTCCCGGCCGGCCTGGGGCCAATCGGGGTGGCTCTCATTTTCGGCGTCGACGAGTTGATGGACATGGGGCGCACCTGCGTGAATCTGATCGGCAACTGCCTCGCGACCGTGGTGGTGGCGCGGTGGGAAGGCGAATTCGACGACGAACGGGCGCGGATTTTTGGGACGCCGGCGGAAGTGGAACTCGATCTCCGCGCCGGAAATGTGGCCTTTGCCGAGGCGGCGACCGATGACTAGCTGGCGCGCACGCTGGAAAGCCTTCCGCTTTCCGATCGATCCGGAAAAACAGGCACTCCTGCGAGCTCGCTGGGAATCGTTGCCTAACGAACTACGGACGCCGCACCAGCTCGCCGGCCGCCATCTCACCCATTGTGGATTTACGAGCGGCGCGAGTTACTGCTCGTTCCGTTGTACGCACTGTTATCTGCCGAAGAACGCAAACCAGATTCCCATCCCGTCCCTCGCGGAGATGAAGGAGCAGATCGAAGCGAATCGCCGCTTCCAGGGACCAGGCGGCGGATTGCAGATCACCGGCGGCGATCTGGCGGACGCATATTGGCGGGCGGGTCGCGCGGATGAGTTGGTCGCTATCGTCAGGCACGCGGTCGCGGTCGGGCTCGTCCCGATGCTCATGACCCACGGGCAGACCCTGCTGGAGCATCCGGAATTTCTCGAGGCGCTCGTTCTCGAGGGCGGTCTGCGCCAAATCGCGATCCACATCGACATGACGCAGGCCGGCCGGCACGGGTCTCCGATCGGTCGCGTCAAAGACGAGCGCGATCTGCACCCGCTGCGCGAAGCATTCACGAAACTCGCGGCCGAGATCCGGGAGCGGACAAATCTGCCGCTCGAACTGGCGCATAACTGCACGGTGACGGAACGGAACATCGGCTCGGTCGCCGAGGTCGTGCGCTGGTTCCTGGCGGATCCGGCGCGCTCACGCATCTGGCGGATTCTCAGCTTTCAGCCGGAGGCGAATACCGGACGCACGCTTTTTTCCGCGCACCCGGTCACGCCCAGGATGGTTTGGCAAAAACTTTGCGAGGGGATGGGGCAACATCTCAATGGGAGCGCCTTCATCGGAGGACATCCGGATTGCGGCCAGGGCGTCAGCTTGCTCGTCGAAGAACGGCGCGGGCGTTACCTCCCGCTTTTGCCTAACGACGAAAAAACGAAGCGGCTTTTTTCGGACATCTTGGCCGCAGTCGGTGCGATCTCGACCATGACGAC
>DATBDG010000036.1:0-5615 GCA_036270055.1 Chthoniobacterales bacterium
CAACACCATCACGATGAAGACGTGGGTGCTAGATCGCGCGAAGGGTTTGCTCATCGCGCTCTTGCTCGGCTATCCATTGCTCGCGCTGGTCTTGAAACTGATCGAGTGGACCGGCGCCAATTGGTGGCTCTGGGCGGCGGCGGTCGTGATCGCGTTCCAACTGCTCCTGCTACTCATCGCACCCGCGCTGGTCATGCCGCTTTTCAACAAGTTTACGCCGCTGCCGCAAGGAACCTTGCGCGAGCGGCTCCATGCCCTCGCGCAACGGGCCGATTTTCCAACGCGTAACATCGAGGTCATGGATGGCAGCAAACGCTCGCGTCACTCCAATGCGTTTTTCACCGGCTTCGGACGTTTTCGCAAAATCGTCCTCTTCGACACCCTCATCGCACAGCTCACCGAGCCGGAACTGGAATCGGTCCTTGCACATGAGATCGGCCATTACAAAAAGCGCCATGTCTTCAAATTGCTCGCCGTCTCCATCGCGGGTGTCTTTGTAGCCTTCGCCATGATTGCGTGGCTGGCGCGCCAGGAATGGTTTTATCGCGCGTTTGGATTTGAGCACCATGCCGGGTTTGCCGCTGCCAACGTTGCACCCGCAATGCTGCTCTTTGGATTATTGGCGGGAACGATAACCTTTTGGCTTTCGCCGCTCAATCACCTCTGGTCGAGAAAATTCGAATACGAGGCTGATGCATTCGCTCGCGCGATCGTGGGGGAGAGGCAGTCACTCATTCAGGCATTGCGCAAGTTGAGCGAAAAGAATCTGAGCAATCTCACTCCGCACCCGTTCTACAGCGGTTTTTATTACTCGCATCCGACTCTGCTCGAACGGGAACGCGCGTTGACCTCCGAGTCGTGACCGAGGGCTTTACTTCGTCGACCTCCGATCTTCGTCCTCCGTCGTCCGATCTCAGCGTCTCCGCGTTTCAGCTTGCTGCCGACAGCGTCTCCGTTTTCAGATTTCACCTCGTTGCTACCGCCCCCTTAGCTTGCGCCCAACGACGGAACACCCAGAGTCAACCGCAGCACTTCGACAAAACGCCATCGCGGCGAATCTCCATGTCGAACTTCTCATTCTTCGTCACCCATCGGCCACCCATCCGTCACGCCGCGAAGACGCGAAGAAAGATGCATGGCGGCGACAAAGGAAAAGAGCGACCTCGATCCGGCAGCGCCGCGCACTTTGAAGGGGCGAAACGGTTTCGCGACCGGAGTTAATCTTTTCAAGGAAACTTTTCGGCAATGGGTGGACGATAAAGCCCCGCAGCTTGGCGCTGCCCTCGCTTATTACACCGTCTTTTCGCTCGCGCCACTCATCCTCGTCCTGCTCGCCTTGCTCGGTCTTATCTTTCGCCATGACCCCGCTGGCGCCTGGCAGAGATTGAACGAACAACTGGGCTACTTCCTCGATCGCAGCGCCCTCGATGTGATCCATCAGATCGCACAAAAAGCTTCCCAGCCCGACAAGAGCACCTGGGCTACCCTCATCGGCGTCGCACTGGCGCTCTTCGGCGCGAGCGGCGTCTTCGGGCAGTTGCAGGATTCGCTCAACACCATCTGGGGCGTGAGGCTGAAGCCGGGCGGCGGCATCTGGGGATTCCTGCGCACGCGGTTTCTCTCCTTCGCCATGGTGGGCGGCATTTGCTTCCTCCTGCTCGTCTCGATGACAATCGAGGCCTTGCTGAAAGGGTTCAGCCATTACGTACAGGCGATGTTGCCCGGCGGCCTCGTGCTCGCCATGACCACATACCTGCTCTTTGACTTTGCCGTCGTGACTCTCCTACTCGCGATGATCTTCAAAGTGTTACCCGACGCGCGGATTCGCTGGCGTGACGTCTGGATCGGCGCTGCCCTAACCGCCCTTCTTTTTGGATTTGGGAAATGGGCGCTCGGTTTCTATCTGGCCAGCGGCTCAGCCGCGTCGGCTTACGGCGCGGCAAGCTCGCTCATCACGCTGCTGTTGTGGGTGTATTACTCGGCGCAAATCCTTCTCTTCGGCGCCGAGTTCACGCAAGTCTATGCGGATTACTTCGGGGGCCACGTCGAGCCCGATACCCGCGCCGTGCGTGTCATCCAGAGAGAGATGGCCAAACCGAGAGCCCAAGGCAGCAGCAGTGGACCCGACTTGGCGGCCTACCGGAAATCGTCAAACGCCAATCCGCCGAATGAAGAGTCAGACGCCGCGATGAGCGGGGTGGAACATACAGACCAGAAGTAGAATCGCAGTCTTTGCACTCGACACTTCCGCTGGAAGCAACGCAATGTCGCCCCAGCGGATGAAGTGGAAACCATCGGCGTATGCGCTCGGCTTCCCTCGTTCCCGAATCTGTCCTGAAACGGACCTGCCACCGCCGTAACGCTGCCCACAGGGCGAGGCCAGGCCTTCCAACTCTGTTTCTCTCCGCGCCGCAACGGTGGCGTGCCCTCGCGAGGATTATTTCATTAGAGTTAAGGGCCGTCGCTCGGCCGCGATGAAACAATTGAACTCGACGGTGGCGGCGCTGATGGCGAATCTTGCCGTCGGAGATGAAAAAGAAAACGGCGTGCTCTATGATGACCATCCGTACAGCCTGGCTGAGCTTGTTGCTCGCGCTGACGTTGGGCGTCGCCCGCGGAGACTGGCGCATCGAGGCGGAGACCGGCAGTCTCTACGAAAGCAACCTCTCCAACTCGGATCGCGTCGTCGACGAGAAGGATGATTTCGCGTGGCAGAGCAATCTCCAGGCCGGCAACGGTTTTCAACTCACCCGTGATCTGCGCCTCAATCTTGGCGCCGACTTGCGCGGGCAGGTCTGGGCACGCTTCGATGCGTTCAATAATGTGGCTCCGGGCGGGATCGCTGGTTTGCGTTATCGCTTCGGACTCGGCCGCAGAGCGCCGTGGGTGTTGCTGGAGGATCATGTTGCATACGCGTTCTTTGAGGAGGACGATCGCAGCGGTCTCGAGAATAGATTGCGGGTCAGAGGTGGCTTCGGAATCGGCGATCGGATTGCGCTGGAGGCGGCTTACACGTTTGACGATTTCGAGGCGAAGGATGCCTTTTGGGACTTGGGCGGAAACACCGGCTCGATCCGCCTGGCGTTTGACGTGACATCGTCGCTCCAAGTTGGGTTGGGCTACAGTTACCGCGATGGCGAGGTGATTTCCTACGCGCTTCCGTCTCGGCCTGACCTCTTCGCGCTCTCTTCGGATCGCGAGCCGGTGAGCAGTTTTGGCCGCCCGCTTTATACCGCCTACCGCTTGCGCGGTTCAAGCAATACGATTTCCGCCTCCCTCGGCTATGCCTTGGGCAAGTACATTTCCGTGCAGGCGAGCTATGAATTTCGTCACACCTCATCGGGCCCGCTCGAATACGAGAACCATTCGGTCGAAGCGAAGGTCGCCTTCGCCTACTAAGACGTGAACGCGCGAACGATTGTTATCCTGGCGAATTGTCTCGCGAGCGGCTGCCTGGACGCGGGCTCGCTGAGCGTGACTGTGAAAGACGGGAAAGGAGCCTTGGTCTCCGACGCCGTGGTCTATGTTATCTCGTCCGCCGGCCCAACGCGCGCTGGCAAACAGGCTGTGATCGACCAACGAAACAAGCAGTTCGTTCCCTACGTGACGGCGGTGCAGGTCGGCACGTCGATCTTGTTTCCAAATAAGGATAACATTCGGCATCACGTCTATTCGCTCTCGCCCGCGAAAAGATTCGAGCTGCCGCTTTACGAAGGCATTCCGGCGAAGCCGGTCCTTTTCGACACAGAGGGATTCGTAACTCTCGGATGCAACATTCATGATTGGATGATTGCTTACGTCGCCGTTCTCGGAACTCCCTATTTTCAAGTCACGGGCGAAGATGGGCGCGGAGTTCTAAAGGATCTGCCTACGGGGCAATACACGATTGAGGTCTGGCATCCCCTCCTCAAAGGTTTGCCGCGGGACTCAGCCCAGCATGTCGATTCTGCAGGGGGAAACGCAAAGGAGTTGCTCTTCACTTTGGATTTGAAGCCGGATTTTCGAGTCAGGCGGGCGCCCGGGTTATCGAACGGAGGTTATCCCTGAGGTTTCACTTTCGCAGTTTCCGGGGCCGGCTCCTTTTTTCTCTGGTCGCGCTTCTCACCCTCCTGCAAAGCGCAACCTACTTCGTCGTCAGGCACGCCAATCGCGAACATGCTCTCGCGGAGATTGACTCTCGCCTGCGCGCCGGCGCGCAGGTTTTCAAGAAGCTGATCGAGCAGCGCAACCAGCAAATCACGAACGCAGCCGCGATTCTCTCGCGCGATCACGCTTTTCTCGAAGCCTTTGCCGGCGCGGACGAGGATCGCGCGACCACATTGTCCGCCCTGGAGAGTCTGCGCAGCCGCATCAACGCCGAGCTGATTCAAATCGCGTCGCTCGAGAAACAGCTCCTTTTCGATACCCGCCGGTCCGAGCGACGATCGATCCCTTTTCCATTCCCGAAGTTAATCGAGAAGGCGGAAACAGAAGGAGCGGGCTACGCATTCGTCATTTTGGACAAGAATCTTTATGCCATGGCGGTGACGCCGCTGCTCGCGCCGGCGCCAATCGCGTGGCTCTGTCCCGCCTTTCATATCGACGACCAATTCGCCCGTGAAATCAAAGCTTACTCGGACTTGGAAATAACGTTTCTTGATCCAGCGGGCGGGGAGAATGTGCTCGCCTCGACTTTCGACGGAGAGCAGCGCCATTCCCTCCTCTTACTCCTGCGCCGCAGGCTGCCGCCGGTAAAAGAAATCGTTAATCTCAAGTTCGACGGCGAAGAGTTCGTTAGTTACGCCGTCCCTCTTCCGACCGAGAACGGCAGAACAGTCGCGCTTTTGGAACGTTCGCTCGATAAGGAACTGGCTCCCTATCTGCGTCTCGAGCGCACTTTCCTTCTTCTCGCGCTCCTGGGATTGCTTATCTCGGTCGCCGTCGGGATCTGGATCGCGCGCACCGTTTCCCGGCCCGTATTACAACTTGCCGAAGGGACGCGCAAAATCGGTCAAGGCGACTACTCGCAGCGCATCGAGATCCGCTCCGACGATGAGATCGGTCTCCTCGCCAGCGCTTTTAACCGCATGGGCGAGGGACTCGCCGAACGCGATCAGGTGCGCGACCTGCTCGGGAAAGTCGTTTCGCCCGCGGTCGCGACCGAGCTGTTGCGCAAGGACGTCACGTTGGGAGGCGAAGAACGCGAAGTTACAATTCTCTTTTCCGATCTGCGGAATTTCACGAGCATGTGCGAAGGGCGCCCCGCGCAGGAGATGCTGGAAATTCTCAATCGCTACTTCACTCGCATGAGCGCGATCGTCGAAGGGCACGGCGGCGTGGTCGATAAGTACGTCGGTGACGGCCTGATGGCACTCTTCGGCGCGCCCCTCGCCGGTCCCGATGATGCTGATCACGCTTTGCAAAGCGCACTCGAAATGTCCGACGCCCTTGATGAGCTGAATAGGCACTGGAAGGCGCAAGGGAGTCAGGCTGTCAGCCTCGGGATTGGGATCAACACCGATCTCGTTGTGGCCGGTAACATGGGCTCGCAGACACGGCTGAATTACACCGTGATCGGCGACGGAGTAAACCTCGCCGCACGTTTGGAAACTCTCACTAAGACGCCGGAGTACAAG
>DATBDG010000037.1:0-41574 GCA_036270055.1 Chthoniobacterales bacterium
CCGGCTGGCAGCTTGAAAAGCGAGGTGGTATAGATGTTCAGATCAAGTGTCGCAAGCTTGGAGGTGTCGACCGATTTAGGATGAATGGTGGCGAAAGCAGTCGGGATGGCATTGGTTGCGATCGGGACCCGGAAGTCGCCAAACGGGTTGTAAGGAACGGTCGTGCCGATAAACTCAGGCGAGGCAGGATCAAAAATCGGATCGGCAGCGTTGAGAATGCGATTGAAACGGGAGGCCGAAACCTGGGTATCGCTGGAGGTGTTCTTGATCTGGCTGTAGCGAAAGGCGGCGTCATAGCCCCAGCTGCCGTCGAAAAGTTTGTCGCCTTTCACGCCTAACGTGGAAAGAAAGGCGTCGGTCTCATTGTTGCGAACGCGGTCGCCAAACTCGGTGAGACGCGCCCGCGAGACGCCGGAAATGATTTGCTGGAAGGGATTGGAGGGATTGAATGCGCCCAACGGGACGCCGGTTTCTTCGTAGGTCGGTCCGCCGAGGGTGGGACCTGGGCTATGCGGCGGAATGGCAAGCGTGACATTACCCGGAGTCTGGAACGTGCCGGTCGCGACCGGCGCCAGCACATAGTGAGTCTGCACGTTTTGATAAAGCACATCCCCATGGAGCACCATTTGCTCGCCGAAAATTTTGTGTTCGGCGCTCATCAGCCCGCCGTAACGCTCCGAGTCGGGCAGGGCCGCGCTAAAGGCATTCTGATTAAAGCGCGAGCTGGGGCGCACGCTGTAGACATAATCGCTGGCAGGTGCGGTGCCGTTGGTGAAGAACGGGGCGCGTCCGAAAAAAGTATCGGTATCGGGAATGTCATCCGGTGAAACGCCCGCGGCCAGCACGGCCTCCCGGGAGAGCTCGAGATTTTGCGGACTCGAAAAAGCAGATCCAAAAGCGAATCTCTGCGAGTAGCCGCGATCGCGATTCAAGATGGAGTTGCGATGGTAAAAGTTCACGACGCCGCTCACGCTTGTTTTTTCGTCGCCCGTGCCGAAGACCACTGAGGCAGCGAATTCGCCTGAGTCTTTGTCGAGCGTATTGCCGTACTCTACGGTCGCTTCCGCGCCCCGATAGTCATGGCGGAGCTTGATGTTAACCACGCCTGCGACCGCATCCGCGCCGTAAATGCTCGAGGCGCCGTCCTTCAAAATTTCGATGCTCTCGATCGCCGCGCGGGGAATGGAATTGAGATCGACGAAAGTGACGGCGCCGTTACCAGTGCCGAAGGGATAAGGCGCGACGCGCCGCCCGTCGATCAATGTCAGAGTGCTACTGGCGTCGAAGCCACGCAGTGAGATCGACGATGCGCCGGAGGTCGACTGATTGCCCGTGTTCGCAGTCGGCACGCCGTTGGGACCGGCCACGGTGAGAGTGCGAAGCAACTCCGCCGTCGTGCGCTCGCCCGATTTATTGATTAAATCGCGGTCGATGGTTTGCACTGGGTTGGGGCCGACTTCCTCCGCGGTCGGAATGCGTGAACCGGTGACAATAATGCGCTCGGTCTCGGCGACCGGGCCGGGCGTTGCAACTGCGTCCTGGCCAAACGCGATCGGCGCTTCTGACAACAGAATCCCTGCTCCGATTAACCAACCCCAGAAGATGGATGGTTTTCTGATGGGAAGCTCCTCGCGTCGACCTTCCGCGCAGTCTGGGGAGAAGGAGGAGGCGAGACAAGCATTGTTTTAAGCAGGCTAGTAAATAGTCTTCGGCTCCGGGCTGGCGATAATTTTCTGGAAACGCGGATCGTGCCGGAGCGGGTCCCACTCCCAGCGATACTTCAACTCGGCCACTGTCATGTTGTAAACTCCGTCTTCCGTGAGGTCGGCTGGCACGCTCAGCAAGTGCTCGATCAATCCGAGTGCGAGATCTGCTTCTCCGGTGCGCGCATAAATCAAGGCAAGGGCCGCGGAAGCATCATTCTTTTCCAGCTGCGAAAGGGTCGTGGCCAGTTCCACCGCGCGTTGTCCCTCGCGAATGGCTTCTTCTTTGCGTCCCAGAAAAGCATCGATCAGTCCAAGATTGATGAATAGCCGATAGTCGTTAGGCGAGCCCGCCCGGGCCTTCTCGATCTCGTCCCGCGCCGCCCTGAGCTTGCGCTCGATGCTGGTGCGGTCGCCGCCACGGGCCACCGCGAGCAAAACTTCGAACATTATCTTGGGATGCGGCTCGTCCTCGAAAACCTCCGCGGGCAACTCGCGGAGAAGCCGTTCCGCCGTATCAAAATCGCGCTCGAGAAGCGCGAGCTCCAATTGAAAAGACTTATGTAACTCTGGTGGATCACTCTCATCGCCACTCGTGGCCCGGGCCAGCTCTTGCCTCAATGGATCGAGCTTTCCAGTCCTCCGGACTTCGTCCCACGCGCGGCCGTATTTCCAATGCCGTTGGACGACAGGAAGAACGGCTCGGACCCGATCTGCCGTCTGCTCCGCTTCGGGCCAATCTCGCACGTCGCGCAGCGTCATGGCGAGCATACGCAAGACCGTAATACTGCGCGGGTCCAGAATCTCGGCCCGGCGGAGGGCAGCGATTCTTTCGCGAATCTTGTTCTGTTGTCGGTAAATGGTCGCCCGAATCTGCCACACCTCCGCCGAATTCGGGAGCAACTTCTCCGCCTCCGCCAGTTCCGCGAGGGCGCGATCAGAATCCCCGATGCCCCAGGAATAATAGGCCAGCGCCAGCCGAGCCTCGCCCATGCCAGGCCGCAGACGCAGGGCTTCCTTCGCTTCAGCGAGGGCTTTTTCTCTGCGGATCGGATCCCCCTCAGGTCCCGAGGAAACCGCGCTCAGCTGCATCGACAGCCGGGCCCGCGCGAGCGCAAAGGTCGGATCAAGATCGATCGCTTGTTGGTAAAATTTGATGATCGCTTCCGGATCAACGTCCGAAAGGAAGATCCGAAGTTCCATCTCTCGCGCCCGCAGGTAGAGGAGATACGCCTCCGGATTTTCGGTCGGCTTGGTCGCGAGCAGGCTGTTTTCCCGGGGAGTGAGGGTGGCCTGGAGCTCGCGCGCAATTTCCAGCGCCACCTCGCCCTGCAAGGAAAGCAAATCGGTCAAACTGCGTTCGTAGCGTTGCGACCAGACCTGCCGCTCGTTGCGCGTGTCGATCAACTGCACATTGACGACCGCGAGTTTGGGCGAGCGGCGCACGCTTCCTTCCAGGACGTAAGCCACGCCCAAAGTCTGACCAATCTGCCGCACTTTGCCGGCGAGCGCCTCTCCGCGATAACCCATCACGGAGGCGCGTGCGACGACCGTCAGATCCTTGATTTTGCCCAGACTGGTCAGCACGTCGTCCTGGATCCCGTCGGCCAGGAATACGTCATCTTTTTCCACACCAAGATTTTCAAAAGGCAGCACGGCGATCGACTTTTCGTCGAAGGGCGCTACCGTCGGCGTCTCTGGTGCAAGGGTTGCCGACGGCGTGTGCCGATTCATTTCGATCCAAAGGCCCGCCACGGTAAGCGCAAGAATCACCGCCGCACTGCCAATCAATATGATCGTCCTGCGGCGACGGGTGCGAACCCGGCTCAGTTTCTCGGGCAGTGCACGATTCCCGTCGCGATCGGAGTAAAGACTAACGAGCGAAAGAGGGACTCCATGCTTCACTTTGACTTCGCCAAGATCATGAAGGAGCGGTTGCCAATGGCGGTATTGCGCGAGATCGTCGGCCGCCCGTTTCGAGAACAGGATGTGGCCGGCGTCGCCGCAATCCATCACTCGCTGGGCCATATTGATCCCCGGCCCGGTGACGTTCACCCGGTCATTGACGTCGGTCACTTCATTAATCGGCCCGCTGTGAATGCCCATCCGCAAATGCAGTTCGGGATGCGCTTTATCCGCCCGCGCGAGCTCGATGGCGCATCGCGCCGGCGCCTCCGGATTCGTGCGGAAGACCAGCGCCATGCCGTCGCCAGTCGCGATCCGGATGAGTTTCCCTTCCGCCTCGGCCGCACGTGCCTCATCCGACTCGCGGACCATTCCCTTTAGATGTTCCAGAAGCTCAGTCTGCTGATTAATGAGCAGCTTGGAGTAACCGACGATGTCGATAAAAAGCACGTGCGCGATCTCCAAGCGCAGTTCGGTCTCCTCGTCGGGCATAAGACGCGAAGCATCTTCTACCCTCTATGCGAGCGAGGCGAAGACTTTATCCCGGGCAACGTGAGTTCACTATCGTCGCGTCGAATGCTGCGTCGGCCGCCCGACGTCGCTGCCACCGAGTCTCCAAATGGGGGCGCGAGAGGCGAACCGCTATTTGCCGCGTTGGCTCTTGTCGATCAAAGAGCGCGCCCGGTCCGGCCCAAATCGCCCTAACGGCTCAAACTTTTTTCTCTTGGCGTCGTTGTAGGAGATAAAGAAATGCTCGATGTCGTGCAGGCGCTGTTCCGCCAGGTCGTCGAGGCTGCGCAGGTGGTCGTGCGCTGGCGAATCGACCGCGACCGCAATCAGCCGATCGTTCCGGACGGTGTTGCCTTTCTCGGTCTGGTTCGCTTCGATCACGCCGAGAAGTCGGGCCGGCACGACGCAGCCGACAAAAGCCGGCTCATCCATCAGAACGAGGACATCGAGCGGGTCGCCATCGCCGCCCAAAGTCTGCGGGATGAAGCCGAAATCGAAGGGAAAAACGGCGCCGGCCGGGAGGACCCCGCTCAGCTCAAAGAGCCCCGTCTTTTCCTGGTAGGAATATTTGTTTCGGCTGCCCTTTGGCGTGTCGATGACCGTGTTGAGGTAGTTCGTTTCGGGATGAAAGGGGGAGAGTTTTTCGTATAAGCTCATGCAGAGGGTTCATCGCATGACGAACCGGAGCCGGCCTTGCTGATCATTCCCCCGAACAGAACACGTCGCCTAACGAACTGCTACCGCCTGCCGGAGCGCGGCCGCTTCCCTGGCCACCTCGCGCAAGGCATCGAGCAGATCGGGGGCGACAGCCGATGGCGCCGCAGTGCCACTCTGCGCCGTGACGGCTTCCTCGTGATCGCCCAAGCCGGAATCTTTTAACTCGCGCAGACGCGTCTGGATCAACTCGCGAATCGCGTTCGCGTTGTCGACTCCGCGAAAAAATGCAGAGTGCAAACTTTGCGGGATCCCGCCCTTATGCTCGCGCCGCGCCGGGGCGGAGCCGCCCGCGGTATCGACCCGCAAGTCGGCGATGCCGAGCAGGCGCTGGATCGGCCCCTGCGAGATGGAGATGTTCTGGATGTTCGCGAAAGTGATCGTCAGTTCGCGCACGTTGAGAATGCCTTCGCGCAGACGCAGGCTGCGATCGGTCACGAGGTACCAGCGTTTCTCGAAATCGAGCCGGACGAGCGCAACGGAAAAAAGCCGGCCGAGGAAAAAGCAAAGGATAATGAGCTGCGGCAGACCGATGACCAGAGGACCGAGAAATTTGTGCTCGCGCAGTTCGAAGAGCGCGACGAGCGGCCCGATCTCCAGAGTGACGAGGACGAAAAAAACCGCGGCCGTTTTCACCGCCCAAAGGCCGAGGAGATACTTGTAGTAGTTAGGCGCGGCCCGGAAACGCTGAGTCCGCGCCTCGTCGCCCGGCGGCGGGTCCGGATCATCCGGAATCCGCAGGACTCGTTCGCACCATTGGCGAAAGGCCTTAAACATGATCGGCGGAGGATGGCGCTTGGCCTGACGAATCGGGCGGCAGCGTTTCCTTCTGCTCTTGCAACGCTTCCCGCGCCTGGCGCAACTCGTCCCGAATCGAGAGCAGCAGTGAAATCATCTCCGCATTCGGATCGCCACGGCCGGCCTCCGTCCCGGTCGCCGGCACCAGTGCCGGCGTTATCTTATCGGGCGCGTGATAGCCGCGCATTCGGGTATACAGAAAATCGCGGATCGCTTCGTATTGCTTGAAACCTTCGATGACCAGTTCCGCGTCGGCTGAGCCGGAAGCGGTTTGGATCTGAATATCGGCCAGGCCGAGCCAGCGCTGGAGCAGCCCGGAACGGAGATGGATGTCCTGAATCCGTGCATAGGTGAGATTGATCTCGCGCCGGAAAAGAATCCCGACCCGCATGTGAATCCCTTCCTCGTCGAAGGTGTAGCGCAGGGTGTGATAGCGGAAGAAAAGGTAGGGGAGGAGGAAGATCAGCCCCGGTCCGGTGAGGAGGGCGCGGATGAGGTAGAGCGTCCAGAGCGCCGGCGAGGGCGCGCGGAGGGCGAAGATGTCGTTAGGCTGGCGGGCGGCAGTGCTCATCCGATCCTCTGCACTTAGTCAAAAGGGCGCGCGGCGTCCACGGTGTCGGATGAAATCTTTCGATTTGCCAGCGCCGCCGCGAGGTTGCATGGAAGACGGATGACTCGACAAGCACTCTTTCTTTCCACGCTCGCGAGCGCGCTGCTTCTGCTCCTGCCACGGGCGTTGCGGGCCGCGGAAAAGGATCTCTCCGAGATTAAGACGCAGGTCACGCAGCAGCACGACGAGAACATCAAACGGCTGCAGGACTGGATCGCCCGGGTTTCGATCGCGGCGGAAGATCGCGGCTATCCGGAAGGCGCCGACTACATGATCAAGCTCTTGAAAGATGCTGGTTTTCAAAAGGCGGAGCGGGTCGACACCGATGGCAAGCCGGGCGTTTTCGCGACCCTCGACGCCGGGGCGCCGAAGACGGTTGGCCTCTACTTCATGTATGACGTAAAACAGTTCGATCCCAAGGAATGGTCGTCGCCGCCGACTGAAGCCAAGATCGTCGACAAGCCCGGTCTCGGGAAAATCATGATCGGCCGCGGGGCGGTGAATCAAAAAGGTCCCGAAGCGAGTTTCCTCGCCGCCCTCCATGCGATGAAAGCCGCCGGGCGCAAAATGCCGGTTAACTTCGTCTTCGTCGCGGAGGGCGAGGAAGAAATCGGCTCACCCCATTTCGGCCAGGTCGTGCACAAGCCGGAAGTCGAGGCGGCACTCAAGAAGTGCAGCGGCATTTTCATGCCCTTCGCCAGCCAGGATCTGAGCGGGATGGTCACGATCTCGTTAGGCGCGAAGGGCGTGATCGAGGTCGAGCTGACGTCCACCGGCGAGAAATGGGGTCGCGGTCCGCTCAAGGACATTCATTCCTCGAACAAGGCGCGGGTCGACAGCCCGGTCTGGCATTTGGTCAAAGCTCTGGCCACCCTTGTGAACGAAGACGGGAGCGAACCGGCGATCGAAGGCCTGACGAAAAATGTTCGCCCGCTCACCGCCCAGGAGAAAGCGCTCGTCCAGACCGCGGCCAAGCGGCTGAAGGAAGAAGACGCCAAGAAAATCATGGGCGTGAAGAAGTGGGTGAAAGACATCAGCTGGGAGCAGGCCCTGCAACGCATGTCCGACACGCCGACGGTCAACATCGAGGGAATCATCGGCGGTTACACCGGCCCCGGCGGCAAGACGATTCTTCCGCATCAGGCAATCGCGAAACTCGATCTGCGCCTCGTGCCTAACCAAACCGCGGACGGCGCGCTCGCCGCTTTGAAGGCGCATCTCGCGAAGCACGGCTACGGCGACATCGGCGTGAACATGACCGGCGGCTACGACCCCACCACGACCCCGGCCGATTCGCCGATCATCAAGGCCGAGGAAGCGGTTTACAAAGATCACGGCATCGATCCGGTCGTGCTCCCGCGGCTCGGCGGTTCCTGGCCCGGTTATGTTTTCACGAATCCGCCGCTCAGTCTCGGCGCCGGCCACTTCGGGCTCGGCCACGGGAGCGGCGCGCACGCCCCGGATGAGTATTACCTGATCGAGTCGACCAATCCGAAAATCGCCGGTTTCGATGACGCGGTCATGTCCTACGTCGAGTATCTCTATCAGTTGGCGAAATAAGTGAGCGGCGAAACGAGTGTGATTGTCGCTCCGGAGGAGGGGCGGGTCCTGGAAGCGTTCGGCGAGGAGGTCACGATTCTTCTCAGTGGCGAGCAGACCGGCGGCCGCCAAACGCTGTGGCTGGAGACGACGCCCCCGGAGGGAGGGCCGCCCCTCCATTTCCATATCAACGACGACGAAACGTTCCATGTCCTGGAGGGCCGGGTGGCGTTTTTTCAGAACTCGCAATGGCGTGAAGTCGGCCCGGGTGGATCGGCCTTTGTCCCACGGGGCGAGCTGCACGCCTTTAAGAACGTCGGCGACCGGCGGTCGCGCATGCTGCTCTCAACCGCGCCGGCGGGTTTCGAAGTTTTCTTCGGTCGTTGCGCGGAGGAATGGGCGAAGCCGGGCGGCCCGGACATGCCGCAGATTTTCGCGATTGCGGCCGAGCACGGGATTCACTTCGTCAAGAAGTAAGCAGTCGCGGAGGTGAAGCTCGCACTGCTGGCGGCGCGGTCACTCGTAACGCAGCGAACGCACCGGATCGATGCGAGCCGCGCGCCGGGCCGGCAGGTATGCCGCCAGGAGCGCGATCGCGACCAGGCTGGCAGGAACCGCGATGAAAGTCATCGCGTCATGGGCGGTAATCCCGAAGAGAATACTCTGGAGAAAGCGCGAAAGAAAAAAGGCTACGACCAACCCGGCGGCGATGCCGGCGAGCGCGAACTGAAAAGTCTGGCCAAGGATAAGTTGGAGGATGTTGAAACGGGTCGCGCCGAGCGCGAGGCGGATGCCGATCTCCTTGTAACGCTGGGTCACGAGATAGGCGACGACGCCGTAAATGCCGAGACAGGCCAGGGTGAGCGCAAAGAAGCAGAAGATCGCGATCATGCAGGTGCGAAAACGCGGTTGTGCGACCGAATCGTGGATGAGCGTTTCCATGGTGGCGACCTTCACCACCATCCCCGGATCGAGCGCGCGAATGGTGTGGCGCATTTCTTCGCCCAGCGCGCCGCCGCGGGGTGAGCGGGCGACGAAGTTCAGATCGCGTGCGACGAACTGCATGATCTCGGCCGGGACCTGCGGGTAATGCGCGTAGATCGTGCCGACGAGCGATTCGTCGAGGGCATCGTGTTTGGTGTCGCCGCAGACGCCGATGATCGTGAGCCAGTCGTCAGAATAGCGAATCCTTTTCCCGAGCGGGCTTTCGTTAGGCCAGTAACGCTTCGCCAGGGTTTGGTTGATGATCGCCACGCCCGGCGCCTTCGCGTCGTCGCGTTCGCTGAAATCGCGTCCGCTCTTTAGTGGAATCCCGAGCGTGCCGAAGTACTGCGTGCTCACGGGACGGATTTGTGCGCTGTCATTGGAATCCTGCGAAGGCCGGCCTTCGACGTCGAAGCCGTTGCCCCAGGAGTTCCCACCGAAGGGTAGATGCGTGATCATGGCCGCACGCGACACGCCGGGCAGGGCGCGCAATTGGGCGAGCGAGCGCTCATAAAAGGTGAGCATCTGCGGTTTCCCGGGATAGCGGTCCTTCGACATGGCGGCATTGGTTGTGACCAGATTTTCCGGGACGAATCCGGGGTTGGTGTGAATGAGCACGCCGAAGCTGCGCAACATGAGGACGCAGCCGACGAGGAGAGCGCAAGCCAGCGCGACCTCGGCGAAGACGAGCGCCTGGCGAGCTCGGCTCGCGCCGCTGGTCGTGCGCGTGGCGCCACTCATCGCCTCCTGCAAACTCGTGCGCGACCCGGTAAAGGCGGGTCCGAGGCCGAAAAGCGTGCCGCCAAGGACGGAGATCACGAGGCCAAACGCGACCACGCTTCCGTCGATGTGCGCGTGTTGCAGGGCCGGGACATTTGCCCATCGCTTGAGCACTTCCAAACCCCAGACGGCTATCCCGAGACCAAGCACGCCGCCGGTGATCGCAAGGACACCTGCCTCCGTCATCAACTGCGCAATCAAGCGCGAACGACTCGCACCCAGAGCGGCGCGCAGAGCCATTTCGCTCCGGCGCGCGTTGGCGCGGGCGAGCATCAGGTTGGCCACGTTCGCGCAGGCGATGAGGAGGAGAAATCCCACCGCTCCAAGCAAAACCAGCAGCGGACTGCGCAGATCGCCGCTGATCATTTCCTTCAAGCCAAGGGCGAAAAATCGCCGGTCGGTCTTGTCGCTCGGATCGGTCACGCGTTTGCCGAGGACGTCGATCTCGGCCTGGAGACGCTCGGGCGAAATGCCGGGCCTCAGTCGTCCAAGAACGCTCAGGAAATGCGCGTCGGGATGATCGGTGAAAAGCGGCGCATTCAGGTCCACGGGAACCCAGAGCCGCGTATCCGGGCTGGGAAAATCGAACGACTCCGGCATTACGCCCACGACCGTGTAGGGGTCACCGCTGAGAGTGATCGATTGGCCTAACAAGTCGGTTCGTCCGGCAAATTTCTGCCGCCAGAGGGCGTGACTCAAAATCACAACATGATTCTGTCCCGTCTTTCCCTCCGCTTCGAGGAAGGTGCGGCCGAGAACGGGAGTGGCCCCGAGGATACGGAAGAACGAAGGCGTAACCAGTCGTCCGAAAAGCGACTCCGGCTCGCCGCGCCCGGTGAGGGTGAAACCGTTGCCCATGAATGTGCCCAGCTCTTCGAAGACGGCGGTTTGCCTCCGCCAGGCGTTGTATTCCTTGATCGAGAAAGAGACCCGGTTTTCCTGCGGGATTTTCTGCCAGAGCATGAAAATGCGATCGGTTTCCGGGAACTCAGGGCCGCGCAGCAGGAGGGCGTAAACGATGGAAAAGATCAGCGCTGTGCTCCCGATGCCGAGGGCGAGCACGAGCACGACGCTGGCGCTGAAAAGCGGCGCCTTGCCGAGACCGCGCAGAGCGAAACGCAAATCGCGCCAGCGCGTCTCGAGGAAATAACCGAGCCGCGCCTCGCGCACCTGTTCCTTCACCTGTTCGGCTCCGCCCATTTCCAAGCCGACGGCACGCTGGGCGGCGGATTCATCCAGACCTCGGCGGATTTCCGCCTGCGTTGCCAGCTCGATGTAGGCCTCCATCTCCTCCGTCAGCTCGCTTTCGACACGCTGCCGGCGAAACAAGTTACGGACAAGGGCCCGGATCGATGAGAGCAGTTGCATTTGTCAGGCTGGTTAGTTGGCGGCGAGCGCACTAGCGATCGCGAGGGAGATCCGCTGCCAGTCTTCCGTCTCGGTTTCGAGCTGGCGCTGGCCGGCTTTCGTCAGGGTATAATATTTCGCGCGCCGATTGTTTTCCGATTCGCCCCAGGACGACCTGAGCCAGCCCGCTTCCTCCATCCGATGCAGGGCGGGAAAGAGAGAACCCGGTTTTACGTGAAAGGTCTCTTTCGTGATCTGATTGATCCGCTGCGAGACGCCGAGGCCATGCAGTGGCTGCGGCGCCAGAGCCCGCAAAATGAGAAGGTGGAGCGTTCCCTGCAGAAGATCGGCTTTCTTTTTCATCTCCTCCTATTGGATGTCTATAGGAGTAAAGCTCCTTTCGTATAGAATGTCAATAGGAAGATGCAGTACCGCGCGCTGTGAGGTGAAATCCGGGCAGAACAAGTCAAACCTCGCGGGAAAGAAAAGAATGCGCCGGCGCGGCCCGCCAAGCGTCAGGGCCGATAGGCGAAGCCGTCGTTGAACCAGTTGTTGCAGCATTCGCCCGAGCCGCCCCAAATAATCATGCGCGAGCCGTCCCAGACCGCGGTGTGATTCGATCGGGGCGCGGGCGCGCCGCTCTCGGTAATGCCGATCCAGCGGTTAGTCTCTGGATTAAACCGCGCGCCCGTGCCGATGGGATTGCCGTTTTCATCCGAGCCGCCCCAGACGAGGAAATGTTTGCCCGACCAGACGGCAGTCGCGGCGAGCCGGGCGCTCGGCGCGTCGATGCGCGAGATGCGGCGCCAGGTGCCGGTGACGGTATTGAAGAGCGCGCCGTCGCCGAGCGGCTGGAAACGCGAGTTCACGCCGCCCCAGATGAAAAGATTCGTTCCGTCCCAGGAGGAGGAAAAAAAGGCGCGCGGTGAAGGGGCGTTTTCGCTCGAGATCGGCGTCCAGCTATTGGTCCGCGGATCATAAAATGCGCCGTCGTTGAGGTAGACCGCGAAATCGCCGATGCCGCCCCAGACGAGCATGCGCGAGCCGGTCCAGACCGCGGCGTGGCCGCTGCGCGCAGCTGGCGCGCCCGTCGTCGCGGTCGGCGTCCAGGTGTCGGTGACCGGATCGTAAAGCGCGCCGGTGTCGGTGACGCCGATGAAGCCGGTGGCGCCGCCCCAGACGATCGCGCGATCGCCGCTCCAGACTAACGAGTGCGCAAAACGTCCGCCGGGCGCCCCGTCGAGCGTTGTCGGCCGCCAGACATCTTCCACCGGATCGTAGCGTCCGCCGGTGTTGAGGAACTGATCCGTCCCCGCATCGGCGCCCCAGATAATCATCTCATGGCCGGTCCAGATCGCCGGATGCAACTGACGACCGGCCGGCGCGTTTTCGGTGCTGGTCGGGCTCCATTTGTTGCTCGTGCGTTTCCAAAGCCCGCCGGTATTCGCGAAGGGAATTATATTCGAATCCTGCCCGCCCCAGACGATCATCTGATCCGTGCCGTCGATGCGCGTGAAGACTGCCGAATGCCCGGCGCGCGCAGTAGGCGCATTAAGTTTGGAGATCGGCGACCAGCCATCGGCGAGAGCGGCCGCGGCGATCAGGACCGACGCGAGGGCGAGGAAGGTACGGATAATCATAAGGAGTCTTTGCTAAGGAAAAGGGAGCCTCGAGGTCAAGGCAAAAGGTCCCTGCCGTCCGTGCCTAACGAAGGCGAATCATTCGCCCAGCCGCTGCCGTGTTGCGGCATCGTCCTCGCCCTCGAAATACTTGTCGACCAACCTGTGAAAAGGCGAGCCCGCCGCAGAGACCGCCGCAAAGAGCGTCGCACACGACCGCAGTTTCCTGTCGTCAGGGAATCCAAATATTTCCGCTGCCGATCGGTTTGCGAGGTGGAGCAACGCTTCGACGCAAGTCCCCAGGCGCGGACCCAGCACCGGGTGATCGAGGTAAGCGCGAGCCTCCGACAGGCTCCTGATCGCATAGCGTTGCGACATCGCGCTCAACCCGAGCCCTTCGATCTGCGGGAAGATGAACCAGATACAGTGCGAGCGTTTACGACCGTGACAATGAAGAAATGGGCCGGCGGCGATTATGGTTATTATGGAAAAGGGCACTATTTTTGCTCCTCTAGCCTCGATGCAGATCCGCCGAACATCCGCCATTCACGGATTTAGTCTGGTCGAGACCGTCGTCGCGGCCGCCATCGCCGCTTCTTTCCTCACCGCTCTTTTCACCATGAACATGGCGACAATGAACACCCTCCGGTGCGCCAAGGAATCGATCTCCGCCAGCCAGATCCTGCAACAGCGGATGGAAGCGATGCGGATCGCCAACTGGCATCAGGTGACCGATGCCGTCTGGCTTCGGGATAACCTCCTCAACACCGCCGCCCTCAGCAGCACCCAGCTCAAGAATCTCGTCGAGACGCTCACTCTGGTCCCTTATGGCAGCGCCAATACCGGCAACACCCAGCTCAGGCGGACGGGCGGCACCGCCACGATCGTCAACCAAAACTCCGCCCTGCTGACGGAACGCGCGATCAAGGTCATTTGGACGCTCGATTACACCGGTTCGCCTAACTCGCGCGGAATCTCGCACCAAGTGGTCGCAATCCTGGCCGACGGAGGAGTGGCAAAATGATCGTGCCCACCCGAACTCGGGCCGGCGGGTTCCTCCTTTACGAAACCATGATCGCGATGACGATCTTCAGCGCCATCAGCATGGGCCTGATCATGGGTTTCATCAGCCTCGAGCGCAGCCTCATGGCCACGACCAACTTTGCCACCAACCACACGGACGCGATGCGCATTACCGATTATCTGGCGCTCGATTTGCGCCGCGCCCTCAGCATCGAGTCGACCGAGAACGATGCCACCATCGTCATCCCTTCCTATTACGATGGGGCGGGCGGCCCGCAGACCCCCCAGCTCGACAGCAACGGCGATGTCTTTTACGGAACCAGTGGGGCGCAGGTGACGATTCACTATTTTCTCCTCAACAGCACAATCTACCGTCAGCAGGACGCTGCGCCTCCGGCCAGGATCGCCGAGAACGTGAGCGATTTTATTTTCAATGTGACCGATTTGGGCAAGGTCGCGACGACGAAGATTACTTTCAAACCGACCTATGTCTCGAGTGGTGCGTCGGTGGCGGCGATCGAGGGGACGGCGGTCTATAACACCGTCCTGTTGCGGAACAGCCGCATCGACACATCGAGCAGCGTCTACTAATGAAAACCAACCTTCGGAGGCAGGAAAACGGCAGCGCCCTTCTCTGGACGGTACTGGTTATCACCGTTCTCTCACTTTTCGCGACCGAGGTCCTGCGGCTGGTTTCCGGCCGTTTTCAGCTCGGGCTGCAGGCTGCCGCCTGGCAGGAGTCGCTCATGGCGGCCGAGTCGGGGATCGATCTCGCTGTGGTCGAAATGCGCAAATCGCTTTACCCCGCGCCCAATCACGCCTGGGAAGACTGGGAAAACATCCCTGGCAATGGAGTCGTCAGTCACGGGCTCACCACGATCCCAAATGCCGGCCTCGCCAGCACACCGATGACGATCGAGGTGAACGTCGATGCGCCCGCCCAGCTTATCGATCCGAGTACCGGTTGGCAGTATTACCGCATCCGCACCCTTGGGAGCATGCCCCTGACCGGCCCGCCGCGGATCGGCTTCAAGAAAGAAGACAACCATCTGCGCAAGCTGACCCTGCGCGTGCAGCGTTTCATCGATAATCTTTTCACGAGCGAGACCAACTCACCGCACGCTTCCCGGCGCCTGGAAGCGATCGTCGCGCCGCTCTCTTCCTTTGAGCAGGCGGTCTTTTCCGTTGGCGCTCTTAACCTCAACAATCAAAACATCGTGATCGACAGTTACGATTCGCGCGACGCCGCGAAATCGACCAACGGCCTTTACGATGAAAGCAAGCGCCAGGAACACGGCTTAATCGCGACCAACGGGGCCCTTATCCAAGCCGGCAACGCCCACATCTATGGCGATGTCTCGACGAATTCCGGCACCGTCACCGGGGTCGCCAACGTCACCGGCGTGCAGCGGACCGATTTTTACCAGGACCCGATTCCGGTTGGCGAGCCGCAATGGCTTTCGATCAACCCGACCCCCTCGCAGGTCAACGGCACCGCCACGCTCAACGCCTCGCCGACGAAAGGGTCGATCATGTCGCGCTACCGGTTGAGCACCCTTTCACTCTCCGGCACCCAGACGCTGACGTTGGCGGGCAATGCCGACGGCAGCCCGACTTACATCGAGATCTATGTTAGCGGGGACATCTCCGCCGCCGGCAACTCCCAGATGGTCCTGGGACCAGGCGTCCGGGCGACGATCTACTTCATGGGCAATGTCGACATCGCGGGCAAAGGTGTCATGAATCCGGCGAATCAACCGGCCAATCTCCTTTTCTATGGCGTCCACTCGGACAGTTCCCTGGCCCGGCACGTGAATCTCGGCGGCAACGGCCAGATCAGCGCCGCCGTCTACGCACCGGAGCATGACGTGGTCGTGAACGGCGGCGGCAGCAGCGGTCACGTCTTCGGCTCGGTCGTGGGCAAGAGCGTTGCCATGACCGGTGTCACCAACCTGCACTACGACGAAGCGCTCGCCGCAGGCGGGATCATCAACAACTACAAAATCGTCAGTTGGGTTGAGGATACTCGTTAGGATCGTGCTCGGCAGGGAAACCTTCTACTCGCTGGCGAGTTTCCCCGGCTGACAAAAGCAGGAGCTGGTGATCGTGGTATCGGCTTTGGCCCAGAGCTTGTTGAATTTCGCCCGCGTTTCGGTGGCCTCCTTGTGTTGCGCGCGCAGGCTTTCGGTCAGCCCGAAGAGCGACCAGCCATTGTCGGGCAACTTCTTGAGGTCGTCGCGGTAAACCTGCTCAGCCTCGGCAAACCGGCCGTGCTGCAGGAGCGTCGCGCCTAACGAGTGGCGGATGGGGATGAGCCAGCCGGGCGGCTCGTCGTATTTCAGCGCGTCCTCGAGTTTGATCGCCGCGCGCAGCTCCGCGAGGCCCGCCTCGAGTTGATCTTCGCGAATGAGAATCTCGCCCTCGACCATCCGCCCGGCCAGCGCGAGCAGATCCTCGGCGGTGTTGGTGCCGAAAACCGCTTCCTTCGGGACAAGTTTCGCTTTCTCGAGAAAGATCGCCTGTTCGGCGCGCGCCTTGGCCGGCTCGCCTTTGGCCGCGTAGGCGATGGCGCGGGCGGCGTGATGAAACGCACGCGTGCTCGTCATGTATTCGGGATACTCGTTCGGCTCGGCAAGGATCTCGTCCCACGAGCCGAAACGGACCATCACCTCCAGTGGCATGGCGACGAAGCCTTCCGCCTGGAGCGCGTTTTCCTGGAGGAAATCCGCCGGCATTTCTTTGACCATCGCGCGGATGTGCTTGAGGGCGAGCGCACGCTGGCCGGTCATCATCGCGGCGTAGGCCAGCATGTGGCGATTATGCGCGTTGTAGACGTTGATGAATCCCTTCGGCGGGCCGGCGACGCGGTGGTAACTCTCCGCCGCTTTGACCGCCTCTACGTTCGTCTCCACGGCCTTCTGCCAGCGTCCGCAACGGATATCAAGGTGCGAAGGCATGTGCACGTTATGCGCGAGTCCGGGCTGCAAGCTGCGGAGGCGATCGGCCGCCGCGGTCGCGCGCTCGGGATGCGGCGAGGCTTCGGTCGCGTGAATGTAGAGATGGTTCGCGAAGGGATGTTTCGGGTTTAACTTCAGGACGGCGTCGAGAGTCGCGAGCACTTCTTCGGTCCCGGGATTCGGCTGGCCCTCCGGCGTCCATTGATTCCACGGCCGCAAATCCATCATCGCCTCCGCGAAGAGAACACCGGCTTCGGGATCGTCAGGGTGCTCATGCCAGACCTCGCGCATCGCATCCGCGTAAGCCTGGTCCAGCGGCGCGCGGTCCGCCGGCGACGGATTCGCATACCGATGTGCGAGGGCTGCGATCAGCGCCTGCTCGACCGGCGATGCGCGCCCGGCATTTTCCTGCGCGAGCGTCACTTCCTTCCACGCCAGCTCCGCGGCCGGTGGAGGGACCACCGGCGAATTAATGTGCGGTCCGGAAGCGAGCGCGATGCCCCAGTGTGCCATGGCGCACTTCGGATCCGCCTGCACGGCGGCCTGAAAAGAACGGATAGCCTCGCCGTGGTTAAACCCATGATAGAAGGCGAGCCCTTGATTGAAATAGCGCTGCGCCTAGGGCGAGGTGGTGGTGATCTTGTGTTTGTAAGTGCCGAGCCCTTCGAAGAACGGCTCTTTGGCGTGAAGCATTCCCGCGCCGGCGAGGGCAGATGCCAGCGCGAGAACGACGAAGCGGAGTTTGCCGGTCGTTTTCATCGCGATTGAGTGTTGTTTTTAAACTACCGATTCGCGCTAAATCGACGCAAGCATTTCTGGGGCGAATCAGTTCGCATTCGTCGTCGCGATCCGCGAGTCCCGCGTTGGTTCGCGGCGAGATCAGCGACTACCCAAGGACGGAAGAAGCGAGCAGGTGCTCGATCTTGATCGGCAATTCGCGCACCCGCACCCCGGTCGCATGATGGACCGCGTCGGTAATGGCGGCAGCGATTCCGGCCAGACCGATCTCGCCGATTCCGCGCGCTCCGAGCTCGTTAATCTCCGGGTCGGGATAATCGAGGAAATGCACTTCGATCGCCGGCACGTCGGCGTTCACCGCCATGATGTAATCGGCGAGATTGGAATTAATTGGCGCGCCGTGGCGCGGGTCGTAGTTGGTTTCTTCGAAGAGCGCCATGCCGATGCCCATGACGGCCGCGCCTTCAATCTGGTTGCGGCCGGCGAGCGGATTGAGGATGCGGCCCGCGTCGATCGCGCTGACGATTCGGCTCACGCGCAAACGGGCGATCTCCGGTTGCCAGGTGACCTCGACGAAGTGGCAGCCGAAGGAGTGCTTCGAGACCGAGGGTTTTTCTTCGCCGAAAGTGCCTTCCGCTTTCCCCTCGCCGGCGACCTGACGAAGCTTCGCGCATTGGAGAAGCTCGGCGAATGGGACGCCGTCGGAGCGGCTCTCGGCTTTGATGAAAACTTTGCCATCGGCAAACCTCAGCTCCTTCGCCTGGCGTTTTTCGAACGGTGATCCCGGAGTGTCGGTGGCGACGCCTAACAATGAGTTGATCGCATGATCGGCTGCCTGGAAAACTGCGGGAATAACCGACCCGGTGACTAACGAACCGCCGGAGATAGGACCGGCTGGAAGACGCGTGTCGCCGAGAGCGACTTCCACTTTCTCGAGAGGAACCCCGGCCTTTTCCGCCGCGAGTTGGGCGAGAATTGTGTAGGTGCCCGTGCCGATATCCTGGGTGCCGCAGGCGACCCGGACCGTGCCATCGTCGCGCAGCTCCACCCGGGCCTCGGCCGGAAAACGCCCCGCGCCCCAGGCGCAGCCGGCCACGCCCCAGCCCAGGATGAGGCCGTCGCGCTTCATCGAGCCGACTTCCGGTGTGCGCTTCGACCAGCCGAATTTCTCCGCGCCCAGGTCGAGACATTCAATGAAATGGCGGGAGGAAAATGGAATGCCTAACGACTCGTCGATCTTCGGCTCGTTCATTCGGCGCAGCTCGACCGGATCGATCCGGAGCTGCCCGGCCAGCTCGTTCAGGGCGGATTCCGTCGCGTAAAGGCCGGGCACCGCCCCGGGCCCGCGCATCGCAGTCGGCGAACCGAAAGTGCGTTTGGCGCGACCAAACCTGACCAGGAGATTCGGAACGCCGTATTGGAACGCCGTGGCCTCGCCGCAATCCTCGTGATAATCGTCGAGCAGAGCCTTGGTATAGACGTAGTCGTGCTGGAGGGAGACCAGCTTTCCCTCCTTCGTCGCGCCGAGCCGCACGCGCTGCTGCGTCTTCGGACGATGGCCAACCGTCTGGAACATCATCTTGCGGCTGATCACGAGCTTGACCGGCTTGCCCAGCTTTCGTGCCGCCGCGACCGCGAGAGCGCAATGGGTCCAGGGCCAAAGTTTGCTCCCGAAACCTGAGCCGAGAAATTTCGTAATGATCCGGACGTTCTCTCGCGGAATTTCGAACATCTGCGCCATGATGCCCTGCATGTTGAAGATCGCCTGCGACGCTTCGTAGATCGTCAGCTTGTCGCCTTCCCAGATCGCGGTCGCGCCTTGCAGCTCGATTGGGTTGTGCGTTTCGACCGGCGTGACGTAGGTCTGGTCGAGCTGGACCGGCGCGCTCGCAAACGCCTTCTCCGCATCCCCGCGCCTGCTCTGCTCGCGCTTGAAAGGACCAAATGTGGTCATGACCTCGGCCGGGTCGTCGTCCGGCGTCAGTTCGGATTCAATGTTAGGCGTTTCTTCCTCGTAGGTGGCGTGGACCATATCCGCGGCAGCTTTGGCCCGCTCAAAAGTGTCGGCCACGGCGAGGCCGACGTACTGGCCGTAGTAGCGAATGATGTCATCCTCGAAGGGTGGCCGGTGCTCATCGATGATCCCGTCAAATCCTGCCTGCACGGAGCGAGCGATCTTGCCGATGGTCACCCGTTGGAAAATCGCGTGCACGCCCGGCATTTTCTCGGCCGCGGCAGTCTCGAGTTTGGTCAATCGGCCGTTGGCGATGGTCGCTTCGACCGGAACGGCGTAGAGGGTGCCGGGAAAATGGAAGTCGGAGGCGTACTGCGCCGCGCCACTCACCTTCAGGCGTCCATCGACTCGCGGCGTGCTCCGACCGATCGGCGACGATTTTGAGATTTCCAGTGTGGTTGGCATTCCTGTGGTCGTTAGGCCGGAGTGGTGGCGAGTTTGAGGGCGTGGATGAGGCAGCGTTTCGCCAGTTCAACCTTGAACCCGTTTTGGCTTTGTGGTTTCGCGTCGCGGAGAGCGGCTTCCGCCGCCGCGCGAAAACTCCCCTCCGCCGGCGCCTGATTCGTGAGGGCAGCTTCCGCTTCGAGCGATCGCCAGGGCTTGGTCCCAACTCCGCCGAGCGCAACGCGGGCGTGGCTAATCTTTCCGTTCGTAACCGTCACCACGACGGCGGCGGAGGCGAGGGCGAACTCGTAGGAAGCGCGGTCGCGCAGTTTCAGGTAATGCGAGCGGCTGCCGGGCGCGGGCGCCGGCAACGTGACGTGCGTGATCAAATCTCCGGGCTCGAGAACGGTTTCGCGCTGCGGCGTGTTGCCGGGCAAGAGATGGAAATCCCCAATCGGAATGCTTCTTTCGCCGTTCCGACCGCGCACGTGAATCGTCGCTTCAAGCGCGGCCATCGCGACGTTCATGTCGGACGGATTGGTTGCGATGCAATGTTCGCTCGTGCCGAGAAGGGCGAGGCTGCGATTCGCCCCCTCGATCGCGGAACAGCCCGAGCCCGGCTCTCGTTTGTTGCAGGGCATATCCGTTGCGCGGAAATACATGCAGCGCGTTCGCTGCAACAGGTTGCCGGCGGTGGTCGCCATGTTGCGCAGCTGCGCGGAGGCCCCGCTCAGGAGCGCTTCGGAAAGGACCGCGTAGCTCTTTTTCACCAGCGGATGGAACGCGAGATCAGAGTTGCGGACCATCGCGCCGATGGTCAGGCCGCCGTCGGGCGTCGCTTCGATCTTGTCGAGCGGCAACCGCGTGATGTCGATCACCCTCGCCGGTTGCTCGACGTTCAATTTCATCAGGTCGATCAAGGTCGTGCCGCCGGCGAGGAAGCGGACCTCGGCCCCTTGCTGCGCGGTCGTCGCTTCGGCACCGGTCGCGATCGCCTCCGCGCTGTCGCTCGCCCGTGAGAGCGCGAAGGATTTCATGTGGTTGGCCGCTCCCTGCCTTCGCGCACTTTTTGAATCGCCGCGACGATGTTCGGATACGCGCCGCAACGACAGATATTGCCGCTCATGAATTCCTTCACCTCCGCGTCAGCGGCGCCGCAGGGTTCTTCCAGCAGCGCGACCGCGGACATGATCTGCCCCGGCGTGCAATAACCGCATTGGTAGGCGTCGCATGCGACAAAGGCCGCCTGGACCGGATGAAGATTTTCCGGTTGCCCGATGCCTTCCAAGGTTGTGATCTCATCGCCTTCGTGGGTTGCGGCAAAGGAGAGACAGGAATTCACACGCCGGCCGTTCACGTGCACAGTGCAGGCGCCGCACTGACCGTGATCGCACCCTTTTTTTGAGCCCGTCAGGTGCAGATGCTCGCGCAGGCAATCGAGCAGCGTTGTGCGCGGATCGATCCGGATATCGTGTTTCCGGCCGTTCACACTCAGCGTGACCGCGACCCCGTTTTGCGATTGAGTTTGATCCTTCACGGAAGCTTCCTCGGATGGGGCACGTTCGTCGCCTGAATCGTAGATCGGGTTCGTGCTGTCACAAGCCTATTATTCCTCAGCCGAGATTTTCGATGCGCCACGCCTGCGATCCGAAAATGCGAGCAGCCCTCGTTGTAGCAGGACGGCCAAAGGTGCGCGAAGTTTTCCAATGTCCGATCCAGCCAGGATGACCCGGCGGCAGGCGGCTTGCGTGCTCGGGGGCGCGGCTGCGGTCACGCTCCTGCCCTGGCGATTGCCGGCGGCGGAAGAGAGAAGCGGGATGCTGCAGCGCGCGATTCCATCCACCGGCGAGAAACTTCCGGCCGTTGGGCTGGGCACCTGGAAGGTTTTCGACGTGGCCGATGCGCCTAACGAGCACGGGCGATTGAAAGAAGTGCTGCAACGCTTCGTGCAGCTCGGCGGAAAAGTGATCGATAGTTCGCCCATGTATGGCCGGGCCGAAGGCGTGATCGGTGACCTGACGAGCGAGCTTCATCTGCGCGACCAGCTTTTTCTCGCAACCAAAGTTTGGACGAGCGGGAAGGAGGCCGGGATCGATTCGATGGAGCGGTCGTTCCAGCGACTACGGGTGCAGAAGCTCGACCTCATGCAGGTGCACAATCTGGTCGATCTCGACACTCAGCTCGCGACCATGCGCGACTGGAAAGAGCAGGGGCGGATCCGCTACCTCGGGATTACGCACTACGTCGATTCGGCCTTTCCCGAGGTGCAGCAGATCCTGCGGCGCGAAAAACTCGACGTCGTTCAGATCAACTATTCGATTGTCGACCGTACCGCGGACGAGCGCATCCTGCCGCTGGCGCGTGAGCGCGGGGTCGCGACGCTGATCAATCGGCCTTTTGCCAGCGGCGATTTGTTTTCGCGCCTCCGCGGCAAGCCGCTGCCGGATTGGGCGAAGGAGTTCGATTGCAAATCGTGGGCGCAATTTCTTCTCAAATGGATTCTGGGGAACGAGGCGGTGACATGCGCGATTCCGGCGACGGGAAACGTCAGACATCTGGAAGACAACATGGCGGCCGGGCTCGGCCGGATGCCCGATGAATCGCTGCGGCGGCGGATGGCAGAGTACGTCGCGTCGCTCTAGCCGATCGCAGCGTCGCTTTGCAAGCTCGCAGCGTGGTTGCAAACTGATGATCCTCGGATGCAATTGCCGGCATGAAGTCATTGCGTCTCGCCATGTGGTCAGGCCCGCGAAACATCTCGACCGCGATGATGCGCTCGTGGGGGAATCGCGCCGACACAGTGGTAGTCGATGAACCTCTTTACCCTTTCTATCTCAAGGAGAGCGGTAAGGAACACCCCGTCGCTCCTGAAGTGATCGCGAACGGAGAAAGTGACTGGCGAAAGGTGGTGGCGTGCCTAACGAAGGAAGTCCCGGCCGGCAAGGGGATCTTTTACCAGAAGCAGATGACCCATCATCTCCTCCCGAATGTGGGGCGCGACTGGCTTGGCCAATCGACGAATTGCTTTCTGATTCGCGATCCGGCCGAGGTGATCGCTTCCTACATCAAAAAGAATGACGACCCGGAGCTGGAAGACCTCGGCTTCGTCCAACAGGCCGAGATATTCGCCTGGACGCGGGCGTATTGCCGAAGCATTCCGCCGGTGATTGATGCGCGCGACGTTTTGCAAAATCCCGAACGGATCCTGCGACTCCTTTGCGACGCGATCGGGGTGGTGTTCGACTCGGTGATGTTGAGTTGGCCACCGGGGTTGCGCGAGACTGACGGCGTGTGGGCGAAACACTGGTACGGCGAAGTGGCAAAATCGACCGGCTTCGCGCCCTATCGCGAGCGCAGCGCGGAAGTGCCGGAACGCCTGCGAGAAATCGAAGCCCGCTGTCGCGAGGTGTACGATCTTCTGTACCAGCACCGCCTGCGGTGAGGGTAGCGCAAGCTTTCGGGCTGCGGCGCCTACTTCAGCAGATAATCGCGAATGAACTGCACCGTCGCGTAGAACAGGTAATCGGCGTTCTTCTTTTTCTGGAAGCCGTGCCCTTCATCTTTCCCGAGCATGTACCAGACGGGCGTTTTTCGTTTCTTCAGGATGGCCACGATCTGCTCCGCTTCTGATCTCGGGACACGCGGATCGTTCGCACCCTGCACGACCAAGAGCGGCTTCGTAATTTTCTCGGCGTTGTTCAGAGCCGCAATTTTTTCCATGAAGGCCGCCATCTTCGGATCGCGCTCATCGCCGTATTCCGCGCGGCGCAGGTCGCGCCGGTAGCTCTCCGTATTTTTCAAAAAGGTCGCAAGGTTGGAAATGCCGACGATATCGATCGCGCAACGAATTCGATCGGCAAAATTGGTCGCGACCTGGAGAGTCATGAAACCCCCGTACGATCCGCCGTAGGCCATGACCCGGCCGGCATCGAGCTGCGGCTGGGTTTTGATCCAGTCGAGCAAAGCGGAGATGTCCTTGTAGGAATCCTCCCGCTTCAATCCGTTATCGAGCAGGAGATAGGATTTCCCGTAACCGGCCGAGCCGCGGACGTTAGGCAAAATCATCGCGCAGCCCAGCTCGTTAAAGAGGTAGTTGTTGCGACCGGCGAATCCCGGACGCGCCTGCGATTCCGGGCCGCCGTGAATGTTCACGATGACTGGTCGCGGGCCGGGAAATTTTTCGGGGTTCGGTTGATAGAGGAAGCCGGTGATTTCCCGGCCATCGAAAGATTTCCAGCTCACCAGTTTCGGCTCGACGAATCGCTCCGCCGGGATGCCGCCGGTCTCGCTCGTCGTCCAGCGCGACGCGGTATTGCCTGCCGCGTCCGGCGCCCAGGTATATGCGTCGGAAGGCGAACGCGCGCTGTTGACGTTGAAGGCCAGTTCGTTGCGACCGTCGCCCCGTTGCCACTTGAGAGCGGAAATGACCGCGGAAGAAATCGGCGGATCGAAAGCCGGATCGGGTTGGGCGGTCGCGGTCATTTTCCCGTCGTTTATCGCGAGGCCGATGACGTGGAGGGCGCTCACGCCGTTTTCATTCAAGGTGTAGGCGATGCGCGCGCCATCGCCGCTCAGGTCCCAGCTGTCGACATCATGTTTTGCGTCAGGCGCGAGCCAGGTGTGCGCTTTGCTCGCGAGCTCGAGGTAGGCGAGGCGCTGGAATTCGGAGTCGCGATCGGTCGTGACGAAAATGCCGCGGCCGTCCTTTGCGAAGAGAGCTTTGGAGTAGGAAACTTTGGGCGCGCCTTCCGCCGGGCGCGGAGTCAATTCCGTCCGTTCCCCCGTCTTCGTGTCGAAGAGCCAGAGATAACTCTCGTTGATCGAAATCTCCTCGAGCGCGAGAAGCTGCGTCCCGTCCGGCGACCAGTCCTCGACCTCCCAGCCGCCGCCTTTCACCTCCGCCAGGAGCCGCTCGCTCTTCGGATCGTCGGGCGATTCGAGGTAGAGGTCGGTATCGGCGCCGTTGCGCCGGGTGGAAGTGTAGGCGACGTGGGTGCCATCGTGGCTCCAAACCGGCGGCGAGTTACGCGACTTGCCGTCGGTCAGGAGCGTGAGTGCGCCGGTCGCGAAATCGTAGCGATAATTCTGGTCGAACTCGTTTCCGCCCGCGCTTTTCGAAAAGAGGAAAAAGGCGCCCGCTTTCGGATCGAAGCTGGCGCTCGTCACCCGGTCGTCGAAAAAGGTGAATTGAGTGCGGGCGCCGCCCGGTTGGCTAACGAGGTGCACCTGGTTGGTCTGGCCGAACCGGGTGAGAATGAGCATCTCGGATTTCTCCGGGTGCCAATCGAGAAACGCGGCTGCTCGGCTTTCGGTATAGCGGCCGACCTCTTCGGCGATTTCGGCCGGGATCGGCGGAACGCCATCGAGCACGAGGCTGTCGGGCGGCGTGAGGGTTTTGTTCGTGGGCTCGGCCGCGATGAGCGCGGCAGGAAAAAGGAATGACAGGAGCAAAGAGCGAGCGTTCATAGATGTCGTCAATATGCAAAGGGCCGGCCGGTACGAAACCCGACGAGCGAAAGCTCGCCTCCGGAGGATCATGCTTCCGCCCGACCATTTTCAATCCGTAGGATAGCGCGCAAGTAAAACAGAACACGAATGCTTCAGCAATTTGACGAAAAGAATCGCGACCTCATCGTGAACATCAACGGCCGGCTCGTGCATCGGGACGAGGCAGGAGTAAGTCCCTTCGATTCCGCTGTGCAAGGTGGCGACGCGGTTTGGGAAGGCTTACGGCTCTACGACGGGCGTATCTTCAAGCTCAACGAGCACCTCGACCGGTTGCGCCGTTCCGCGACCGCGCTCGCATTCGCCGAAATTCCGCCTAACGAAAAGCTGATCGCGGAAATCCGGCGCACCCTGGCCGCGAATCAGATGCGGGACGGGGTGCACATTCGCCTCACCCTCAGTCGCGGTATGAAAATTACTTCCGGAATGGACCCGCGCCTCAACCAAAGCGGGCCGACTCTGATTGTGCTCGCGGAACACAAGGCGCCGGTCTACGCGAAGAGCGGCCTCACTTTGATCACGAGCAAGATGCGCCGGCCGCCGCCCGAGATTCTCGATCCGCAAATTCATCACGCCAATCTCCTCAACTCCATCCTGGCCAAGATCGAAGCGAACAACGCCGGAGCCGACGACGCTCTCATGCTCGACTTGCGCGGCTTCGTCGCAGAGACAAACGCGACTCACGTTTTCGTCGTCCGCGCAGGCGAAGCCGCGACCAGCCGGGTCGTCGCCTGCCCGGCCGGGATTACGCGTGCGACGGTGCTCGAGATCTGCGCGGCGGAAAAAATCCCGCATCGCGAGACCGACCTGACAATCCAAGAGGTCTATCGGGCGGACGAAGTTTTCTGCACCGGCACGATGGGCGAATTGGCGGGGGTGACGACGATCGACGGTCGCCCGATTGGCCGCGGCGAGATCGGCCCGGTGACTCAGCGGCTAAGCGAGCTGTATCTCCAACGCACCGCGTCCGAGGGCGTGCAGGTTACAGAATAAGCTTTTCGGCGATTGGTTTCGCGGGCATCCTGCGGCCATGGAAATGCCAACTCCGAGCGATGGACACCGCCGGCTCGAGAAAATCGCCGGCCAATGGGAGGGCGAAGAAAAAATGTATCCCTCTCCGTGGGATCCCCAGGGCGGGACTGCGATTGGCCGAATCAACAGCCGCATGGCCTTGAATGGATTCGCCCTCATCAATGACTACGAGCAGGAGCGCAACGGAAAGATCGCCTTCAACGGCCACGGCGTTTTCACCTATGATCCGAAGACGGAGAGCTACACGCTCGTCTGGGTCGATTGCATGGGCGCGCCGCCCGAAATATTCAAAGGCAACTTCGACGGCGCCGTCCTGAAGCTGGCCCATGGCGGTCCCGGAATGCATGTGCGGCTGACCTACGACATGAGCGAACCGGACGTTATGTCTACGAGCATGGAAATGTCGCAGGACGGGAGCGCCTGGAATCGCTTCTTCGACGCCCGATTGAAGCGGCGTCGATTTGATCCCGACTAACTGGCAGAGGCGGCTTCCACGCGGGGCCGGTTCTGGCCTGTGGCCGCAGGGCTTGGATTTCCACCAGAGTCTCCAAGAAAAACCGCGGGACCGCGGAGAAAAACGAGAGCGTCGGGCAAGAGAAGATTCCTCGCGGAGAAGGGAAAATTCCACTGGGAGACGGAAACAATCGGATGCCGTGTCACAGGAGAAAGGTTACAGCGTTGTTACTAATCAGTTGCATTCCGGGCGAGCTAGAGACACCACGCAAAAGCGATTTGGGGGTATGAAAAACACAATTAACTCGATCCGAAAACAAACCGGTGGATTGCGGTCTTCGGCGCTGCCGTCCTCGGACTCCTCTTGATTGCGCCGGCCCATCGCGGCCTAACCGCGCCGGCGGTGACCCTCACGGCGAGCGTAGAGAGTCAGCAATGCCAGGGCGGTGATAATGTCAACGTCACGTTGACCGCCACGCTCACTCCGGCGCAGCGCAACGTGCGGTTTAGCTGGGACTTCAACAACGACGGTATCTTCGATACGGCGCCAAGTAATAATCCAACGGTCACCACTCAGTATCCCGATGAGGTGAACGTGACTGCGACCGTGAAGGTTACGAAGGGAACCCGCAGTGCCACCGATTCGGTGATATTCGCCACCCTCCGATGTGAGGGATAATGGCCACTTGTGAGCTGGACGCGGTGCCGGTCTCATGATGGGGCCTGCACTGCGCCGGCTCGCGCATGTCGAGAGCTTTGGGCGTTCCTCTTTTGAGGAGTCGTGAAGGGGGTCATGGCGATTGCTCTTCCCGCCGTCCCAAATGGCGGCGTTTCCCCCAGAGGAGCGAAGATGACAGCCCGCAAAACGTCGCATTACGATCTGAGGCGACGGCTAGTTTCCGAGCGGGATTGCCGTACGTTGCTTGTCTCAAGGACGGTATACGCTGGGTTGCTTTTTCGTCTGCAGTTGACGGGCGCCAAGTTCCAATTGCGCTTCCGGGATGGAGCAAGCCGGCAAAAGGTTTTCTTGGACTGCAACGATGAATATCCAACAGGAAGTCGATTCTTTGTTTGAGACAGCCCTCGCCCTGCTTCACGAATCATCCGGGGCAGCGGAAGACCAGCCGGCAAGACGAAAACGGCTCCAGGCGTGGAAGAAGAAGTTCCGGAGCGTTGAAAGGGCGATTAGCGCCCAACCGTCGCCCCGGCAGATGCGAGAGGATGACGAGCAGACTCCCGAAAACCCTGTTGCGCACTATATATCCAAGGGAACGCGGAGCGCAGAGATCGAACCTCGGAATTATCAGGAGCGAACGCGCGCCTTGATTGCGGCTGCCGTGAGACTATGGGAGTCGAAGAGGGGAATTCGGGGATAGAACCTGAAGGTTGCGACAAGCTGCATCGGCGAACTGGCGGGATGGCGCAGGCCCAGGTCGAGGCAGCCCCGTCGTCGGGGTGTCGCCGCGGCCGAGGCGTTGGCGACCCGGAAGTCTCTGAATGGCAGTTCGAAACGCGAGGACGCCAACGGCTGGAACCTTTTCTTCGACGCGCTGCTGACGCGCGCTAGGCACATCTGTGGGTCGGGCGCTCCGCCTGCCCCGACAAGTCAACGTAGAAACTTCGCGATGCGGCGGCGGCACCGCCAGAGCGGTTACTCCGCCCGCAGGGCGATCATCGGGTTTACCCGGCTGGCGCGGCGGGCGGGGAAAAGGCAGGCCAGGAGCGCGGCGGCGCCGAGGATTACCATTGTGCCGCCGAGCAGGAGCGGGTTGTGCGCGGACACCTCGTAGAGCTGGGTCGCGATCAGGCGCCCGAGCGCGAGGGCGGCGCCGAGGCCGATGATAAGCCCAAAGAAAACCGGTCTCATTCCCTGGCCGATAACGAGGCGCAGAACGTCGGAGGTTTGCGCTCCGAGCGCCATCCGGACGCCGATTTCCCCGGTCCGCTGCTCGACGGTGTAGGCGACCGCGCCGTAAATCCCAACCGTCGCGAGGAGCAACGCGACGGCGGCAAAGACGCCGAGGAGGATGGTCGTCAAACGCGCCTGGCCGAGCGCCAGCGCCACGATCTCTTTCATCATTTGCGGCTGGGCTATGGCGATCGCG
Organism: Chthoniobacterales bacterium; assembly: GCA_036270055.1. Taxonomy (GTDB): domain Bacteria; phylum Verrucomicrobiota; class Verrucomicrobiia; order Chthoniobacterales; family UBA10450; genus Palsa-1392. The sequence goes on from DATBDG010000037.1 coordinate 28,721, forward strand.
GGGTCGATGCCGTTGACGGCTTTCTGAGTCAGCCGGGTGATCTCGCGCGTGGGCAGGTTGCTCTGCACGGTTACGGTCAGGAAGGGAAAATTTTCCTGGGCCCACGGGCGATAAAATTCCATCTCGTTGCGTTGCGCGACGCGTTCCGAGCGCACGTCGCCGACGATCCCGATAATTTCGGTCGGCACGCTGCTGCTCGTCGTGAGCAGGATTTTTCCGATCGGATTTTCGTTCCCGAAAACTTTGCGCGCGCCGGTCTGGCTGATCAGCATGACGTTTTGATGATCGGCCAGGTCGTGCGCGTCGAAATTGCGCCCCGCGATCAGGGGAATCCCCCAGGTCTTGAAATATCCCGGCGCGACATCGTGCGACGGCGCGGCCGCCCGTTCGGCGATTGGCAAAATGTTGCCCTCCGGTTTTGTGTAAAGGGTGCGGTTCCCGCCCGCCAAGGGCACGTCTCCGCTCAGGCTGATTTTTTCGAAACCGGGGACGGCTTTGAGTGCAGTCGTTAGGCGATCGACGAAGCGCGCCCGCGTCCCAATGTCTGGATAAGGCGCGGCCGGCAAGGTCACGAAGCCGACCCAGAGATTGTCCGAGCGGAACCCGAGCTCCTGATGATTCAACCTAACGAAACTCGCAATGAGCAAAGCCGCCCCGGCGAGCAGGGTGACGGAGAGCGCGACCTGGGCGCCGACGAGGATCCTGCGGAAACGTTGCTGTTTTACGCTCCCACTCGAGCCGCGGCCTCCTTCCTTGAGTCCATCGACCAGATCGGCGCGCGAACTTTGCCAGGCCGGGTAGAGGCCCATGGCGAGACCGGTGAGGAGCGAGAGGCCGATGGCGAAAGCAAGGACCGGGAGCGACAAGCCGATCTGGCTCCCGGGATCGAGCGGCAGAAAATTCGCCGCCAGTCTCGGAACGAGCGGGACAAGTTGCCAGGCGAGAGCGGCCCCGGCGATGCCGGCGAGCCCGCTTACAAGCAGGCTTTCGAGAACGAAGAGCCGCAGGACGCTCGTGCGCGACGCGCCCAGGGCCATGCGCAAGGCAATCTCCCGGCGGCGTCCGCTAAACCGGACGAGCAACAGATTGGCGACGTTACTGCAAGCAATCACGAGCACGAACGCGACCGCGGCGAGCAAAATGCCGAAGGCCGGCCGCAGGTCGCCGTTCACATCGACTGGGAGCGTCTTCACGAGATCGCTCACGTCGGCGTCGATCTTGCCGGGATTTTGCGCGCGATAACTTTGCGAGAGCGGCAGGAGCGCCGCTTTCACCTGCTCAACCGTCTGGCCTGGTTTCATCCGGCCGATGACGCGCAGGAAGGCGGTGCCGCGCATCATCCGTTCGTAGGAAAAACCCGCAATGACGAAAGGCTTGGTCGTCCAAACTTCATTCCCATTCGGGCCGACCCATTGCGCCGGCATGTTCGGCAGGACGCCGACGATGGTGTGAACGGTCCCATCCAGGGTGATGCCGCGACCGATGACATTCGGATCGCCGGCCAGCCGGCTCCGCCAGAATTTCTCCGAGACCAGGGCGACATCCGCGCCTTCCTCTTCGTTAGGCAAAAAGGTCCGGCCCATGATTGGACGCACACCGAGAACATCGAAATAGTTCGCAGTCGTGCGGAAGGCCTGGAGTTGCACCGGTTCTCCCAGACCGGTGAGGGTGTAGGCCGTGTTGGTTTCCGCGGCGAAGCCGTCGAAGATTTTCTGGCCGTCGCGATAATGCATGAAGCGCGGCCCGGAGAGCGGGTAGTCGAAGGTGTCGCCACCTTTCGGCTGGGTGAAGAGATGCACGACGCGGGCCGGTTCCTTGAAGGGAAGTCCGCGCAGGAACAGGTCGTTGATCAAACTGAAGATCGCGGTGTTGAGCCCGATGCCGAGGGTGAGAGTGATGACGGCGAGGAGGGTGAAGCCGGGCGATTTTAGCAACTGCCGGAAGGCAAAGCGAAGATCAGGCATCATAGGAAGAGATGCGGCGAATCGTTTCTTTGGATTCAATCAATAGACGCCGTCCCCGTCGAGTTTTGTCTCTGGCTGCAGAAATTTTTCCGCAGGCGCAGCGCGCCACGCCGACGCCTAGCGACCGGTGAGCGTGGCCTTGAGATTAATTTGCGTGCCACTGAGCGCGACCGAGACCGGGCAGTTCTTTTTCGTCTGCTCGGCTTGCTCCTGAAATTTGGCGTCGTCGATCCCGGGCACGTCGGCCTCGGCCTCGAGATCGATCGCGGTGATCCGAAACCCGCCGCCGCTTTGTTCGAGCTTCACGGTCGCGGTGGTGGCGATCCGTTTCGGCGGGAACCCCGCTTTCTCCAAGCCTAATGAGAGGGCCATCGAAAAACAGCCAGCTTCGGCTGCGCCGATCAGTTCCTCGGGATTGGTCCCGCTCCCGTTTTCAAAGCGCGAGGCGAACGAATACGCGCCTTCAAACGCGCCGCTCCCCAGTTTCATGTTGCCCTGGCCGCTTTTGAGCGTGCCCTCCCAGACTGCCGTTCCAGTTCGTGTTGCCATCGGAGAAGCTTCTCCAGTTTCGGCGCGATGCAATCCGACCGAAGGAACGCGCGGAAGCGTGACAGCGCCCGCCGGCCCCTGCTAGCGTGCGCGGAATGGAAGTGGCCGATTGGACCGCGCTGAGTGACGAGCAGCTGTTGGAACGCCGCATCTCCAACCTCGGCCTCCGCCTCGAAGGCACCGCGCTCGAACCGCTCATTCGACAGCTCTACGACGAGCTCACGGCCCGTGGACTGCTTTTGCGTCCCCCCTGTCATATCGGCGATGAATGGTTCGTCCCGGTCGGTATCCCGGCGATTTTCATCCCCTTCTTTCTCGTGCACGATCGTCTGCGCGCACTCGAACGCACGATGATGCTCGAGGTAGAGGGCGGTACTCCAGAGTGGTTCATGAGGCTCATGCGCCATGAGGCAGCCCACGCCTACAGCTACGCCTACCAGTTGCCCCGAAAAAAGAAGTGGCAGCAAGCTTTTGGCCGGACCTCGCGCGAAGAGACGCCGGATTTTTATCAGCCGCGGCCCTTCAGCCGCAGCTATGTCGTGCATCTCGACGACTGGTACGCGCAGAGTCATCCGGATGAAGATTTCGCCGAGACCTTCGCGGTCTGGCTCACGCCGGGGCTCGATTGGCGGCGGCGTTACGCCGGTTGGAAGGCGCTGCAGAAACTCGAATACGTCGATGAGCTGATGCGTTCCCTGGCCGGTAATCCTCCGCGGCATCTCCCGGAGTATCGAGCGTCCGATCATGATTGTCTGAACCTCAAGCTCAAGACCTATTACGCGCGGAAACGGAAACTTTACGAGGACACCTATCCGGATTTCTACGACGCCGATTTGCGGCAGCTCTTTGCCGCTACCGCCGGCCCGGGGCGAATCACGGCCAGCGCTTATCTGCGCCGGCGCCGCCGCCGGCTTTTGAACTCGGTCTGCCAGTGGACTAACGAGAAAAAATTCCGGGTCAACAAACTGCTCGCCCGCCTGGTTGACCGCTGCGAAAAGCTCGATCTGCACGTCTTGAACGATGATCCGCAGCAGGATTTCAGCGTCACTTCGTTCATCACCACCCTGGTCATGAATTATCTCTTCACCGGCAAATTCAAACGCACCAAATAGGTGAAAAAGAAACTCAAAGTCCTCGCCCTTTTCGACGCCATCGCGCCGACCACAATCGACCAGGACCTGAGCGCGGAGCTGAAGACGGCCGACTGGAAAACCGAGGCCAACGTCCTCGCCGCGCTCCGCTCGCTCGGCCATGAGGCGGAGCATCTTGCGATTTTCGACAACCTCGATCTCCTCCGGCAAAAGCTCGAGGCCTTCGCCCCCGACGTGCTCTTCAATCTCGCCGACCAGTTCAAAAATAACCGCGGCTTCGACCAGAACATTGTCTCCCTGCTTGAGATGCAGGGCGTACCTTTCACCGGCTGCGGCGCGACCGGGCTCGTCCTGTGCAAGCACAAGGGCATCTCGAAAAAAATCCTCAGTTATCATCGCATCCACACCCCGAATTTTGTCGTCCTTCCGCGTGGGCAACGGGTGGCGCGGCCGCGTCAGCTCAAATTCCCGCTCCTCGTCAAGCCGGTGAAGGAAGAAGCGTCGCTCGGAATCGCGCAGGCTTCCTTCGTCGAGAACGACGAACAGTTTCGCGAGCGCGTCTCTTTCATTCATGAGAAACACGACAGCGACGCCATCGCCGAAGAATACATCGCGGGTCGCGAACTTTACGTCAGCCTGATCGGCAACCTGCGGCTAACGGTTTTCCCGATCCGCGAACTGGTCTTCCGCGAAGTGCCGCCGGACGAGCCACGGATCGCAACCTACCGCGCGAAGTGGGACGAGGAATATCGCAAACGCTGGGGCCTGCAGAATCAATTCGCCGAGGGACTGGAGCCGGCGTTGGTCGCGCAAATCGAGCAGGTTTGCAAACGCATCTATCGTCTCCTCACGATCGACGGCTACGCCCGGATCGACCTGCGCCTGACTGCGACGAACGAAATCTATTTCATCGAGGCGAACCCGAATGCGATCCTGGCCGAGGACGAAGATTTCGCCCTCTCCGCGGCCCAGTCGGGGCTGCCTTACGCGCAGCTAATCGAACGAATCGTTAGGCAGGGTTTGACGGCGGTGCGCGATTAATTTCCGCATACCGCCGAGCCCTAAACGTTACGGCGTGATGCTTTCGGTCCAGAGAAACTGGTAGACCGCCATCGCGTTGATCGCGGCCGAGACGACGAACAGCACCGCCTCGTTGGCGGACAGTTTCCGCGGGCCGTTGCTGACGAGCAAAATGAACATCCACGGGAGCAGAATCATGGCGTAACGATAGGAGAACTGCCAGCCGCCCGGATTGCCGTGGCACCAGAGGATAAGAGTGAGCGACGCGATCGCCAGCCACGCCAGGACCTTGTGTTTCCCGCCTTCGCGAAAAAGAAGAAAAAGGAAGGGGCTGGCGAGAAAAATGGAGCAGCCAAAGGGGTAGGGCTGGAGGAAGGGGAACTCGGGAATATCGCGCATCCCTTCGAAGAGCATTTTGTAGACATTCCACGGGATGGCGGAGAAGGAGAAGAGGCCGTGGCGGTACCATGGTTCGGTGATCAGATTTGGAATTAGCGCATAGCCAAAATCGAAGATCGAGCCGAAGCGGACGAAATTGTAGGCGGCGGTCGAGAGGCCGAGCACGACCGGGATGGCCAGGAACCAGGCGGGAGTTTGCCAGCGCTCGCGCAGCGGTTTCCGGTCGGGGGCAGGTTTCGGGCGTCCGCGCGGCGAAGGTCGGTCGCGGTTGCTTTCTGAAACGGGAAAAATCCACCAGTAGAGATAGATCGGGCAGGTCAGGATCAGCTCGGTGCGATTGCCAAAAGCGAGGGCGAAACAGGCGCCGGCCAGGAGGGGTCTTGGCCTAACGAGCGTAAAATAGAGCGCCCCGGTTTGACCGAACAAGGCGAAGCCGAGCGCGATTTGCCAGGCGCCGCCCTGGCCGAGATTGCACCATGACCAGGTCGCGAAGATCGGGAACAAGGCGAGCAGGACGCGGCGGAGCCTCGACTGTTGCGGTTCCAGGTCGGCGAGCCGGTAAAACGAGTAGACGCAGAGTCCGACGATGACGGTCGCCACGAGCCCGCCGGGAAATGAGTTGATCAAACCTACTTCCTTCAAGAGGGCCACGGGCAGAAGGCTGAGAACGGCGCCAAGAGGGAAGACCGAATAGTATTCTCCGTTCGCCGGGACAAACTCGTTCAGCCACGAACCGGGATCTGAAGCCAGCCCGACGTGGCCGTGGAGGAGCGCACCCGCGATGCGAAAAGTGTAATCGAAATGCTCGTGCTTCGGCTGGATCGTTAGCCAAAAGAGAACCGCAGCCGCAAGCGCGAGCGCGAGAGGAGGGGCGATGGATTGCTTTGGCCCGGTAGCCTTAGGCGGAGTTTTCGGCATGGCTCGATCCTAGAAAACGCCGAGCCCAAAGCCAAGCGTCGCTTTGGAATGGAATCGCTGCTCCAACCTGGAATGCCACGTCAGAACCTGGACATGCGAAGCATGCCCCTCCGGAGGAACGCGCTTCCGCGCCTCCAGGTTGATGCCCGCCCTAACGCAGAATTCGGAAATTTGCCGGCAATGTCACCAGGCCGCCGGGTAGATCGCGATCCTCTCCCCGTGCGAACGAAGATCCGGCCGGGAAGTTTTCTTCCTCGACCGCGACCTTGGCGGGCGGCGGTTCGATCGTGGGCTGGCCTTTCGCTTTCAACTGCTCGTTCAACTTCGGCAGTTCGTTAGTCAGCAAATTTTCAAACTCCTTCGTCGCGTCCTCCAGCTCGCGCCGGAGCGAATCGATCCGCGCGATCTGGTAATCGGCCGGCTTGCCTTCGTAGCTCATGATTGCGCCGTAAAGCTGGTCGGTGTGTTCGCGCAGGCGTTCTTCGCCGGTGATCGCGCCGCCCTCGGTCGTGGCCACGATGAGTTTGCGCACCTTATCCACTTTGGCGTCGAAATCGGCCACCGCTTTGCGCGCCGCTGCATCGGACGCGAGGGCCTGCTGGCTTTGCCCAAGGCCGCCGCGCAGGGCCATGATTCGATCCATCAGAGCGCTCTCGTCGCCGAACAAATCCTTCAATCGGTGGGTCGCATCGTATTGTGCCTTGCGATCCGCTTCGCTGAATTTATCGCGCCGATCGAGAGCGACCTTCAGCTTCAATTCGTAGGGCTTGTTGTTCTTCGTCATCCGCACCGTGTAGGTGCCGGGCAGCACGCGCGGCCCCGTCACGCCCGCACCCGCGATCTGGGCGGCTGGCGGCACACGCGGCGGCTTCTCGTGCATGCTCCAGGTGATGCGGTTGAGCCCCGGGCGCTTGCTCGCCGGAACCGTGTCGACCACTTTGCCGGCGGCGTCGAGAATTTCGATCTTCAGCTTTCCGAAGAGGTGACGTGACTTCTGGTAATAAGTGATGACCGCGGCATCGGGCGGATTCTCGCCGCTAAAGGTTGCGGCGCCTTCGGGCCAGCCGCCATTCGCTTCGATCCGTTGTTGCTGAACGGGCTTGCCCGGAACAAAAGCGGCTTCTTTCGTTAGAAGATCGGGGGTGAGCGAACGCAGCGGGGTTATGTCGTCGATGATCCAGATGCCGCGCCCATGTGTGGCGAGGACGAGATCGTTAGTCCGCGGTTGGATCGTGAGATCGCGCACCGCCACGGCCGGAAAACGGCTGCCTTCGTATTGCGCCCAGGAATCGCCGCCGTCGATCGAAACGTAGAGACCGAACTCCGTCCCGAGAAAGAGCAGGTTCGGTTTCACGAGGTCTTCCTTGATCACGTGCGTCCAGCCGCGAATGCCTTTGTTCTCCTGCGGAGTGGCCAGGGCCTTCCACGTCTGGCCAAAGTCAGTCGTCTTGTAGAGATAGGGAGAAAAATCGCCAAAGGTGTGGCGATCGAACGCGGCGTAAGCCGTGCCCGGATCGAAGCTGCTCGCCTGCACCCATCGCACCCAGGAGTTTTTCGGCAGGCCCTGGACATTGCCGACGATATTATTCCAGGTTTTGGCGCCGTCGCGCGTGAGTTGAAGATTGCCATCGTCGGTCCCGCACCAGATGACGTTTTTGTCCTTCGGCGACTCGCTGATTGAGAAGATCGTGGTGTGCATCTCGGCCGCGGAATTATCGATCGTGACGCCGCCCGATTGTTCCTGCTTTTGTTTTTCGGGGTCGTTCGTTGTCAGGTCGGGCGAGATCCGGTCCCAGCTCTGGCCGTGGTCGCGAGAACGGAAAAGGAACTGGGCCCCGATGTAGATCGTCCCTTTCTCGTTAGGCGACGTAACCAGCGGGGTGTTCCAGTTAAAGCGGAGCTTTTCCTTGTAGTTCGGCTTCGGCTGGATGATGCGCGCCTCGAGGGTGTGGCGGTTGACCCGGCCGACGTAGCCGCCCTGGTATTCGGCATAGATGTAATCCGGATCGGCGGGGTCGGTAAAGGTATGGAAGCCGTCACCATTGAAGAGATTCTCCCAGCGCGAATTGGTGATACCGCCGGGATATTCCGAGTCGCCCATCCAGCAGGCGTTGTCCTGCAGGCCGCCATAGACATGATAGGGATCCATGTCATCCACACTGACGTGGTAGAACTGCGAGATCGGCAGGTTGTTCGCTTTCCACCAGCGGCTGCCCCCATCGTAGGCGTACCAGATTCCGCCGTCGTCCCCCGAGATCACCGTCTTGGGATTGCCCGGATCGATCCAAACCGCGTGCACGTCGCCATGCGCGCCGGCGAACCCGCCGACCGTGGTGAAGCTCTTCCCGCCGTCCTCACTCAGGATGAGCGCACCGTCGGTCTTGAAGACGCGATCAGGATTTTTCGGGTCGACGATCAGGTTGGCAAAATAGAACGGGCGCCAGACCATCCACTGGCTCTTGTCGCGCTGCTGCCAGGTCTGGCCGCCATCGTCGGAAACGAAAAGCGCGCTGTCGGTCGATTCGACGAAGCAGTAGACCCGCTTCGCATTCGAGGGCGCAATCGCGACCGCGAGCCGGCCATAGGGTTTTTTCGGGAAACCGTTGTTCGCTTCTGGGGTAACTTCCTTCCAGGTCGCGCCGCCGTCGCTCGTGCGGAAAAGTCCGCTCCCGGAAGGATCGTCAGGCGTTTCGCCCCCCGAACGATAGATCCAGCCTTTGCGCCGAAAATCCCAGAGACCGGCAAACATGATGTTGGGATTGGTCGGATCCATCGCGATCGTGGAGGCGCCGGTCGAGAGGTTGGGGCCTTTCAGAATCTGGTTCCAGGTCTTGCCGCCGTCGGTTGTTTTGTAAAGCCCGCGGTCGGACGAATCGCTCCAGAGCGCGCCCGGCACCGCCACGAAAACCGTCTCGCTGGTTTTCGGACTAACGATAATCTGCGAGACCCGCTCCGAATTCGGCAGCCCCGTCTTGTTCCAGGTCTCTCCGGCGTCGGTCGACTTGTAGACTCCGTCGCCGATCGAGACGCTGTTCCTCACCCAGGGCTCGCCCGTGCCGACCCAGACGTTCTTGGAATTCTTCGGGTCGAGCGCGATCGCGCCGATCGACTGCACCGCTTGCTCGTCGAAAACGGGGCGATAATGGGTCCCGCCGTCCTCCGATTTCCAAACGCCGCCGCTGGCCGCGCCGACAAAAATCGTCAGCTTGCCGGAAGCTTCGCGGGCGGCGGCAATGGTGTCGACGCGGCCGCTCATCGTGGCCGAGCCGATGTTGCGCGCGCCGAGACCAGAGATGGTGGCGGAGCTGTAAGGGACGTCCTGGGCGGCTGCGACGCCGACGAAGGCGAGTGAGATGAGAAAACTAAGAGATCGCATGGCGGTAATTGGCTGAATCATTTCGCGGCTTTGGCCGGGAATTCGAAGATGGAGTCGTCGACCGGGATGTTGGCTTCCCCTTTTTCGATGATGGTTTTTTGTTTGTCGTTCGACCCTTTGCTTCCGGCCTCAACCGAGAACGGGAAGTAAACGCCGCCGACCTTCTCGTAGTCGCCCAGATCGGTTTCGACCTCGACCTTCGCGCCCTGCTCGGTGCGCTGATCGATGACGCGAATCTCGAGAAAATAATCCGGATCAAGATAGACGTAACTCACGTCGCCGTTCTTTCGCGTTACCTGCACTTTGTGCGCGGCGGTTCCTTCGACGTCCTCGGTTCCGAGGTAGGTGACGGTTTTGCCGTCCGCCTTCCAGTTTTCCAATGGGCCGCCGATTTCGGATTCTTCGACCAGCGACTTCGCTTCATCGTTCGACATTTTTTCCGGATCTTTCCGGCCGTAGATCGGGAAAATTTTCCAGCCGCTCGCGCCGTTGTAAGCCTGGACGAGATTCATTCCCTGGAGAAGGGCATCGGTCCGGACCTTTCCGGGACGCTTTTTCGTTTCGGTGAATTTCAGCTCGAGCTGGCCCTGATTGACGAGCAGGCGGCCCTCGAAGCGAATCGTCTTGATGGCCGCGAGCGCGGCCTGACCTCCTTTGGCTTCGAGGTTTTTTGCGACGAGTTCGTCGACGGTGGGAGTGGGCGCAGGAGTTTGCGCGTGGAGCGCCGGTTGCGAAAGCAGACCGGCAACGAGCAGAAGAAAGAAGCGTATGCGCATAAGAGATAACGGAGCCTTCGCGAGAGGAAGGCGGCGCAGCCTGATGCAAAGCGCATGCCAACGCAAGTGATTCGTCGGAGGCCATTGCCCGCGTACGACTTGTGACGCGCGAATAATTTTGCCTAACGAAATCTTCTTCCCGAAAGCGGGATTCGACGCGCCCGGAATCGGGACGAAAGGTGTGATCCCCTCAACTGCCTAGGGCGAAGAAAACCCGATCTGCGGGCGGGTCGGTTCAGGGGGCGGGGCGAGGAGCGGCTCGAGTTTCTCGTAGAATCCTGGAGGGCGGTGTTGTGGAGCAGGAGCTCGTGATCGATCTCAGCGAGCCGCTTTAGAATCGCGGCGTTGGCGGCCAGGCGCTCGCGCAGTTCCACAAATGCGCGGATGACGTAAACGCTCATCGCGATTGCCCGTTCGCTGTTGAGAATGCTGGCGGCCATCAAGGCGCCATGTTCGGTGAAGACTCGGGGTATCTTGGTTCGCCCGCCACGGGCCGGCTTTGATATCGCATTTTGCGATATCAAATGACCGAACTCGTCGCGACTGAGCACAAAAGAGAAATCGACCGGGAACCGTTTCAGGTTCCGCTTCACGGCCTCATTGAATCGGCCGGTCGGCACACCATAGATGGCAGCCAACTCGGAATCGAGCGCCACCTTTTGCTCCCGGATGGTTAAGATCCGGAGCCCGGGCTTTTTCGCGGGAGATTTGGAGCTCATGGTCGGGCGAGCAGGCTACCCCATGTAATAGCCGCCATTAACGTTCAAAACATGGCCGGTGATGTAGCTCGCCATCGGCGAGGCGAGGAAGAGGGCAGCGTCGACGATCTCGCGCGCGTTGCCGAGGCGGCCTAACGGAATCTGTTTCTTGAAGTTCTCCGTCACTTCGTCCGGCATCCCTTTGCTCATCCCGACGTCGATGAACCCGGGCGCGATGGCGTTGACGGTGATCTGCTGCCGGGCGAACTCGCGGGCCGAGACTTTCGTTAGGGCGATGATCGCGGCCTTGCTCGAGGAATAATTTGCCTGACCGAAAAGCCCCATCTGTCCGCTGACCGAAGAGAGATTGATTATGCGGCCGCCCGGGCGCAAAACCGCCGCGGCTTTTTGCGTGACGTTAAAAGTGCCGGCGAGATTCACCCGCACGACGCTCTCGAACTCCTCCAAGGTCAGCTTCTTGATCGTGCGGTCGCGGATGATCCCGGAGTTGTTCACGAGCACATCGAGCCCGCCGAGCTTTTTCCCGATCTCCTGCATCATCGCCTCGACCTGGTCCGGCCTGGTGATATCGCAATCGACCACGAGTGGATCCTGCAATTCGCCCGCCACATTGGTCGCGTCCGCCTTGTTTGTTCCCGCAGGGTCGCTGATGAAATTGACCGCGCAGCGCGCTCCGCGCATCCCGAAGGCCTTGATCATTTCCGCGCCAATCCCGCGCGAGCTGCCCGTGACGAGCACGACTTTGCCGTTGAAATTCAATGGATCGTTCATAAGACAGGATTAACAGGATTACACGGGATGGGAAAGAAGCTGCCGGAACCGGCAATTCAATCCTGTTAATCTTGTTAATCGTGTCTAGTTTTCCGGCTCATGTCCGCACCCGTCCGCATTCTCACCGCTGTTCCGATTTGCGATGGCCACGACAGCGCCATCAACACGATCAACCTCGAGTTCATCCGGCACGGGATCGAAGTGGTTTACCTCGGGTTCCATCGTTATGCGGGCGACATCGTGCGCGCCGCCATCCAGGAAGATGTGGGCGCGATCGGGATCTCGAGCTACAACGGCGGGCACATCGACTTTTTTGCCGAAGTCGTCAGGCAACTGCGCCGCCAGGGGGCGGGCGACATCGCGGTTTTCGGCGGCGGCGGGGGCACGATCACCTACGACGACGCCCGTCTCATGAAACGCCGGGGTGTCGATCAGATTTTTTTCGCCGGTACTTCGCTCATTGAGATGGCGGATTACGTGCGCAAACACTACGGCAAGCCGCGGCCGAAACGTCCGGCGAAAGGCCGCAGCGATCTCGTTCTCGCGCGCGAGTTGACCGCGATCGAAGACGCTTACGCGGGCAAGGGGCGCCTGAAACAGCTGAAGCCGGGGAAAACATCATCGAAGGTGATCGGTTTCACCGGACCCGGTGGCGCCGGGAAGACCACCTTGATCGACGAACTCGTGCTGCGCTTCCTGCAGAAGGAGCCGGAAGCGCGAATCGCGATTTTGTCGCATGACCCGAGCGTGATCGGCGAAGGCGCATTGCTGGGGGATCGCGCCACCATGATCAACTCGCAGGATGACCGTGTTTTCATGCGCAGCATGGCGACGCGCGGGCAGACCGGAGGATTATCGCCTGCGACCGAGAGCTGCCTCACGCGCCTGACAAACGCGGATTTTGATTACGTCTTTATCGAAACGGTCGGGACCGGGCAGGAGGCGCTTCCCTTCCGGAGCAAGTTGATTGATCAGACCGTCCTGGTGATGAATCCTGATTACGGTGCGCGTTTGCAGTTGCAGAAAATCGTGATGCTCGATGTCGCCGACATCGTGGTCGTGAATAAAACCGATCTCGACCGGGCGAAGGCGGCCTTGAGTGAGATCGAGCATCGCCTGACCCAGAACAAACGCGCGCAGCAACTGGTCGCGACCGTGGCCAAGCGGCATCGCGATCCGGGAGTGGATGCGCTATATAAAACGCTGGCCGTCATCCCGAGCGCAGTCGAGGGAGCCCGCGAAAGCTTTAAGGAAACGCAACGGGATTCCTC
>DATBDG010000038.1:0-4373 GCA_036270055.1 Chthoniobacterales bacterium
GCGCAATTTCTCGCGCGCCACGAAATCGAGATCATCGCCTCGATGCCGTGCTACTCAGCGGGCAACGTCAATGCGCAGCGCGGTGATGGTGTTTTCGACCGCAGTATCGAAGCGCTGCAACTGCTGAACTCGTCAGGCTACGGCGTCGATCCCGCGTTGCCGCTCCATCTCGTTTACAATCCGAACGGTGCGTTCTTGCCGGGGCCGCAGGCGAAGCTCGAAACCGATTACAAGCGCGAGCTGCAAGAGCACTTCGGGATCGTTTTCAACAGGCTCTACGCGATCACGAATTTGCCCATCGCGCGTTTCGCCTCCTGGTTGAAGAACAATGACAAGCTCGAAGAGTACATGCAGCTACTGATCGACAACTTCAATGTCATGACAGTCGGAGGATTGATGTGCCGCAACACCATTAACGTGAGCTGGCGCGGTGAAGTTTTTGACTGCGATTTCAACCAGATGCTCAAGATGCACTGGCGGAATAACGGCGAGCCGTTGTCTCTCTGGGACATCGATTCCAAGCAGATCGAGAATCGCGAGATCCTGACTGGCGCACATTGCTTCGGCTGCACGGCCGGCGCAGGGTCAAGCTGCGGCGGCGCCCTGGTATGATTCGAACGCGACCGCAATGACCGCGCTCGCGCAGATTTGACGCGACGTGAGCATTCGCTATTTCGGCGGCGACACGAGCGCCCAGACGTAGCCGTCCGGATCCGCGACAAATCCTTCCGTGCCCCAATTGTATTTTCGAGGCTCCTGCGCGATGCGGTAACCGGCTTTGCGCGCGCGCTCGATCACCTCGGCCACATCAGCGACATCGAAGTGCGGATACATCCCCCAGCCAGGCCGCGCGTTTTTTGGGCGCGCTTCATCCCACTCCCAGTGACCGGTGGAGAGGAACACGCCGACGTTTCCGCTCTCGAGCAATGTGAAATCCGGCTTCTCGGATTTAACGCGGAGCCCAAGCAGGTCGCGATAGAACGCGACGGAAGCCTTCATGTCTTTGACCTCGAGCAGAATGTGATCGACGCGCGGCGGCTGAGACGCGGGCGTCGGAGTTTGCGCGAACGTCGTGAGTCGCAGCGCGGCGATGGCGGCGAGTGCGATCAACGTCAGTGACGGCAAATGGAATGAGGGTTGTCTCTTTTGCATCTGTTAGCGTGAGGAACGAGACGACGAGTTATTCCTTCCTCGGGAAATACGTCTGCGCAACCGCGCAGGAACGTTTTCGGTGCTGCTCAACGGACTGCGCGAGACGCTGCTCCCATTCGCCGAACCGATCAGATTCCCGGAACGCGAGAGTGATACCGCACGTGTCATTGGGGAGGCGGCATAATGTTGCCGCTCCTACTCAGCGAGTGAGTCTGCGGGCTGCGGCGGGCGGTCGGGCTTTTCGCCGTTTGGTAATCGCCATGGGCGTTGCTCCCGAAAGGGCAGCAGGAGCAATTGACCAACCGTCAGTTCTTTTTCATCACGATAAGCAGCCACCCCAATGATGATTTCGTCCTGCGGAATATCGCGCCGCAGAGTGCGATGAAGTTTATCCCACCAGCAGAAAATCGTTCCCCAGTTCGAATTGGTCTCGCGCTCCACAATGGAATGGTGAATCCCGTGCATGCGCGGCGTGACAAGGACGAAATTCAGGAGGCGTTCGAGCCTGATCGGCAGCCGCCAGTTGGAGTGTTGAAAAAGCGTGGCGGCTTCGAAGCTGATGAAGAAAATCAGGAGCATAATCGGCCCAAGGCCGAATATAAAGACGGCGAGGGAGAGAAAGCCGACGGAGAAGACAATTTCGCCGAAGTGAAAGCGCGCGGCGGTGCTCACATCCATGTCGAGATCGGTGTGATGCACGTTATGAAAACGCCAGAAGAGCGGGAGCATGTGATTGGCGTAATGCCACCACCAGTAGGCGTAATCCATGAGCAAAAAGGTGGCGGCGAGACCGAGCCACCGCGGCGGCTCGAGCCAATTGAGCAAACCAACATGGCGCTGCTGCGCCCAGAGTGCGACGGCCAGCGGAATCGGCAGCATGGCCAGCCTGACAAGTGCTGTTCCCGGAACGGAAAGAAGTATATTGCGGACGAGACGGCGCAACGTGCTAAAGCTCTGGGAGCGGAGGGGAAAACGCCATTGCAAAAGCAGGAGGGCCAGAAAAAGCCCGACGAGGAGCAGGCTGCCGACGTAATCGAGCACTGGAATCTTGGGCATTAGTCGCAATAATAACGTGGCTGGAGGTTCTCACCTCGAGTTAAGATGCAGCGACAAACAAACAAAAAATCCATGATCAAACGACTCATTATTGCGACCGCCATGGCAGTTTTCTTCACGCCATGCATCTCGATGCTCGCCCAGGAGCATCCCGAACATCCCACAAAAAAAAGCGACCAGGCCGGGCATACAAAGAAGGCCAGTGCAGAAGAGAAAGTCACCAAAGCGCAGATCTCCACCGGAATTAAAAAACATATCACCGAGGAGAAGGGAAAGTCCGGCGACGGCAAATTTCACATCGACTATGAGGGCGAAAATTTGGCGCTCGATCTGGTCAAGGTGCATGACGACCGGCTCTCCAAACTCGAGGAGGGCAAGTATTTTGCCTGCGTCGATATGAAAGCGACCAACGGCAAGACCTACGACATCGATTTTTTCCTCAGTGGCAAACCGGGCGACATGAAAGTAACCGAAACCTCCGTGCACAAGATCGACGGCAAGCCGCTTTACAATTGGAAGGAAGAAAACGGCGTGTGGAAAAAAGTCTCGGCCTGAGACTGTTGAAATACTGACGGAATCATATCGCCGCTCTCCTGCTGTCCTGCTTATGAGACCCTTCGCGTTCGCGTTGCTGTTGACCCTGTGCGTCGTCGCCGTAGCTGCCGATCCGCCAGACATCGTCACCGGCTCGGACGAGTTTGAGTTTGTTTACCGGGTTAAACTTCCGCAGATCAAGGGGGAGGCGCGGCTCTGGATCCCGCTGGCCAGGACGGATGCTTTTCAAACGATCACCCGGGAAGAGGTCAGCATTCCCATTCAATGGGAGAAGGTGCAGGATCGCGAATACGGAAATGACATCGCGGTGTTGCGCCCGCAAGCGCGCGACAGCGGCAAGACGATCGAAATCCGTTATCGGGTGGTGCGGAGGGAGAAGAGCGCGTATCCGGCGAATGGCGAGAAGACTTCGCGCTTTTTGCAGGCTGAGAAGTTCGTCCCGAGAAACGAGACCTTCAAAACGCTCGCGGAACAGGCGACGGCGGGAAAGACAAGCGACCTCGATCGCGCGAAAGCGCTCTACGATCACGTCCTGGGCCGAATGCGTTACGACAAATCCGGGCAAGGCTGGGGTCGGGGCGACGCGGTTTACGCCTGTGATGCGAAGACCGGGAATTGCAGCGACTTCCACGCCTACTTTATCGCGCTCGCCCGCAGCATCGGAATCCCTGCGCGCTTCGCGATTGGCGCGACGATCCCGGCGGACAAAAAAGAAGGCGCGATCGACGGCTACCATTGCTGGGCCGAATTCTTCGCCGATGGCCGCTGGGTGCCGGTGGACATTAGCGAAGCGTGGAAGCATCCGCAGCTCGCCGAGTACTACTTCGGGCACAATCCGGCGAATCGTTTCGAGCTAAGCAGAGGGCGCGACCTCGTCGTCAATCCCGCCCCGGCGAGCGGTCCGATCAATTTCCTTGTTTACCCACTACTCGAGATGAACGGCGAAATCGTGAAAACCAAAAGCACGTTCGCGTTCCGTCGCACAGGCACCTGATTGAGGAACGCAGTAGTGATGGAAGGCTGCGCCTCTGCGGGCAGCGGTCGCTTTTCGTCCGCTCCCGCGCATCCGAGTCACGACTCCACCTTCGCCATCTCTTTTCCCCAACGGCAACGCGGATTCTGATTGCCGCCTTTGCCGGGCGCGGCGCCTTTTGTCACTTGGATCTCGCAGCCGCATTCCGGGTCGGGACACCGGTATTTTTCACCCTGTTTAAAGGCCATTCTCATTCACCTCCCTTCACAATCATTATCGTCTTCGTTCTGCACAAATGGTAGCTCGTGCAGTGTAACAATGAGTTGTTGGTTAGTGCTGCCCTCATCCTAACCTTCTCCCACGGGGAGAAGGGACTCCCTCGGGGAGAGGGTTGGATGAGGGGCATGCGACTGAATCGCGGGTCGGCCCGAGTATTCACATTGTTCTGTTTCACTGCACCGGGTAACAATGAGTTGTTGGTTGGTGCTGCCCTCATCCTGACCTTCTTTCACGGGGAGAAGGGACTCCCTCTCCCCCGGGGAGAGGGTTGGGTGAGGGGCATGCGACTGTATCGCGGGTCGGCCCGAGTATTCACATTGTTCTGTTTCACTGCACCGGGTAACAATGAGTTGTTGGT
>DATBDG010000039.1:0-28387 GCA_036270055.1 Chthoniobacterales bacterium
CCGCGCGGATTTGCTCGGCAATTCGCTCGTCATCGTGACGGCAGCCGCTTCCGGCC
Source organism: Chthoniobacterales bacterium (assembly GCA_036270055.1). Lineage (GTDB taxonomy): Bacteria > Verrucomicrobiota > Verrucomicrobiia > Chthoniobacterales > UBA10450 > Palsa-1392. The sequence goes on from DATBDG010000039.1 coordinate 57, forward strand.
TAACGATCAGCAAGCCGGCCGATCTTCTCCGCCCGGAGTTCCGCAAAATCGCGCTGGCCGACCCGCAGGTTGTGCCGGCCGGCATCTACGCCCGAAAATTTCTTGAGCACATCCAGCTCGCCGCGCCACTCGGCGACCGGATCGTGCCGACGGATAACGTCCGCGCCGCACTTGCCGCAGTCGAAGCGGGCAACGCCGACGCCGCTTTCGTTTATGAAACCGACGCCGCGATCTCGCATCGGGTGCGGGTCGGTTACGCCGTGCGCGAGAAGGATACGCCGCCGATCAGCTACCCGGTCGCGATCCTCCGCGAAACAACGGCCCGAGCGGCGGCGGAGCAATTCGTTCGCTACCTCCGATCTCCCGCGGCCAGTGCGGTCTTCACCCGCTACGGCTTCGTCGTGAAGCGCTGAGGATGTGGCTCGCGCCGGATGAATGGGAGGCGGTGCGTTTTACCCTCCTCGCCTGCACCTTCAGCACCGCGCTCATCCTGCCCTTCGGACTCGCCATCGCCTGGCTCCTCGCCCGCCGGCGCTGGTTTGGAAAATCGATCGTTGAGGCAATGGTCACTCTCCCGCTCGTCATGCCGCCGGTCGCGACCGGGCTCATCCTGCTCAAGTTGCTCGGGCGCCGCGGGTCGTTAGGCGGATTTCTTCATCGGGAGTTCGATTTCGACATCGTCTTCACCTGGCGCGCGGTCGTGATCGCGGCCGCCGTCATGTCCTTCCCGCTCCTCGTCCGCTCGGCCCGGGTCGGATTCCAAGAGGTCAACCGGCGTTACGAACAAATCGCGCGAACGTTAGGCGCAGGCGAATGGCGCGTCTTCGCCACCGTCTCGCTCCCCCTCGCCGCCCGCGCCATTCTTGGCGGTGTCCTCCTCGCCTTTGCCCGCGCGGTCGGCGAATTTGGCGCCACGATTCTGGTGGCGGGCAATATCCCGGGTCAGACCACGACGCTCTCCCTGCGAATTTACGAAGCGGTGCAACTCGGGCACGACGCGACGGCTTACCGGCTGCTCGTCGTCTGCGTCGTGATTGCCTTTCTTGCCGTCTTCACCGGCGACTGGTTGCTCCGCAAAAGAAACGCCTCATGAAACTGGAACTGCGCCAGGTCCGGCTCCCGCTCTCGGAGTTCGTGCTTGAGGCCGACATCGAGATCACGAGGGATCGGACGGCGATTTTCGGGCCGTCTGGCGCGGGCAAGACTTCGCTCCTCGAGATCGTCGCCGGACTCCGTGACGCAAGCTGCGAGTTGATCCGTTTCAATGAAGTGACTTTCGCGGATTTCAGGTCGTGCCTTCCGGTGAGGGAACGCCATGTCGGTTATGTGCCGCAGGACGACTTGCTCTTTCCCCATTTCGATGTGCGCCGCAACCTGCTCTACGGGCGCCGCGGGGAAACCCACGATCCGGCCTTTTCGCTCGAGCACGTGACGCAATTCCTCCAAATCGAGTCGCTGCTCCCAAGAGATGTGCGCGAACTTTCGCGCGGTGAGCGGCAGCGGGTCACGATTGGCCGCGCCCTTCTCTCGCGGCCGCGTCTGCTTCTCCTCGACGAGCCGCTCACCGGCCTCGACGGCAAGCTGCGCGAAGCGATTCTCGAGCGTTTGAAGGTTTTGCCTGACGAATTCAATCTCCCGATGCTTTACGTGACGCATGACCGGGGGGAAGCAGCGGCCCTCTGCGATGAGATGTTCCTCATCGAGCGCGGCAAAATCATTGCGCGTGGCAAACCCACAGAATTGTACGGCGGGCGCTCCGCTTGCCCGAACTCTGTTCCCGACTAACGCCGGGCAGGCGGAGCGCCCGTCCTACAGCAGCGCAATTTGCGGCGCAGCCTCAGGCGTCCACGGATTTTCCCGGTGCTCGGAGGCGAGAATCGCATCCACCTGCCGACGGAGCAGGTGGAGAAAGCTCTCGATATTAAACCGATGTCGCACCGGCGCGTAGGGCGCGAGATTTTTTTCTGCGAGCCGAAACAAGCGCACGGCCGGATACATCCGCCGGCCATCCTTCGGGTGGGTCGGGCGGGCGTGCTGTTTTTGCAAATGCACAAACCCGCCCGCGGCCTGAATCAAGCCCTTGAAATAATTCGCGTCCTCCGATTTCGTCCGCAGCCAAAGATGCTCGAGGACGTCGTGCGCTTCGTAGTAACGCTGCTCATTCCAGCAGCGGAAAAACCCGACGTAGCACGGATGCTGCGCGATTTCCTCCGGCGCGGATCCCTCCGGCGCGCCGCTCAGTCCTTCCACCAGCCGGGAAATTCTTTGGCCTTTGTTCACGGAAAGCTTAATCTCGTTTCGGCAGAGATGACCGGCAACCGAGCACCCATTGTTTTCCAACCGAGGGCTGGCGCGCGCGCGGCATCAGGGGAGGGATGACGGCAGTCGGACTCACGCTTCTCCTTTGCGCGATTGTTGGATTGATTTTCTGCTCGGCTCTTTTTTCCGGCCTCGAGACCGCCCTCTTCGCTCTCAAAAGCCACCAGATCCAGCGCCTCCAGGCCCAGCATCCCTCCCTCGGCGATTTCCTGCGCACCTTTCGCGATAATCCGCGCCGCGTCCTCAACGTTCTCCTCCTCGGCGACACCCTGGTCAATGTCCCGCTTATCATTCTTTGCCTGGTCCTCGTCTGGGAGGGGCCGCTCATCACCCACCTGCCCATCTGGGTCGCGACCCTCGTCATTTTCGCGGTCGTGGTCCTGCTTTGCGATCTGATCCCGAAGCTGCTCGCGATCTCGACCGCTTATCGCATCTCGGCCGTTGGGGTTTTCACCCTCAAGGTCATGATGCCGCTCCTCGACCGGGTGGGCGATCTGCTCGAAAGCGCGAGCAACGCGATCATCGATCGACTCACTCCGGCGAAGTTGCGCGTCCGGCCGCGGATCAGCGACGAGGAACTCGAGACCCTGGTCGAGATGGGCGAAGCCGAGGGCACCCTGCAGGAGGCGGAAGGCGAGATGATCCAGGAAATCATCAAGCTGGGCGACAAGACGGCGAAGGATTGCATGACCCCGCGAGTCGATACCTTTGCCGTGCCGGACGATTTACCTAACGAAGAGGCGATCGCTCTTTTCAAGCAACGGCGGCACCGGCGCGTGCCGGTCTATGCTGAAACGCCGGACGAGATCGCCGGGATCGTGGACGTGAAACGATTCCTGCTCGACCCCTCGCAGCATTACAGCGAGACGATGCTCGCGCCCTCCTTCGTCCCCGAGACGATGCCGGCGATGGAACTGTTGCGCAGTTTTCTTTCCCATCCCCAGGGGCTCGCGATCGTGGTCGACGAATTTGGCGGGACGGAAGGGATCATTACCCTCGAGGATATCATCGAGGAGATCATCAGCGACGCGGCGCCGTTAGGCGATGCCGAGCTTTATATCGAGCCGCTCGAGCCGGGACGCTTCCTCGTCAGCGGCAACGCCCGGCTCGACGATCTGACCGAGCATCTGGGATTCGAGCTCGCGGCCGAGGGCATCGACACCATCGGGGGCTATGTTTTCAATCGGCTCGGTTATTTGCCTAACGCCGGCGCCACTCTGGAAATGCCGCAGCTCGCCATCACCGTCCGCCGAGTGAGCCGCAAACGGATTGAGGAAATGCTCCTGGAAAAAAACGGCGCGGGAGTGGGGGCTGACTCGCCCCAGGCCGCCGGCGAGGAAACATGATCGCCTGGCTCGCGATTGTTTGCTGCTGGGTGGTTTCGTTCGTCTTTGCCGGAATCGAGGCCGGCCTGCTCTCCCTCGATCAGGTGCGGCTGCGCCATCAGGTCAAGCTGCACAACCGTTCCGCCATTCTCCTCGACCGGCTGCTCAAGGAACCGGAGCGACTCCTCGCCACCGTCCTCCTGGTAACGAATCTTGCCGACATTGCAGGTCTGCTCCTGCTCACCCGCCGGCTCGTGCGTTTGTTAGGCATGCCCGGTTACCCGCTCGCTCTTCTCGTCGCCGGGCCGATCTATCTTTTTCTCCTCGGCGTTTTGCCCAAATCCCTTTTTCGGCGCTTCCCCTATCGCGCGCTGGCCGCTTTCGCCGGCCTGCTTGTTTTGACCTCGCGCCTGCTCTGGCCGGTGCTCGAGTTCGGCGCGCAGATCGGCCGTCTTCTTTTTCGCCGGACGAAAGCCCCGCCCCGGCTTTTCGCCGCGCGCGAAGATTTGAAACAGCTCGCGGTCGAAAGCGAACGGCAGGGCGCCCTCAGCTCGGCCGAGCGCGCCATGATTCACAACGTGGTCGATTTCCGAACCGTGAAAGTTTCCGACGTCATGGTGCCGCGTCGGCAGATCGTTGCCGTGCCGCCGGAAGCGACGGTGCCGGATTTGCTCGCCCTCAGCGCGGAGAGCGGGATCGATCGTTTCCCGGTTATTTCCAGGGATGGCGAGGCGCTTGGACTCGTGAATGTGTTCGATGTTCTGCTCGATCCGGCGCCGCCGCAGACGTTGCGCCATTACACCCGGCGGCTCGTCTCCGCGGCGCATAACGAATCGGCCTACCGAATTATTCGGCGCCTGCGCGCCGCCCGATTGACTCTCGCGGCGGTGCTCGACGAGCGAAATCAACTCGCCGGGATTGTGACGGTCGAGGATCTCGTTAGGCGCCTGGTGCAAAGCGCGTGATCAGTACGCGCTCGGCGTGAGGAACTGGAACGCCACGACCCGTCCGCGCTGGAACGAAACCGTCTTCACCGGATAGCTCACAGTGGCCGGGAACGGATAATAAAACGGATCCCAATAGGGATCGATGAACGCGCCGTAAAACCGATGGTGTCCGTGCCGTCCGTAGAACCCGATACGACCGGCGTATCCCCACCCATAATAGCCGTCACCGTAACCGTAGGGCCCGTAAGCCGCAGTCGAAGCCGTGTAAACCCAGGTCTCTGTTGCAACGCCATGCACCATGCCGACGGCTTTTTGCTGCGGCTGTCCCCAGGCGATATAGACTGCTTCCTGCGACATGCCGCCCTGGATTTTGCCCTGGCTCACGAGCGCCTTTTCCTCCGGCGGAAGTTGATCGAAAGCCGCTCGATGCGCGTCGATCCGCGTTCCGACGGTGCTGCAACCTGAAAGAACCAAGGCGCCCGTTGCGATGCACGCCAACAGCGCCCCCGAATACGTTTGACGCTTCATACTTAACCAAACCTAGACGGCGCCACCAGAGCGTCAAACCTCCGGCGGGGCGCGGGAGAGGAAAAAAAGGTAACGGCCTCGTTACCGCACGGTAACTTCATGCTGCCCTCATCTTGATTCGCGAATCTCCACACCGTAACCTCGGCCATGGAGGATCGCTTCGGGCATCGCATCTCATATCTGCGGGTCTCGATCACCGACCGGTGCAACGAGCGCTGCACCTATTGCATGCCGCAGGAGTTGCAGGAATGGCTCCCGCGCGCCGACATCCTCACCTTCGAGGAAACACTGCGCCTCATCCGCATCGCGAGCGAGCTGGGGGTGAGCAAGATTCGCCTCACCGGTGGCGAACCGCTCACCCGCCGCGACGTCATTACGCTCTTCCGGCAACTTCCCAGCCTAACGACCCTGCGTGAGATCGGTCTCTCCACCAACGGCACCCTCCTGACCCGCGAAGTCGAGCCTGGCCTGACGATGGCGGAGGCGGTCCGGGCTTGCGGCTTCAATTCGGTCAACATCTCGCTCGATACGCTGGATCGCGCGGAGTATGCGCGCGTGACCGGGCGCGATCTTTTGCCGGAGGCGCTGGCCGGGATTGACGCGGCCCGTGCCGCCGGTTTTCCGCAGGTGAAACTCAATTGCGTCCTGATGCGCGGCCGGAACGAAGACGGCCTCGCCGCCCTGGTCGATTTTGCGGCGGAGCGTAATCTTCTCCTGCGCTTCATCGAGCTCATGCCCGTCAGCACCAAGGAGGTCCTGACCGAGTCGAACTTTCTCCCCGTGGCCGAGGCGAAGCGGGCGCTGGAGGCGAAGTTCGGCGGGCTGATTCCCCAGCCGGAGTTCAAAACGAACGGCCCGGCGAGTTATTATCAGGTGCCCGGACGCACCCAGCGGATTGGGTTCATCGGCGCAATGACCAACCTGCATTTCTGCGAGAGCTGCAACAAACTCCGGCTCACCTGCGACGGGAAACTGCGCCCCTGCCTCGGCAGCTATCTCGAGTTCGACATCATGCAGCCGCTCCGCGCGGGCGCGAGCGACGCCGAGTTGCGCCAGTTCTTCCTCGATGTCGTGGAACGCAAACCGGAGCAGCACGATTTCCGCACCACTTATCAGCCCGGCCGCAAAATGGTGGCGATTGGCGGCTAAGGAATGGGACGCCTGAGCCACATCGCGAGTGATGGGAGCGCGAAGATGGTCGATGTCTCGGCCAAACCGCTCAGCCACCGCGAAGCGGCCGCGAGCGGCCGAATCGAACTGGAATCCGCCACGCTCAAACTGATCGCCGCTGACCGGATCGCAAAGGGCAACGTCTTTGCGACGGCGCGGCTTGCCGGCATCCAGGCGGCGAAGCAAACCGCGCAGCTCATTCCGCTTTGTCACACGTTAGGTTTGAGCCATGTGGAAGTGGGCCTAACGACCGGAAAATCATTTGTCGAAGTCACCTGCACGGCGCGCACCACCGCCCAGACCGGGGTCGAAATGGAAGCGCTCACCGGCGTGAGTGTGGCGCTCCTTACGATCTACGACATGTGCAAGGCGGTCGATCGAGCGATGCGAATCGGCGAGATCAAGCTCCTGCGGAAAACCAAATCCACGGTGAATCCACGTCTGTCATCCCGAGCAAAGTGAAGCGGAGCGGAACGAGGTCGAGGGATGACAAATTTCGGCTTGCCTCACAAATGCAAATCTCGGTTGGCATCATAACCGTCTCCGATCGCGCCAGCCGCGGCGAATACGACGACCTTGGCGGTCCGGCTTTGAAAGAAACGGCGCTGAAGAACAACTGGAGTGTCTTCGCGGAAGCGATCGTGCCCGACGACATCGTCCGGCTCCAGGAAACGATCCGCTCCTTCGCCGCCCAGGGCTGCGGGCTCATCCTCACGACCGGCGGCACCGGGATCGCCGCCCGCGATATCACGCCGGAAGCGATCCGCGGCCTGATGCGCGTCGAGTTGCCCGGTTTCGGCGAAGTAATGCGCGCCGAATCGATGAAGATCACTCCGAACGCGATCCTCTCCCGCAACCTCGCCGCGGTCGTCGACCAATCCCTCGTCATCGCGCTCCCCGGCAAGCCGAGCGGCGCTGTCGAATGCCTCAGTTTCGTGGCCGGCGCGATCCCGCACGGCGTCGCCCTGGCCCAGCGCGTCCCGACCTCCTGCTAGGCGGGCGAGGCAATTTTTCGAATCCAAAACCGGCGCTGACCGCATCTCAAGAGAGATCCCAATCATGAAAAAGAACCTTATCTTTGGCTTCGCACTGCTGGTCCTCCTTGCGACCGGCTGTGACTGGAGGGGCATTCGCGGCAATGGTCGCATCACGACCGAGTCGCGCCCGGTGAACGCTTTCACGCGAGTTGACGCGGGCGGCTTTTACAAGATCGAATGGCGGCCCGGCGCTCCTTCCTGCCGCGTCACGACAGACGAAAATCTGCTTCCCTACATCAGGACGACGATGGAAGGCGATCTGCTCAAACTCGATTTGAAGGAAAGGGTCGCGCCCACGAGTGAAATCAAAGTCGCTCTTTCCAGTCCGTCCCTCGACGGGGCGAGCCTGAGCGGCGCGGTGCAGTTTGACGCCAGTTCCTTAGGGGGCGCGACCTTCGCTCTGGAAACGAGCGGCGCGAGCAAAGTCACGCTTGCGGGCAAAGTGAACCGGCTGCTCGCCAGCCTGACGGGGGCGAGCAAATTGCGCGCGACCGGTCTGGCCGCGGCCGATGTCGAGCTATCGGTCACCGGGGCCGGGCGCGCGGACGTTATGGCGACCAACCTGCTGCGAGCGGTGATTACCGGCGCGGGAAACGTGAGCTACAGCGGCCATCCCAAGTCGGTCGAAAAGAAGATCACCGGCGCCGGCAGGATCTCGCCTAACGACTAACGGTTTCACCCTGGCAAGCCAGGTGTGGACGCCTTCCTCGGGAAGGCGCGGGTCTGCGCGTTGCCCGTACGCTGGAAGCACGCGTAAACTCCCGTGCTTCTCTCGCGCTCCGCAGAGCGAAGCGTCCACATGGCATGAATTCCGAACCCGCTTTCCACCTTTTCGGTCCGGCCCATCTGGTCGTTATTTTTCTCACTATCGCCATCCCGCTCTTCCTCGGGATCGCGGTTCGACGAACCGGCTCGCGTCGCATCGACTGGGCGGTCGCCATCTGCCTCGGCCTGCTCCTTCTCACTAATTACCTCGGTTACGCCAGCTATCTTTGGACGCATCATCTCTTTGTCTGGCAGCAGGCGCTCCCTTTCCAGCTTTGCGATTGGGCGATGTTCACCATCATCGTCGCCTTGCTCACGGGCTGGCCACGTTGGACGGAAGTCTCCTACTTCTGGGGTATCGGTGGGACCTTTCAGGCCATCCTCACGCCCAACCTGCAGGTTGGGTTTCCGGACATCCGCTTCATCAGCTTCTTCGTCGGTCACTGCGGGATCGTGGCCGGCGTGATCTACCTGCTCATCGCCCGTCGTTTCCGTCCCACGCTTGGCTCCGTCTGGCGCACCCTCGCTTGGTCGCAGCTCTACTTGCTCGCGACCCTCGCGGTCGATTACCTAACGAACGTGAACTACGGCTTCCTCCTCCATAAACCGGAAGCCCCTTCCATCCTCGATTATCTTCCCGACAACCGCCTCCTCTACCTCCTCGGGTTGGAAGGCCTGGCGCTCCTTTTTTTTGCCGTACTCTATGCGCCGTTCGCGATCGCCGGCGTCGATTGGACAATGACGAAACAACCGCGCCGGCCAGGAGGGGAAGCTTAAGTCATGAGCGAGGCCTGATGGGCCGGATCGAGGGCCGCGAAAAGTGTCGCGGCGCGCGTGTTCAAATGCATCAGGGTCCGATCGAGGACCGCGGTTTCGCGCGGGTCGGAGGAAGGAAACCGCCCATCAGCCGAACCCGGGAAAACAACATAGCGGATGATCGGGCGCTCGGTGCCGCCGCTCCGCGGGTTCGCCTGCGCCTCCCCGAGTAACGCGCGCGCGGCCGCGATCGAAGCCTCCCCCACCCGGTGCTTGGGACCGGCATCGGCCGCGATGGCATGCACCATTTTGCCGTTCTGAGTGTTGACGACAAAGGCGTAGTCGCCTAACGACGTCCGCCCGAGGTGGCCCCCCGGCAGGACAATGTAAGGGATGGTCTCGGAGTCGACATAACGCATCGGATCAGTCACCAGACGCGTCCGGTCCTGCAGCGAGGTGGTGGAGATCAGATAGCCCGGGGCAGGATCGGTCGCCTGCTGAGGAATCGCTCTTCCGGAAGCGTCCGTCACCACGCCGATCCATCGACCGTTAGGCACCGCGGGATTCTTGCCGTTATCGTCGTAATCGAGCCCGAGGTTGCGGACCTTGTACGCGCGATAAGCGCCGTCGGCATCGATCGTCATCCCGGCCTTGAAATAGATCGCGCCGCCATCGCTCGTCTCGAAAATCGGCACCCCGCCGATGTGATCAATGATGTCGTCCTCTCCATGGATCATGCCGCGAATCGCGAGCGGAATGGCCGCGATGAAGCCGATGGGACCAGCGGCGAGACGGGTGCGACCGCCGACCACGCCATCTGGAGTGAGATGGTGTTGTCTTTGGAAGGCAATCGTCGCGAGCCGCGTCTGGCCGCCGAAAAAACCGTCGACCGGGCCGGGATTGAATCCACGGTCGCGCAAAAACCGTTGCCAGCGCGCTACGTCATCGCCTTTGCGATTGAGCGTGAGAAGACGCGCGCCACCATCGGGGATGACGGCCGGAACTGGAATCGGGACTTCGACCGGGACCGCGACCGGAACCACCGGGATAGCTCGCTCAATTCGGATTTTGCGACGGGGACGTCGGTGCTTTGGCGCGGTTTTTTTCTTCGCTTTAGCCTTGGGTTTATCCTTCGCTTCGGTTGTTTTCTTCGGGGCGGCGGCGGCGTCTGCCTTCCGTCTGCTGCGAGAAGCAGGTTTCTTTGTTTTCATCGGCGATCGGTTTTGGTTTCGGCGGGCTTGCCGGTCTCAGTTTGGAGGCCAGGCGGCGTTGGGAGCGGAACTTCTTTCGGATTCTTCGGTTTTTCCTCCGGCGCTTTGCCGGCGCTGCGGATGTTGATGAAGCGGTTGAGGAGGTCGAACCAAAAGGGCGCCCCGAGAGTTGCGGCAAAGGCAGTCAGCATCCAGCCGACAAAATGCCGCTGGAAAATGTCCTGGAGCCCGCCCCACCAGCCCAGCTCGGCAAAATGCAATCGCAAGTCAGCGTCTGGGCCAGCCCAACCGATGGGGAGGCTGAGTTCGTTCAGTTGTTTGATCGTCTCGTTGAGCTGTTGCTGTGCGTCGGGAGGAACTTTCCCGATCGAGGTCCGATCGGCCGGCGCCGTCCTGGCCGCGGCCTCAGCCTGCGAGACGAGTGCGGAGCGAAGGGCGGAGTCGTGTGAGAGCCGATTGGCGAGCACGATCGTGTCGATGTTGAGCCAGGCCGCGAGAAGAAAGGAGAGAAAGAAGAGCGCGTATTGGACTTTGCGTTTGTAAACCCCGCCGACCCGGGCCATCGCCTCGTTGAACCAGACTTCGATCTGCATTTTGAAGTGGTCGACATTTCCCTTCGACTCATCGAGGAGAAGTTTGAGCGGCCGCCGCAAATCCTCGGGCAGGAGATCGATCCTGGCTTCGAGCGCTTTTCCCTTGAGAATTTCCCCGGTCCCGCCGCTGACTACGTCGAGCAGGGCGAGAGCAAAGGTCCGCGAGGGAATGTAGGAGGGCCGCCGCGCGGCCGAGAGCCCCTCGATCAATGGATGCTCATAGATTTTACGGGCAAAATTATTCTTCGTCGGGAGCAAAGTGCAGAGTCCCTGCCAGAGAACGCGCCCGCGCATTTTAAAGATAGCCGCGATCAATTCGTTCGCCGCGGTTACGATCAAGCTGACGAGGAGATAGACAAAAACAATCCCGATCGCGACGTCGAGGATGCCGGAGTTAAACATTTTGATTACCCGCGGAGCGCCATTCGAAAACCGAGGGCAGACGAACTGTCTGACGCGATTTGCGAATCGCGTGCGCATCAACCGGTAGCGATGACATAGGAGGGTGGACGCCCCGTTTTATCGGATTGGCTGGAAGGCGCAATCAGAAATATTACAAGATCGGAGATAATGAGCTTGTCGCAGAACGTCGTGAAACGAACAGTTTTCAGCCTCGTCGTTCTCGCGACCGAAGGATCGCCTAACGAACATCAATTACAGCTTCCTTCTCCACAAACCGGAGGCGCCCTTGATTCTCGATTACCTCCCGACACGCGCTGGCTCTATCTCGTCGAACTCAACGGCCTCGTCCTGTTCTAATTCGCGATTCTTTGCGCACCTTCTCTGCTCCTTCGCCTACCGTCGCCCGCACCTAACGGGCGCCAAGCTGGAAAATGGCAACGCCAAACCGCGGCCGGGCGTCCGGTCTTTTCATTGAAGACCTCCACCATTTCGATGAAAATTCAGTTGGAAAAGGACAGCCTCGGTCCCAGGAGCCACGTCTCTCCGGTTCCGGCGAACGTGAGCGCCCGATGCCGACGGCAAGCACGGGACCAGAAGCGTGGAAGCGACTGACACGGGAAGGCTTTTGAAGCGGACTCATTGAAGAGAAAACACGATCCGACCCGCTGCTTAGTGGTCGCCGGCCGGCGCGGGCGAAGCGGCGGGTTCCTGGACGCTCGTCACCTTGTTGATCTCGGCGTTGACCTGTTTCGCCGCCGCGTGGTCGGCGCTCGCATTGGCGTCGATTGAGCGGAGGGCGGCATCGAAGCTCCCGAGATGCCCGTACTCTTCCATGTCGCAGAACGCTTCGGCGTAGGTGTAGGGCTGGTCCGCCGAGCGCTTGTTTTCCGAACCCGGCGGGCAACGTCCCATTTTGCAGAGAATCTCGTTCCACTTGTTGAGCCGCAGCGCGTCCATCTTGGTGATGAAAGTGGTGATCGACTGGTCAAAAAGGACGTTCTTCTTGAGCGAGGTGGTGGCGCCAGTGACGCCAGCTGAGGCCGCGCCGAGAGCGGCCTTGGCCGCGCTCCCGCCGGTGACGGCGACGAGCGAATCGAGCACGATCTTGATCGCATCGGAGCCGAACTCGCCGTAAGTGGTGGCGCGGCGAAAGATGAGCACGTAGTTCTCGTACTCGTAATCCTTCACCACTTTGAGCCGATAGACGTAGGCGAAATCGGCTCTCTCCCCGCCCGGCTCGACATGGCCCGGCGGAGGGAAGACCCTGCCGGTGGCGACGTCACTCTTCCACTGATCGTAGGTGAGCCGGCCTGCATTATCGCCGATCGGGCCGACGCAGCCGGCGAGAGAAATGGCAGCCGCCACCAGCGCGCGGGTGGCTTGCAAGGGAATCGACACGCCGAGATGAAAGCAGCCGCGCGCGTTTCTGCCCATCAGGCCGAACCCCTGAATTGCGCGGCCCTTCCCCCGCGCCGGAAACCCCGAAGGAACTCTCAGGACTTTGCCCGACAGGTGATGTGAAAAATATTTACCGGGGGCGCGTGTTTCCTCTAGGCAGCGCTTTGCGAGTCTGCTAACACCCGGGTTCTCATCTCGAAAGGAAAGCCATGGGCTCCCCGAAAAAATTGTCGGTCCTGATCGCGCATCACGCGCCGCTGATGCGTTTTGGCCTAACGAAATTAGTGCAATCCGATCGCCGCTTCCGGGTCATCGGCGAGACCGGCTCGGCCCCGGTCGCGCGGCGCATGTTTGCGGAGGCGGCGCCCGATCTCGTCGTGCTCAGCCTCACTCTGCAGCATGGCGACGGGATCGCGCTCCTCAAGGATTTCAAGAAAATGCATCCGACCGCACGCGCGCTCGTCGTGACGGCCCGGACCGATTCGCTCTCCGTGCAGCGGGCCTTCAAGGCCGGCGCGCGCGGCTACGTCGTGGCGGAGGATGAAACCGCGGAAGTGTTGCAGGCGCTGGGACGAATCGCGGCCGGCGAACTCTACGCCAGCGCGACGATCGCGCGCGGGTTGTTGCAGATGCTCGCGAACGGTTCGGTCGAAACGGGCCGGGACAGCTGCGGGCAGTTGAGCGATCGCGAGCTGGAGGTGTTTCGCCTCATCGGGAGCGGCTTCGGCACGGCGCGGCTCGCGACCGAGCTGCACTTGAGCGTGAAGACGATTGAGACCCATCGGCAACGGATTAAACAGAAGCTCGGCCTAACGAATGCGACCGAGCTGACGCAGCGCGCCGCCGAATGGATGATGGACGCGGCGCGCCAACGGGGGCAGCTCAACGGGCGCAAGCCGCGGGCTTCACGCGCCCGCTAGATGGGGATGGCGTCCCGGTCTCTCGTTAGCGCGGCGGCGGCGGTTTTACCGTCCAGATGGTTTCCGCGAAAGAGCCGGCCACGCCGGCCGCGAAGCCGCCGGTCGACACCCTGATCCCGTGGCTCCCGCGCGAAGACGTGCAGTTGCGCGGGGTGCCATTCGCGCAGGTGATCCTCGACACGACCGGCCGCAAAGTGATCGCGCTCGACCCGCAGAATGCGACCGACCAGCGGGTCGTGCAGCAGATTTCTGGCGTGCTCGACGAGGTCGTTAGACGATTGAATGAACCGGGGAGCGTGATTCAAAGTGTCCCGCGCATCAACGAAGTGAGTAGCCATTTCGAAGAGTTGCTGCGCGAGTTGCTGAACGCTGCCTCGGGGTTGAGCTGCGATTTTCCGCGGACCGCTGATGGGCATGTGCAGCGCGCCGGGTATCCCGATTTGCGCATCGTCGATCAGGAGACGAAGCGCGTCTATTATCTCGATCCGAAACTTTATGCCGCCGGGAGTCGCGAAAGCAGTTTTCCTCACTTTCTACTTCGAGCCGAAAAAATCGACCAACAAAGTCCTCGATGACGCCGTCCCTCTCGCGGCCGGGTTTGAGCATGCGCCGCGGGAAAATGGACATTGGAAATTCACCCGCTCGGACTGGTCGATCTCGCGCATTTTCACGTGAAGTTGAAGGCGGAATTCCAAGGCTCGAATCGCGATCTCTATCGTCCGGAGGCGATCGTGGCGACGAGCGGCGGGGAGTTGGAGTGATGGAGTAGTGGAGTAGTGGAGTAATGGAAAGAATGCGACGCGGCACCGCAGGCCATCCACCTCTCACTCCACCTTGCCGAGAGCGACCCGTGACGCAATGGTATCGGCGTGATCATTCAGGCCCCGGAAGCCTTTCAGTTCGATACGATTGACGAGGTGGTGCGCGACATCGCCGCCGGGAAAATCGTGATCGTGACGGACGACGCCGACCGCGAAAACGAAGGCGATCTAATTATGGCGGCAGAAAAGGCGACGCCGCAGGCGATCAATTTCATGACCATGCACGGACGCGGGCTCATCTGCGTGCCGATCTCGAGTGAGCGTGCCGATCAGCTCGGCTTGCAACGGATGGTGGCGCAAAACCGGGAAATGTATCGGACCGATTTTACCGTCTCGGTCGATGCCGCGAAAGGCGTCACGACCGGGATCAGCGCGCACGATCGCGCCGCGACCATCCGCACGATCGCGCGACCGAAGTCGGTGCCGGAAGATCTGGTCCAGCCCGGTCACATCTTTCCTCTGCGCGCGAAAGAGGGCGGGGTGCTGCGGCGCGCGGGTCACACAGAGGCGGCGGTCGACCTGGCGCGAATGGCGGGTCTGCAACCGGCCGGGGTCCTTTGCGAAATCCTGCACGACGACGGCACGATGGCGCGGTTGCCGGAGCTGATGCAGTTCAAGAAAAAACACAAGCTGCGCATCTGCACTATTCAGAGCCTGATCGCCCATCGGCGTCTGCGGGAGAAACTGATCGTTCGCGAGCAGGTGGTGAAATTGCCGACCGACTACGGCGACTTCGAATTGTACATGTATCGCTCGACGATGGACAACGCGCATCACCTCGCCCTCGTCAAAGGCAAAATCTCGAAAACGAAACCGACGCTCGTGCGCGTGCACAGCGAATGCCTGACCGGCGACGTTTTCGGTTCGCGCCGCTGCGATTGCGGCAACCAATTGCACGCCGCCCTCAAGCAGATCAGCGAAGCGGGTGGGGTGCTGGTTTACATGCGCCAGGAGGGTCGCGGCATCGGTCTGGCGGCGAAAATTCACGCCTACAAATTGCAGGAGGAAGGACTCGATACGGTGGAAGCCAATACCAGGCTCGGCTTCGCCGGCGATCTGCGCGATTACGGCATCGGCGCGCAGATTCTTTACGATCTGGGGGTGCGCAAATTCCGGTTCCTAACCAACAATCCGAAGAAGGTGGTGGGCCTTGAAGGTTACGGCATCCAGATGGTCGAACAGGTGCCAATCCGGAGTGAGCCGAATCCGCACAACGCCAAATACCTCGAGACGAAACGAGTGAAAATGGGACACCTGCTCTAGCGGGCGATCGCGCTGCGCATGTCACAATTGGTTCCGCCGAAACCGCGTCCGATCAACGTCAGGCGCGGGTTCGTTCTGGTCGCGAGCCAGTTCAACGCTGAGTATGTTCAGGGCCTTGTGACCCATTGCACCGATGAACTGCGCAACCTTTCGCCGGCCTCCAGCGTCGTCCTCCACCTCGTGCCTGGCGCTTTCGAAATTCCGCTCATCGTGCGCGAAGTGGCGCTGCAAAAGGAGGCGGACGCGATCGTGGCGCTCGGAGTCATTTTACAGGGCGAAACCGCTCACGCCGAACTGCTCGGACAAGTCGTGAGTAACGCGCTGCAGGAGATCTCGCTCGAGCACGGCGTGCCGGTGATTCATGCCGTCCTCAGTTTGAAAGACGAAGCGCAGGCCCGGCGACGCTGTCTCGAGGACGAAATGAATCGCGGGACCGAAGCTGCGCGCGCCGCTTTTGAAATGGCGAACCTCGTCGCGGAGCTGCGCAAGTAGTCATGGGCAAGCGACGCGCAGCGCGCCGGTCGGCGCTCCAATATCATTTCTGGCGCGACCTGCACGGCGGCGCAGGGCCGGAGACGATCGAGGAATTCTGGGAGCTTTGCCCCGCGAAAGGAAGCGTGCGGCAGTTCGCCCAGCCTCTGATCGAAGGGATGCTCGCCCATCTCCCGGAGATCGACGAACGTATTACTCGCTATTGCGAAAACTACGACTTCCGCCGCATCTCGGCGGTCGATCGCAATGTCCTGCGACTCGGAATTTTCGAAATGTTCTACCGCGACGACATTCCGCCGGTCGTTTCCATCAACGAAGCGATCGAACTGGCGAAGGAATTCGGCGGCCCCGATTCGGGCCGTTTCGTGAACGGGATCCTCGACCGGGTGAAAGGCGATCTTTCCCGGCCCCTGCGCGAGGCCGCCGCCACTCCCGCGCAGGGCGCGTCCGAACAGAACCAGCAAGAGTAGTAAAGCGTCGCCTCACGGTGATTCGGCTCCGCGCTTGCGGTAGATGTGCATCCGGCCCCAGGTGAAAACTTTTGCGAGCTGCGGCAGACGATCGAAAATTTGATCCTCCGGCGAGACGACGAGAAAAAGCCGGACATCGAATGGATCCAGGATCGGGTCATTAGGGGCGAGCGAAACTCTTACCTGGTCGAGGTAGGTTGATTTGATTTCGATCCCGTTCTCGGCGGCCGTAAACCAGACGTGGGCGTAACGGTTATACTCCTCGAAGTAGCGTCCCTCCGGATCGAGTCGGGCCCAGAATGCAAACTGCGGATATGGCTCGGTCCCATCAATCGCCGGGAGCCCGAGCAGCCGTGGATAGTCCGGGTGAAACATGGTGCCAAACGTGGCCCAGCGAGCGCCGGGATCGTGCGCGGAAAGGGCGCGCATTTTGGTGGCGAGCGGGTTGCGGTAAAGATAGGCGGTGCCGCCGCGCACGAGCGGGTTAAACCAGCATGACGCGCCGATCGAGATCAGGGCGAGGAGGAAGAGACTTCCTTCCTTGAGGCGTTCCTGCAACAAGCCGTAAGCGAGAAAACCAAGAACGACCGCAGGTCCCGCGAGCTGCCACACAGTCAGGGTTCCGTAGTTTCCGGCGATCGACCTCGCCATTATGAAAAGGAAAACGATCCAGCATCCGACCAGGACAAGAGGCGCTGAGTCGGCCCGTCTCTTGGTCTGCCGCGACGCCGCCATGGCGCAAAGGAGTGCCGCATTAGCCACGCCGAGCGCGACCATGCTGCGGTTTGGCGGCACCTTACTCATCAACGTCACTGCGCTGAGCCAGGCGGGAAAACCGGCGACCGCGAAAGTCGTTAGGGCAAAGCAAAAGAGGAGCAGGCTCAGGATCAGGAAGTCAACCTGCCGCTCCCGCCACATCTGGTAGACGGCCCAAGCCGCGAAAACCGGAAAGAAAAAAAGAAACGAGCCGTACTCGCAGATGTTCGTGCCGGGCAGATTGTCCCCGAGGAAAAACTGGAGGAAAAAGTCGTTCGCGAAAATGCGCCACCAGGGATAATCGCCGCCCGTCACAAAACGCTGCCCCGGGAACACGGTCTGGTTGAGGATTTGCAGAATCGGCCAGCCTTGAACGACGAAGACCGCGACGGCGAGAGCCGCCAGACCCGCGCCGCCGGCCAGACAAACGATCCGGTGTTTCCATTCATCTTGCTCGCGCAGCACAGCGCGGTGGCGGAACAGAAATCCGACAGTTATGAAAATCAGCAGATAACCGAGAGAAATCTGCGAAGCCGGATAAAAGTTGAGGGCCAAACCGCCGGCGCTCCAGGCCAAAAGCAGTCCGCCGACGACCTGCTGTCGGCGCGAGCTGGTGAAGAGAATTTGGCTCAAAGCAACAAATAGGAGCGCGGCGAAAATCGCGATCTCGGCGTACTCGAGACTCTTGAACTGAAAGAAAGGCGAGCAGGCGATGAGGAGCGCGCCCGAGATGGCAACGAAAAAGCGTCCGCCGCTGACCAGCCGGAAAAAGAGGAAATAGCTGTAGAACAATCCCAGCAACAGGGTCCACCAGTGCCAGGCAAGGCCGAAGTCTCGCCCGAAAAAATAGCCCCAGAGATGCGGCCGATAGATCGTCACCCAATGCAGGACCGGCGTCTTGATCGGGTTCACCACCATGTTCGCGCCCAGCCCGATGTTTTTGTTCCAGACCGGAAAGGCCGGACGCGCTTGGCGCTGGGCCAGGATGGTGCACAAGGCCGCCGCCCAGTCGTCCATCCGAATGATGCGCGGCTGACCGAGCAGGACTTCGTTAGGCGGGGAGCCATCCAATTGTTCATGCCACTCCGGAAGCGAGAAGCCGTGCAGGCGCAGTCCCACGCAGACGACAAAGAGACCCACCAGCACGAGAACGAGGACCCGATGAGGCGCGTCGAAGCGGATCACTGGTTCATCGGTCATGGCGGGCAGTCGGGCGGTTGCAATCGCTCACAGATTTCGCAGATGAACGCGAATTCGGCGAAATGTTTTGCGAGCCGCTCCCTTCATCCCGGACATGCGGAAGCACATCCCTCCCGGAGGAACGCGCTTCCGCGCGTCCGATCGCATCGACTCTTGCTGAGCCTTAACCGCAGCGTGATAAATGCCGGATGCCACCGGGATCAGGTTGGACGCTGCCGTTTTTGCGCAGGGGCAAGCGGCTTCGTCTTCTCTTTTTTTCCCACGAGACGACCTGGAGCGGCGCGCCGATTCAGTTGCTGCATCTGATCCGATGGTTTCACGAAACGGGCTATGAGCTGGCGGTAGCCGTGCCTGAATTATCGAGACCGGAAAGCGGCCCGATCACGAGAGAGCTTGAACGAGCCGGTATCCAAGTGTTTCCGATTTTGGATTTGTCGCGCACCCTCGACCTCGCGGAACTGGGCCGGCTGTGTCGGCGCTTCGATGTGGTGATTGCCAATACCCTCGTCTTGTGGGCCGTCGTCCAGGCGGCGAGGAACGAGAAGATCGCGACCATTTGGTACATCCACGAAAGCCTGGTCGCGCATCAATGGCTGCGGCAGGTGCCGGAGATCGGCCAGACCCTGGCGGTGGCCGATCTGCTCATCATGCCGACGGAGCGGACCGCGGCGATCTATCGACCCCTGACCAAACGGCCGATCGAGGTCGTGCCATATGGGATTCCCGCGCCCAAGAAACTCGCGCCTCCAAAAAAGCGAAGCGATCGGGCGAAATGTAATTTTTTGCTCCTCGGCAGCTATGAACATCGCAAGGGGCAGGATGTGTTGCTCACCGCGATCAAAAGCCTGCCGGCGGCGCGGCAAGAGCGGGCGGTGTTTCGGTTCGCGGGCCGCAGCCTGGATCGGCAATTTTACGAGGCGCTTGCCCGCGAGGCGGCGGCTTTGCCTAACGTCGAACTGCTTCCCAGCCTGGAACACGAGCAGGCTCTCAAGGCGGTTGCCGCCTGCGACGTCCTGGTCTGCGCCTCGCGCGACGAGACGATGCCGGTGGCAATCCTGGAGGCGATGAGCCTCGGGAAAGCGATCGTTACCACAGATGTCGGCGGCATCGGCGAATGGCTCACGGATGAGCAGACCGCGCTGATGGTGCCGGTTGACGACGCGGTCGCACTGGCGCGAACCCTGGCACGATGCATCGCAGAGCCGAAACTGAGGGCGAGATTAGGGAAAAGGGCGCAAAGATTATTCGACCGAAATTTTTCTCTCGCCCGGCTCGGCAAACGTTTCAGCGCTTTGCTTGAGCGGGCGATGAGCGAGCGACAGAAAACTGCGAGCGATGCGGCGCTGCCGGCGAATCCACCAAAGCCGTCAGTTGCGCCGCCGCGGGTGCTCTTCGTTTCTCACGAGATGACCCTGAGCGGCGCGCCCATTCTGCTCTCCCATCTTGTCGGATGGTTGCAGGAGCACGGCTGGCAGCCCACGGTGGTAGCGCCGGCCGACGGCCCCGGCGCGGTCCACTTCCGCGCCTGCGGGATCGAGCCCGTTGTTATTCCCGACGCCCTAACGAGTTCAGCTTCCCCGGAGCTGCGGACCCTGCTCCGCCAATCCGACGCCGTGGTGGCCAACACGATCGCGTCCTATCGCGTCGTAGTGGCCGCCTATCTCGAGCGGGTGCCAGTCGTCTGGTATCTGCACGAGACGCAGCTCGGGCTCGAATTCATGCGCCATAATCGCGGTCTGCGCCGGCTGATTCGGCTCGCCAACGCTCTCGTGGCCCCGACCCGGGCGACTGCGGAAATCTACCAGCCATTCACCCAAAGCCCGGTGCACGTGGTTCAGTACGGTTATCCTGCAGTCGTCGCCCCGACACCCGCGCCCGAAGCTCCCCTCGCCTTCGTCACCATCGGCGGTTACGAAGTACGCAAAGGACAGGACGTTTTTCTGGAAGCGGTCCGGCTTCTCGATCCGAAGCTGCGCGCACGCGCGTCCTTTCACATGGCCGGTCGAATTTTGGAGGCGCCCTTTTACGAAGAGCTGCAGCGAAAAGGCGAGGAGCTCGGTGATTTGCATTTAGCCGGTGCTCTGGACCACAAAGGCGCGCTCGCCCTAACGAATCGGGCGGCGGTTTTCGTTTGCACCTCCCGCGATGAGAGCATGCCGATCACGCTCCTGGAAGCGATGAGCCTTCGGAAAGCGATCATTTGCACGGAAGTGGGAGGGATAAACGAATCTCTCGAAAATGAAAAAAACGCGTTGCTCGTCCCGAGCGAAGACCCGGCCGCGGTGGCGCGCGCCATCGCCCGGCTGATTCAGGAGCCGGCGCTGATCGAACAGCTCGGCGACGCGGCGCGGCGGACTTTTCTTGAGCGGTTCACGCTGGAGGCTTTTGGCGAAAAATTCGCCAGCCTCATCAACCGAACGATCGAGGGCGCCCGCGCCCTCCTCCCGCCGGTCGATTACCGGCAATGGCTGGAGCGCTACGACACCTTGACCCCCGCCGATCGCTCGGCCCTGCGCGCCGAACTCGATTCGTTAGGCGTGCGTCCGCTGATCTCCCTGCTTCTGCCGGTTTATCGACCCGACCTCGATTTTCTGAAAGCGGCGATCGATTCGGTGAAAGGTCAGATCTATGAACAATGGGAGCTGTGCATCGCCGATGACGCGTCGCACGACCCGCAGCTCAGCGCGTTTCTCGAGCAGAGCGCCGCGGCCGACCCGCGGATAAAGCTGCTTTTTCGTCCGGAAAATGGTCACATTTCGGCCTGCTCCAACTCCGCTCTCACTCTCGCGACCGGCGAGTGGTGTGGGCTGCTCGATCAGGATGACGCCCTGGCGGAGAACGCGCTGGCGGAAGTGGTGTGCGCGATCGACTGCTGGCCTGACGCGGGACTCATCTATTCCGATGAGGATTTTCTCGATTCGTCAGGGCGGCGATTCAACCCGTTCTTCAAGCCCGATTGGAACCCGGAGCTTTTTCTCGGGCAAAATTACCTGAACCATCTCGGCGTTTATCGGACCTCGCTCCTGCGCGAGATTGGCGGGTTTCGCGAGGGTTATGAAGGCTCGCAGGATTACGATCTCGCCTTGCGCTGCGTTGCGCGCCTTCGCGCGCAACAAATACGGCACATCCCGCGTCTGCTCTATCGCTGGCGGATGGTCGAGGGCAGCTTGGCGGCGGCGCCGGATGCGAAACCGTATGCGCGTAACGCTGCCCGCACGGCGTTGAACAGCTATCTCCGTGAGAGTGGGATCGCCGGCCGGGCGGAGCCGTGCCCGGAGAATGACGAATCGCACCGCGTCATTTACGAAACGCCGGTGGCGCTTCCTTCGATAGCGACGATTACCGAGGGCGAGCCGGGATCGTCGGCGGTCATAGACCGCCGCTACAGCGAGCCGGGGGCGCGCGGGGCCAATGCGGCCGCCAAAAGTGCGCAGGCCGACGTTCTTCTTTTTTTAAGCGACAATATTGTTTCGGCGGAAGAGGGGTGGCTGGAGGAAATGGTTAGCCAGGTCGTTAGGCCAGAAGTGGGCGTGGTCGGCGGCCGGCTTTGGTCTCCCGATGGGAATCTGGAAGACGGCGGCCTCATTCTCGGGCTCGGCGGGATTGCGCATCCGGCGTTTCGCGGTTTTCCGCGCGGGCATCCCGGCTACTTCAATCGCGCCTGGCTTCAGCAAAATTACTCCGCCGTTTCCGGCGCGTGCCTGGCCGTGCGCCGGGAAGTTTTCCTGCAACTCGACGGATTCGACGAAAAGAATCTGCCCGCGCATTTTTACGACATTGATTTTTGCCTGCGCATCTGGGAGGCGGGCTTGCAGGTAGTCTGGACCCCGTATGCCAATCTCATCTTCAGCGGCAGCGGCCTGCGGGATGAGGCGCAATCGCCGGACGAAGCCCGCTACCTCGAAAAACGCTGGGCGCGCTCGCTCGGGGCGGACCCGTTCTACAATCCCAATCTCTCGCTCGATCCCCCCGGCTTCACGGTCGCGATCCCGCCACGGCCGAGCGAAACCCGATGATCGAACTCGAGAACATCCGCCTTCACCTCGAGCCCAAAGGCGATCGAGTCGGAAATTCCGATTTGGAGTTCACCGGCTGGGTGGTGGCGGACCGTCCGATCGCCGCGGTCTGGCTGCCGGAGGCGAAATCAATTCGCCTAACGACGGGAGAGCGACCGGATGTCCGGCGCGTTTTTCCCGATCGCATCGCTCTCGGTTTTGCCGGGAAATGCCCGGCCGACGCGATCGGGTCGAATGGTCTGCGCCTTGCCGTTCAGCTCGGCGAGCAGATCGTGGAAGTCGAACACCCGGTCCCGGGCGCTTTGTCAAAACCGCCGTTCGTCGAACGGATCGCGGCCGCGCTCCAACTCGGCTGCTGGCGGCTGCGCGAACGCTTCGCGACCGATTCGGCGGCGCGTTTTGGCTGGGTGCTGCGACGTCATCTCCTCGCGCGCAGTCTGCGCGGCGGCTTTTTCCAACGACACCATGCTGACGCCCTGCTCGCCGACTTCGCCAGCGCGCTTCCGGAAGCGCGCTTCCTACAAATCGGCGCGAACGATGGCCTGACCGGCGACCCGCTTTACCCGCTCCTGCAACGTCCGGGCACCCGTTGGCGCGGAGTGCTGGTCGAGCCGGTCGCGCATTTGTTTGCGCAATTGTCCGAGCGCCACGGGCACAACCCGGCGCTGCGTCTCGAGCAGGCCGCGATTGCGGAAAGCAACGGCACGACGCTGATCCATCGGCTGGCGGTTGCGCCGAGCGACTCGCTTTGGCTGGATCAGATTCCCTCGCTGGATCCCGGGTTGTTGCGGCAGAACGCAGAGCAGTTCGGCCAGATGGACGCCGCGATCGTTAGGGAAGAAGTTTCATGTTACACCGTCGCGACCCTGCTCCGTCACCACATGATGAATCGACTCGATCTCCTCGTGATCGACGCCGAGGGGATGGACTGGCGGATTCTGCGTCAATTCGATCTCAGAGAACTGGAGCCGCAATTGATTCTTTACGAACACCAGCATCTGACGGCGGAGGCACGCGGCGAGGCGCACCAGTTCCTGGTCCATTTCAATTACGGCTGGGCCGAGACACCAGAGGGCGATACGCTCGCCTGGCGCCTGCCTTAATCTCGGCCCGAGACTCATGACCGATCAAAACCTTCAGCTCTCCGGCCACATCGATTTCCCCACCCCGGGGGAGAGCGTTTACGATCAGACGATCTTTCTCGCCGGCTGGGTTTATGCGCCGCGCTGCGATCTCGGCTCCTGGCGGGTGCGCGCCTTTGTCGATGATGCGTGCGTGACTGAAACGCGGATTCTTTTTTATCGCGCCGACGTGAGCCGGCACCTCGGCATCGCACCCTCTGTTCCGACCGGTTTTCGGATGCTGGGAAAAACTGGAAGCCCGATGACGGAAGCGCGCGTGGCGACTTTGCGCATCGCCATTTCCGACGATGCGGACCACGATCATACATTCGCTGAGCAACGCATCCGGCTCGTCCCGGCGCGCCTGCGCGAGCACGCGCATGGCGACGTGGTTCATCCAGACAACACCGCGCTCTTGCACCGGGAAAATATCTACGGCTCCGGGCCGCCGGTGGAGAATCCATCCGAGGAAGCGGCCAACCTGGTCGAGGCTTTTCTGCCGCCAGACTCCTCTGTCGTCGATGTGGGTTGCGGGGCGGGAGCTTATGGACCGCGGCTGATCGCCGCCGGTCATAACTGGCTCGGCCTTGAAACCAATCCGGATTGTTGCGCGATTCTGGAGCGGCGCCAGCTACCCTGTCGTCGAGTCGATCTCGAATCGCGCCGCCTGCCTGGTCCCGACCGGGAATGGGACTGCGCGATTTGCCTCGAAGTGCTCGAGCACATCGCCGAGCCGGAATTCTTCCTGCGGGAAATCCGGCGCGTCACCCGCGGACGAGCGCTCTTCTCCGTCCCGAACATCGAGGTGCTGCCTTATCTTCATGGCTGGGGCGTGGTGCCGTGGCATTTGCTGGAAGCCGACCATAAAAACTTCTTCACCCGCGCCAGCCTGCGACGCCTGCTCGAAGGATGCTTCGGCCGCGTCGAGGTTTTCCCTTATGGCGAACATCCCCTGCGCACACGGGACAATCTTCCCGTTTATCTCCACCTCTTCGCGGTGGCGGACCCGTGAGAAGGCGGCGCGCCTAACGACACTGAGCGAGCAGCTCCGACCACTGATCCATCACGGTCTGATAGGCGCCGCCGGTATAGGGCTTCAGCTCCGGCCAGACGGTTTCGAGCTGGTCGCGCTGATACGGCTTCGGACCGTGCAGATGGATGATTTTCGCCCGCGGGTTTTCCCCCCAATACGGTTTCCAGTTCAATTCCGGAGGTAAATGATCCCAGAGCGGGCGACCATCGGCAGCGCGGTAGTACCAGCGGTAGGCCGCTTCGTCCCATGATTCCTTTTCCAGCTCGGCCAGATTCTCTCCGATGTATTCGAGGAACTCCGGCAGGCCGGCACGCAGGCGCGGGATATTCATCAGCATCACGCCGGTGTTCATGTTGAGGTAATCGTCCCGCACAGTTTCCGGCGCGACCGCGAAAACCTCGCACGGGTTGGCCAGCAATTCGGGCACGACCTCGGCCTGAAAGATGACGTCGCAATCGGTGTAGAGAATCCGCTCGGCGCCGCCGAGGCGCGCCACGATTTCGGGCAACTCCACCCGGGAAAAAGCGCCGGCGAGGGCGGCTTCAAAATGCGGATTCCCTTTTTTCCGACCCAGCTCCCCGAGTGCGTCGCGAAACCGGCTGCGATGCGGAACGATCCGCACCCCGTGCTGTTGGAGCCAGGCGGTAAATTGGTTCTCGCCACCGTCATAGATCAGATGCGGGACGAGCGAGGTGTGCTGACCGGCGGTATAGACCGCGACCTTTAGCATCTCCGCGTATTCGCGGAAAGCGGTCGAATCTTCGGTCAGGGCAAAGAACCATTGCATGAATGAAAAAGTCTATTCGGACCTCAACCGGGCCCCAATCGTCACCATGCAGCCATTGACATGGTTGGGATCATCCTGAATGACCTCAACGTGTTGGTAACCCGAGGCCGAAAGACAGCCTAACAAACAATCCAACGTCAGCCAGGTAGCGGTTGACGAAAGCCCGCTCAGCGGTTCGTCGGAACCTCCTTCGGGTTGGATTTTGCCGCGCATTCCGTTAGGCAGTTCAATCGCTTCCCGCTCGCCGCAGTAGGCGGTCCAGAGGTAAAGAATCGGTGCGACCGACGGGAGGCGGTTGAGGAATTGCCACGGCTTGGGGAGGTGATAAAGGAGGCCGCAGCAAAAGACGGCGTCGAACCTACCGAAGCGCGACAGATCCATCTCTTCCAGATTGCCCTGCACGAATTCGGCGTTTTTTACTCCGAGAAGTTCCTGCACGAAGCGCGCTTTGCGCAGATTTGCCTCCCGACCTTCGATCGCCAGAACGCGGCGCACTCCTGGCTCTCGCGCCAAAAGAAACGTCTGCGCCCCTTCGAGCGAACCGGTTTCGAGGATGGTCGCGACGTTCGGCGCAAAGCGAAAAAACTGCTCGACGCGCGCATCGCTCCCGGCCCCAATCGTTCCGCCGTAATCGGCCTCACCGATCCGGAACTGAAAGATCCAAGGCGCTAGCTTGGCGAACTCGGACTTTAGGTCGGTTTCCGTCGGATTGGTCATGTCTGCTGGTTCATCGCGCCTGGGAAGTTTGCCCCGGTGATTGCGACCGTGGGCGGGAGATCATACTATCACGGGCACTCATCTTCCAGAGGGGAGGGAGGACGATGCGGCCTAACGATGCGTTCAGATTACAAGGGGACATGGACGGCGCTTTCAGAGACACTTTCGAGCGCGAAGATGCACGTCAGCGGGACGGAGGATGACGCCACGATCGCGACGAGCGGCGTCGGCACGAGCGAGTTTCTGCTCCAGAACGTGGGGATCAATACGACTGACGTCGTCTTGGAAATCGGCTGCGGCATCGGCCGGGTCGGGCAGTGTCTGGCGGGGCGCTGCCAACGCTGGATCGGGGCCGACGTTTCTCCGCACATGCTTCGTCACGCGGCTGAGCGGTTGCGTGATTTTCCAAATGTCGAATTCGTCGAGCTGCCCGGCAACGACCTGAGCCCGATCGCGGACTCGTCGATCGACTTCGTTTATTGCACGGTCGTCTTCATGCATCTGGAAAGCTGGGATCGTTATGCGTATGTCGAGGAAGCATTCCGCGTCCTGCGGCCCGGCGGCAAACTTTACGTCGATAACGTCGACCTTTGCAGCGACGGCGGCTGGGCCATTTTCGAAACCCATCGCCGCTTCCCGATCGCGGAGCGCCCCGATCACATCACGGTTTGTTCGACGCCGCAGGAGCTTCAGGAGTATTTGAAGCGAGCGGGCTTCGAGGCGATCGAGAGTCACGCCGGGGTTGAGCTGATCTCCGTCTGGGGGCGGAAACCGGCGTCGTGAGCGAGATAGCCACCTCCCGCGCGATTCAAAATGCGTAAGACCAAAATCATCTGCACCCTCGGACCGGCTTCACAGGATTCCGAGATCATTCGGCAGATGATCGAGGCGGGGACCGATGTGTTTCGCCTCAACATGAGCCACGCGAAACACGAATGGGTGCGGGATATCGTGCCGCGGGTGCGGGCGATCGCGCAACAGCTCGAGCGCGACGTCGCCCTGCTCCTCGATACCCAGGGTCCCGCCATTCGCACCGGTGTGTTGAAACGCGATCTGCCGCTCGCGGTCGGCGACATCCTTGAGATCACGGTGCGCGGCGCGAAAAGCACCGCGCCCAACTCCATCACCGTCAATTACGACGACCTGATCGATGACGTCTCGGTCGGCGACACCGTCCTGGTCGACAACGGCGTCCTGCAATTGCGGGTCGTGGAAAAGAAAAAAAATCGCATCCGCTGCACCGTCCTGACCGCCGGCAGACTCGGATCGCGGCGCCACATCAACCTCCCCGGGGTGCACGTTAATCTTCCCGCCCTGACTGAGAAGGACCATGCCGACGTCAAGCTCGGAGCGGAACTCGGAGTCGATTTTGTCGCCCTCAGTTTCGCGCGCAAAGCAGAGGACCTCGAGGTGCTGCGACGCTATTTGAAAAAGCTCGGGAGCAGTGCGGCGGTCGTCGCGAAAATCGAAGACCAAGGCGCCGTTAGGCAAATCGACGACATGATTCGCGCATCTGACATCATCCTGGTCGCACGCGGCGATCTGGGGATCGAATGTCCGATGGAAGAGTTACCAATCATTCAGCGGCGGATCGTGAAACGCTGCCTGCGTTTTGGCAAACCAGTCGTGGTTGCGACCCACATGCTCGAGTCGATGGTCAACAATCCGGTCCCGACCCGGGCCGAGATCACCGATGTGGCCAACGCGGTCTTCGAGCAGGCCGACGCGATCATGTTGACCGGCGAAACCACTTCCGGCCGTTATCCGGTCGAGTGCGTGAAAGTGCTCAACCGCGTCGCGCTTCGGATCGAGCGCAGCGGCGGCGCCGGTTACGGCGAGGAGGCGCTGCTGGAAGATGCGCGCCAGAAAACCGTCGCGGCCGCGGTCGAGCTGGCCGATTCGCTCGCGCGCGCCAAGATTCTTGTCTTCACCCGGCACGGCACGATGGCGCGCTACGTCTCCAATATGCGGCCGGAACACGCGCCGATTTTCGCCGTTACGTCGACCGAGAGGGTCTACCGGCAGTTGGCGATCTGCTGGGGCACCTTCCCGGTCCGGATCGATTTCACCGATGAGCCAAACGCGACGATCGAGGCGGCGATTAAATATTTGCGAAGCGAGAAGCTGATCGCGCCTAACGACAACCTGGTCATCATCAGCGATGTCCGCGCCGGGGATGCGCTGGTCGATTGCGTGCAGCTGCGGACGGTCGGAAAAAGAGGTTAGGCGCAAATCGCCAGAACGTGTAGTGAGCGAAACTCTTCCAACCCCTGCGAGGACGCTC
>DATBDG010000040.1:0-2806 GCA_036270055.1 Chthoniobacterales bacterium
GATTTGATTCTGCTTTCGCACGCGCACTTTGATCATCTCGATTGGCGGACTCTGCGCCGGTTCGACGCCCGCACTCAGGTCGTAACCGCGTTACGCACCCGCGATCTGTTGGGCTGGACACGGCTGCGCGCGATCAGCGAACTGCGCTGGGGTGAGGAAGTGGAAGTGCAGACCGCGGCCGGAACAGTTCTCGTGAGGGCGTTTCCCGTCCGGCATTGGGGCGCGCGGCTGCAGACCGACATGTATCGCGGCTATAACGGCTACGTGCTGGAACGGAAGGGACACCGCGTCATCTTCGCGGGCGATACCGCCCTCACGAGCAGCTTCGCCGAGCTGCGCGACGATCGTCCCTACGATCTTGCCATCATGGGAATCGGTGCCTATCAGCCTTGGATCCGGTCGCACTGCAATCCGGAGGAAGCGGTCGCGATGGCGAAGGCGGCCGGGGCCCGCTTCATCATGCCCGTGCATCATCAGACCTTCAAACTCAGCTTCGAACCGTTCCGGGAGCCGATCGAACGATTCGTTAGGGCGCTGGCCGACCAGCCGGAGCGCATCGCCCTGCGCGAGATCGGGGAGACGTTCGGCCTGCCATTGTAGCGGCGGTCTGTGACCGCCGAGAGCTTCATCGTGATCTACATTTCGGCGGTCATATACCGCCGCTACAGCGGGCGGGTGAGCGCAGTTTGCAGGAACTCCCGGAACTCGGCCGGGGTCGAGATCCGATATTGTGCCCGGCTCGGGCTGGAGCCGACTTTGATCGTAATCAGGTTCGGGACGTTGAGCGCAAACATGCTCTCATCCGTTTGATCGTCGCCCGCGCAGAGCGCCAGATCGTGGTACTTCTCCTGTAGAACGCGTCGAACCGCCGTCCCTTTGGAAATAGCGGCCGCGCTTGCCTCGATGATCTTGCGGCCATGCCGAATCTCGACCGGCTGGTTCGCCATGATGGCGCCGAGCTCGACCGCCAATTGGTGCGCTTTCCAGGCGCCGAATTCCGGGTCGGTATTGCGGTAATGCCACACCACCGAGGTTTTCTTTTCCTCGACGAAACTACCCGGGGTCGATTGTTCGTAGATGCGCAAAATGGGGAGGATCTCCTCTTTCCAGCCGTAGGTGACCCCGACATCGAGCCGCTCCCATTCTTCTCTCCCCCCCCGGCGCAGGGCGGCGCCATGTTCGGCGATCATGGTGAAAGGATAATCGCCCAGCCACGCGGCGAGATGGTCGCTCGTCCGGCCGCTGATGAGGGTCACATCGAGATGCGGCCGGTCACGCAAAGAATCGAGCAGGGCGCGCACTCCCTCGTTAGGCCGGGCCGCATTGGGGTCGCGCTCGATCTCCCGCAGCGTCCCGTCGTAATCCAGGAAAAGGGCGATCGATTTCTCCGCCTCAAGCGCGGCGTGTAATTCCTGCGCCACTTTCTCAAGCTGATCGCCCGTGGGTGCGGCCGATTCCTCGCGGCCGGATTTGAGCTGGTCGATGAAAGTTCGGGCCCAGTGGCGGGCATCGTATTTCAAGACTCGTTCTCGCATCGGCTTGATCCGGGCCGCCGTTTCCTCGGGCGAAAGATCGAGCGCCTCGCGCAAGGCCCGCGCCACCCCTTCCGCGTCGTAGGGATTCACGATCATGGCGTTGAAAAGCTCGCCCGCCGCACCGGCAAATTCGCTCAGGATGAGGACGCCGGCGCCTTCCGTTTGGCATGCGATGTATTCTTTCGCGACCAGATTCATCCCATCGATCAGCGGCGTGACGAGCCCGACGTCGGAATGGGCGTAGAGCGCGCAGAGATCGACAAAATCGACCGAGCCGTGGATGAAACGAATCGGGCTGCTGCGCAGAGTGGCGTAGGTGCCGTTGATCCGGCCGACCCGCGCCTCCACTTCGGCGCGCAGCTCCTGGTATTGCTCGACTCCTTCGCGCGAGGGCACACTGACGAAGATGAACTTGATCGCATCTCGATCCTCCAGCTCTTCGAGGAAACGCTCGATCGCTTCGATCCGATGCAGGATTCCCTTCGTGTAATCCATTCGCTCGACGGAGAGGACGATCTTTTTGCCGGCATCCGAGGCGCGCATTTCTGCCAGGCGCTGGGCGAACTCCGGCGAGCTGAGGGTTTCCTCAAACTTGCGCGAATTTATCCCGATCGGAAAAACGCCGAGCGTGGCGCTATGACCGGTGCTGGTTCGGATCTGAGTGATCTCGGACTCGATCCCGAGGAGGCGCAGGACGGTGCTGCGGAAATGCCGCATGTAACCAAAAGTGTGAAAGCCAATGAGATCGGCGCCGAGCATGCCGGCGACCAGTTCACTCCGTTTCGGATGGCAGCGAAAGGTCTCAAAGGATGGAAAGGGTGTGTGCAGGAAAAAGCCGATTTTTAGCTCCGGCATCGCGTCGTGCAGCATCGCCGGGACGAGCATGAGCTGGTAATCATGGACCCAGACGAGGTCGCCGGGCCGTGCCAGCTCGAGCGCTTTGTCGGCGAAACGCTGGTTGACGGCGCGATACCGCTGCCACCACGCCGGGTCGTAGCGCATATAGTTCGGCATGTAATGGAGGATGGGCCAGAGGCTGGAATTGGAGAACCCTTCGTAATGGCCGGCAGCTTCTTCTTCCGAGAGGAAGATCGGGATGCAGCCGTGCTCGTCGATCAGGAGGCGCTCGACTTCCGCCTTCCTTTCCTCGTCGATCACTCCGCCCGGCCAGCCGATCCACTTCAGCTCGAAGCGCTCGGCCGAAAGCCCCTCCAGCGCCGCGACCAGCCCGCCGGAAGACTTCGTAATCGATTCGCCCACCGTCACCGGCA